>NZ_JBEGFC010000006.1:0-278023 GCF_040202405.1 Xanthomonas sp. WHRI 6106 | reverse complement strand
TGGCGGGTCGGGGATTCGTATTCGACGTGCGCGGTCGAAATCGTGATGCCGCGCGCCTTTTCTTCCGGCGCTGCGTCGATCGCGTCATACGCCTTGAACTCGCCACCGAAACGCTCTGCACCGATCTTGGTCAGCGCGGCGGTCAACGTGGTCTTGCCATGGTCGACGTGACCGATGGTGCCGACGTTCACGTGCGGCTTGGTGCGCTCGAATTTAGCTTTTGCCATGGGTGCAAGTTCTCGGTAATCGTTTGGAGTTAAGACGATTGAGTAATGGTGCTCACGAAAGGAATCGAACCTTCGACCTCCTCCTTACCAAGGAGGTGCTCTACCGACTGAGCTACGTGAGCGAGTTTTGCATTATGCCATGCATTTGCGTTCAATGGAGCGGGAGACGGGAATCGAACCCGCACCATCAGCTTGGAAGGCTGAGGTTCTACCGTTGAACTACTCCCGCGCCGGGAACTGCATGCCACAACGTGAAACTGGTGGAGGGAGGTGGATTCGAACCACCGAAGGCGTAAGCCAGCAGATTTACAGTCTGCCCCCGTTGGCCGCTTGGGTATCCCTCCAGCTTTTACTACCGGACCGTTGCGCGGTGAAGCGAATCGGTTCGGGGTGAAGCAGCCCGTTATTTTGTTGTGGGACGCACCCGGTGTCAACAAAAATTTTGAACTATTCGTCACACCCGACAGCGCGCGGCGAACGACGCCGCACGCATCGGATCAGACGTTGAAACGGAAGTGCAGCACGTCGCCTTCCTGGACGCGATATTCCTTGCCTTCCAGACGCAGGCGGCCCGCGTCGCGCGCACCGGCTTCGCCGCGATACTTGATGAAATCATCGAAACCGATGGTCTCGGCGCGGATGAAGCCCTTCTCGAAATCGGTGTGAATGACGGCCGCCGCCTGCGGCGCGGTGGAGCCAGCCCTGACCGTCCAGGCGCGCACTTCCTTGACGCCTGCGGTGAAGTAGGTCTGCAGGCCGAGCAGCGTGTAAGCGGCGCGAATGACGCGATTCAAGCCAGGTTCGCTCAGCCCGAGGTCGGCCAGGAAGGTATCGCGGTCCTCGTCGTCCAGCTGGGACAGTTCTTCTTCGATCGCGGCCGAGACCGGCACCACTTCTGCACCTTCGCCTGCAGCGTGCGCGCGCACGGCATCCAGGTGCGGATTGTTCTCGAAACCGTCTTCCAGCACGTTGGCGATGTACATCACCGGCTTGAGCGTGAGCAGGAACAGATCGCGCACCAGCGCCTTCTCTTCCTCATCCAGGCCGGCCGCACGCCCCGACTTTCCATCAGACAGCGCCGCCTGCAGCTTGGCCAGCACCGGCTTGCGTGCCGCAGCCTCCTTGTCGCCGCCCTTGGCACTGCGCTCGGCGCGATTGAGCGCCTTTTCCACGCTGTCCAGGTCGGCCAGCGCCAGCTCGGTATCGATGGTTTCGATGTCGGAGATGGGGTCGACCTTGTTGTTGACGTGGATGACGTCGTCGTTCTCGAAGCAACGCACCACGTGGGTGATCGCATCCACTTCGCGGATGTGCGCCAGGAACTTGTTGCCCAGGCCCTCACCGCTCGCCGCACCGGCCACCAGGCCGGCGATGTCGACGAACTCGACCGCGGTCGGAATCAGCTTCTGCGGCTTGACGATCTCGGCCAGCTGGTTGAGGCGCGGATCGGGCACCGGCACGATGCCAACGTTGGGCTCGATGGTGCAGAACGGAAAATTGGCCGCAGCGATGCCCGCCTTGGTCAGCGCGTTGAACAGGGTCGACTTGCCGACGTTGGGCAGGCCGACGATGCCGCATTTGATACCCATGGGTCACATCCGGGATTTGGGATTCGGGATTGGAGATTCGTCATGCCACATGGCCACGAATCCCCAATCCCCAATCACGCATCCCTGCTTGTATGCAGGCGCTTCATCGCCTCGTTGAAATTGCCATCCATTGCCAGCGGCAGCACGTCGATGGCCGCATCTATTGCCTGACCAATCGCCACATCATCCTCGCGCCCTGCCCGTCCCAGCACCCAGGGCACCACGCGGTCCTTGTGACCGGGATGACCGATGCCGACGCGCAAGCGGTGAAATTTGCCATGGCCGAGCAGGCGGATGGTGTCACGCAGACCGTTCTGGCCGCCATGCCCGCCGTCGAACTTGAGCCGTGCCGTGCCGGGTGACAGATCCAGTTCGTCGTGGGCGACGAGCATCTGTTCCGGCTCGATCTTCCAGAACCGCAAGGCGGCGGTGATCGATTTACCACTGAGATTCATGAACGTCGCCGGCTTGAGCAGCCAGACGGGCTGCCCGGCGATATCGACCCTGGCCGTCTCGCCGAACAACTTGCTGTCCAGGCCCCAGCGGGCGCCACTGCGCTCGACGAGGGCATCGACGAAACGAAACCCGGCGTTATGCCGGGTTTGCGCGTGTTCGGGACCGGGATTACCCAGCCCGACGATCAGACGAAGTGCAGACATGCCAGTGACCGCAGCCGATTCCCCGCATGCTGCGAGGAATCGGCCAACGGATTACTTGGTCTCTGCGCCTTCGCTGCCTTCTTCACCGGCAGCGTCTTCTTCCTCGACGCGCACGTGCTTGGCCGCGACCACGGCGACGTCGTGCTCCTTGCCCAGCTTCAGTTCCGGAATTTCAACACCGGCCGGCAGCTTGATTTCGGACAGGTGGATCACGTTGCCCACTTCCAGGCCACCGAGGTCGACTTCGATGAACTCCGGCAGGTCCTTCGGCAGGCAGACCACCTGGACTTCGTTGAGCTCGTGGGTCACGACCACTTCGCTGGACTTGCCAGCCGGCGAGGTTGCTTCGTTGACGAAGTGCAGCGGCACAGCGGCGCTGAGCTTCTCGTTGGCGCTGACGCGCTGGAAGTCGATGTGCATGATCAGCTGCTTGAACGGATGGCGCTGCATGTCACGCAGCAGCACCTGCTGCACGTCGCCATTGAGGTTCAGGTCCAGGATCGACGAGTAGAACCACTCGTTCTGCTGGGCGAGCCAGATCTGCTCATGGTTGAGCTGGATGCTGACCGGCTCGAGTTCGCCACCGTAGACGATGGCCGGAATGACGCCAGCGTGACGCAGGCGGCGGCTCGCACCCTTCCCCTCGTCTGCGCGGCGCTCGACCTTGATTTCGTGAGTCTTTGCCATGTTGTTTCACTACCTAGTTTGGAATACCGCCTCGCGGCGATGAAGCGTCTCACCCGCGACCAGGAGAGACGTGGTACCGGCACCCGGGAGATCCGGGCACCGAATCGGAGATCAGTCGACGTAGAGCGAGCTGACCGACTCGCCGAAGGCGATGCGGCGAATGGTCTCGGCCAGCAGCTCGGCCACGCTCAGCTGACGAATCTTGGGGCAGGTCCGCGCCGCTTCGTTCAACGGGATCGTGTCGGTGACCACCAGCTCGTCGAGCTGCGAATTGTTGATGTTGTCCACCGCCGGGCCGGATAGCACCGGGTGGGTGATGTAGGCCACCACCTTGAGCGCACCGCGCTGCTTGAGCGCAGCGGCAGCCGCACACAGGGTGCCGGCGGTATCGACCAGGTCGTCCACCAGCACGCAGGTCTTGCCCTGTACGTCGCCGATGATGTTCATCACGGTGGCGACGTTGGCGCGCGGACGGCGCTTGTCGATGATGGCCAGATCAGCGTCATCCAGGCGCTTTGCGACGGCGCGCGCACGCACCACGCCACCCACGTCCGGCGACACCACGATCAGGTTGTCGGTGCCGTAGGCGCGCCAGATATCGGCCAGCAGCAGCGGCGAGGCATAGACGTTGTCCACCGGCACATCGAAGAAGCCCTGGATCTGGTCGGCATGCAGGTCGACCGTCAGCACGCGGTCGGCCTCCATCGCGCAGATCATCTTGGCGGCGACCTTGGCGGTGATCGGCACGCGCGAGGAGCGCATGCGACGGTCCTGGCGCGAATAACCGAAATACGGGATCACCGCGGTGACGGACTGGGCGCTGGCGCGCTTGAGCGCGTCGATCAGCACCAGCAGCTCCATCAGGTTCTCGGCGCTCGGCGCGCAGGTCGGCTGGATGACGAACACTTCCTGCCGGCGCACGCTTTCTTCGATTTCGACCTGCACCTCCCCATCGGAGAAGCGCGTGACCAGCGCCTTGCCCATGCGCACGCCGAGCTCCTTGCAGATGCTCTGGGCAAGCGGCTTGTTGGCATTGCCGGAGAACACCAGCAGGTTACGTTGATCTTGCATGGGATCTCTCGGGCGGCGGCGAAGAGCGTGCGGGTCGGCGGAAGAGCAGAGGAGCCACGCCGTTGCCCGGCCGTACCTCGATCTGCGCACATGAAGCTGCGGGAGCCTGCAGACGAATCTGCATCTGCACCTCTTGCAGAGCGACCCACATCAACACATTGGCAGGGGCGGTAGGATTCGAACCTACGAATGCCAGGATCAAAACCTGGTGCCTTGGGCCTCTTGGCGACGCCCCTGCATCAAACTTGTCTCGCGTCCAGTGCGTCGAGCAATGGCGAGTGCGCTGCACCCTTCACAACCCACGCCCGCAGGCTGCCCGGCAACTGCGCCATGGCCTGCTCTGCAGCAGCGCGCGTGGCGAATTCGACGAAGCACCCACTTCCCGACCCGGTCAAACGCGGCGTTCCGATCCTGGACAGCGCCAGGAACACGGCCTCGACAGCGGGTTCACGGCGCCGCAGGACCGGCTCGAATGCATTGTCGAGCAGAGAACCGGAAGCGAAGTCCGCTATTTTCGCGGGCGCGGCATCCCGCGTCAATTCCTGTGATTGAAATAAGGCCGGCGTGGGCACGTGAACACCTGGATCAACCAGCACATAGGCCGCGTCCGGGAGTGTGATGGGGGTCAATTGCTCGCCGACGCCCTCGGCCCAGGCGTTGTGCCCGCGCACGAACACCGGCACGTCCGCACCCAGTTGCAGGCCCAGCCCGGCCAGCGCATCGACCGGCAAACCCAGGCTCCACAAGACATTGAGCGCCACCAGGACGGTTGCCGCATCCGAGGAGCCGCCACCGAAACCGCCACCGGCGGGGATGCGTTTGTCGACCCGGATCTCGGCACCCGCGTCCGCGCCAGCGGCCGATTGCAGCAGCCGCGCGGCGCGAATCACCAGATCGTCGTCTTCGGTAACGCCGGGCAGACTCTCGCCGATACGCCGGATCAGGCCATCGCCGCGCAAACGAAGATGAATGGTGTCCCCCCAGTCCAGCAGCCGGAACACGGTCTGTAGCAGGTGGTAGCCGTCGGCGCGGCGCCCGACGATCTGTAGAAACAGGTTCAGCTTGGCCGGCGCGGGCCATGCTGACCACCCTTCCTGCGCCGACATCAGGGCGAGACCGTCCATTGATCGACCAGCAGGCGCACCTTGGCGCTGCCGTTGTGGGCTTCGATGCGTTGCGGCAGCTCGGGCTGGCCGTCACCGGCAGGAGCCCAGGCCAGGAACTCGATGGTCCAGCCGCCCTGTTGCACAGTGCGCGGGCGCCCGGCGGCATCCAGGTCCACGCGCTGCGCAGCGGTGTCGGCAATGCGCAGCGCGCGCACCCAGTCCGCCATCCGGTTGACCGGAATGGTCCATCCGGTCGCCTCGAGCAGGACCTGCTCTGCGTCCGGCCCACTGCGCGGGCCGCCATCCAGCCCTTCGATCCGGCCGGCGCCGGTGGCGCTGTCGCCGGTGAGCACCCAGCTCTGCCGGGTCACTGGCGCACTGAGCTGCACGCGGTATTGCGGGCCATCCTGCTGCCAGTCGATGCGGCCGCTGCCGCCGTCACGGTCCTTGCTGATCGCCACCCGGCCCTGGAACGACCAGGTGGGGTGGGCCTGCAGCCAGGCCTGGCGCGTGGCTTCGGCCTGGCGGGCCTGGTCGGACACCTGTTCGACCACCGCTGCTCCGCCGCCCTGCCCGCGCGGCACGCTCACGCAGCCGGACAGCGCAGCCAGCACCAGCCCGCTCAGGGCCAGCGTGCGGATCCCGCGATTCATAGGCCGAACTTTTCCACGGCGCGCTGCAGCGCGCGATTGTCCGGGTCCAGCCGGCGCGCTTCATCGAAATAACGCCGCGCCTCGTCCTGCTTGCCGCTGACCCACAGCACCTCGCCCACGTGGGCGGCGATTTCCGGGTCCTTGACCAGCGCCCAGGCACGGCGCAGTTGCACCAGGGCCTCCTTGTTGCGCCCCATGCGGTACAGCACCCAGCCGTAGCTGTCGACGATGGCCGGGTTGTCCGGGTCGGCGGTGCGGGCGCGGTCGATCAGCGCCAGCGCTTCCTTGTAGCGTGTGGTGCGATCGGCCAGGGTGTAGCCCAGCGCGTTGAGCGCGGCGACGTTTTCCGGCTCGGCCACCAGGATCTTGCGCAGGTCGGCCTCGGCCCGCGGCACGTCGTCGCGACGCTCCCACGCAAGGCCACGGGCATACAGCAGTGCACTGTCGTCCGGATAGGCGGCCAGGCCGCGTTCGAAGGCGTCCAGCTCGCCGGGGGCATCCTCGGCGCGCTGGTGAAGCTCGGCCTCCAGCACGTACGCATCGCGACGAGCATCGTCGTCGGCACTGGCATCGCCCTGCAGGGCACGCACTTCGGCCAGCGCCTCGGGCTTGCGACCCAGTTCGTACAACGCGCTGGCCGCGCGCAAGCGCGCCTCGCTCAGCTGCGGGCCGCCCGGCACGCCGCGGTACCACTCCACCGCCTCGTCGTAACGCTTGAGGAATTCGGCGATCTTGCCCAGCAGCAGGCGGCGATCCGGATCCGGCTTGGCGGCATTGCTCTTGAGCTCGCCGTACAGCGCTTCGAGCGCGCTGCGGTCCTTCTCCTTGGCCAGCATGGAGGCCCGCAACCCGTAGGTCTGGGTGTCCTGCGGCCCGGTGGAGAGCACGCGTGCGGCCGCTTCGGTCTGGCCCATGGCGTCGTAGGCGAAGGCCAGCGCGCCGCGCAGTTCGGAGTCCTTCACCGCCTGCGGCTCGATCGCCTTCAGCAAGGCCAATGCCTCGTCGTTCTTGCCTTCCTGCTGCAGCTGGGTGGCATGCAGCAAGGCCACGCGCGGCTCTTCGGGGAAGCGGCGCACCACTTCATCGACGATGCGCTTGGCCAGCGCCGGGCGCTCCATGCGCAGCGCGAGCCGGCCGAACTCCTGCCAGGCCTCGATCTGGTTGGGGATGGCGCCCGCCTTGACGAGGTCTTCGAGCACGTCGGCAGAGGCTTCAGGCTCGCGGCCGCCATTGGCCAGGGCGATCAACGCAAAACGCCAGCCGCGCGGGTCGGGTTCCTTGAGCAGGCCGAGCAGATCGCGGCGGGCGGTGCGCAGGTCGTTGCGGCGCAGGGCCAGCGACGCCTCGGTGCTGCGCATCGACATCGACGATGGCGCGCGGGCGCGCCACAGCGCCATCGCCTCGATGGCGCGCGGGTCGTCGTTGGCCAGCATGGCGATGCGGGCGGCCCGTTCGGCCAGCCCGGCGTCGCCGGCTTCGGCTTTGGCGGCGTCCAGGTAGGCACGGGCGGCATCGTCCAGCTGCCCGGCCTGCAAGGCGAATTCGCCAGCGAGCACGGGTTCCAGCGAGGTGGCGCTGGCAGCCTTGGCGGGTGGCGCGGGCGGTGCTTTCTTGGGTGCTGCAGTGGCACTGGTGGAGACTGCGACCAGCAAAAGAACACTCAGGATGCGAATCGGTACAGGCATCGGGGGCAACCGGGCCGTAAAATGGGGCCCTGAATGGCCGCCAGCTTATCGCAAGCAACTGAACAATGACGTTGTGGGTGCTCGGACTGAATCACCAGACCGCTCCTGTGGACCTGCGCGAACGTGCAGCGTTCGCCGGTGAGGCACTGCCGCGTGCGCTCGAATCGTTGCGTACGTTGCCGCAGGTGCGCGAGGCGGCGCTGTTGTCCACCTGCAATCGTACCGAGCTGTATGCGATGGCCGACGACGCGCAGACGCTGGCCGGCTGGCTGGACGCACACGCCCCCGGGCTGAGCGGGTATTTGTATCAACACCAGGATGCCGATGCGGTACGTCACCTGTTCCGGGTGGCCACGGGGCTGGATTCGATGGTACTGGGCGAGCCGCAGATCCTGGGCCAGGTGAAGGATGCCTGGGCGGTGGCGCGGGCCCACGGCGCGTTGGGCAGCGGCCTGGATCGGCTGTTCCAGCAGACCTTTTCGGTGGCCAAGCGCGCACGCACCGATACCCGGGTCGGTGCCAATCCGGTGTCGGTGGCGTCCACGGCGGTGCGGCTGGCGCAGGAATCGTTCGCCCGGCTCAACGAATCGACCGTGTTGCTGGTCGGTGCCGGCGAGACCATCGAGCTGGCGGCCAAGCATCTGAGCGAGGGTCGCGTGCGGCGCCTGCTGATCGCCAACCGCACCCTCGCCCATGCGCAGACGCTGGCCAGCCAGCATGGCGGCTATGCGCTGCCGTTGACCGATCTGGAACGCCACCTGGCCGAGGCCGATGTGGTGTTCTCGGCCACCGCCGCGCGCGAGCCGGTGGTAACGCGCGCCCAGGTCGAACAGGCGCTGCGCGCACGCAAGCGCAAGCCGATGCTGCTGTTCGACCTGGCGGTGCCGCGCGACATCGAGGCCTCGGTGGCGCAGCTGGGCGATGCCTACCTGTACACGGTGGACGATCTGGAGCGCGCGGTCGAAGACAACCGTCGCAGCCGCCGCGAGGCCGCCGATCAGGCCGAAGCCATCATCGACCTGCAGGTGGCACGCTACGTCGAGACCGTGCAGGCCAACGCACGCCAGGCGCCGCTCAAGCGTCTGCGCGCATTCGGCGACAGCACCCGTGACGAGTTGCTGGCCAAGGCACGCCAGCAATTGAGCAACGGCAAGCCGGCCGACGAAGTGCTGGAACAGCTGGCGCATGCGCTGACCAACCGTCTGCTGCATCCGCCCACCGCTGCGCTGCGCGATGCGGCACTGAACAACGACCTGGAACTGACCAGTGCGGCCGACCGGCTGTTTCCGGAAAAGCCCGGTTACCAACATCCCCCTGTAGCTACCCCGATCGTGAGGACTGATGACGCCGACCCTGCGCCGTAAGCTCGAAGCGCTGGCCGAGCGCCGCGAAGAACTGCAGCACCTGTTGTCCGACCCGGATGTGGTCGGCAACAACGACAAGTTCCGCACCTTGTCGCGCGAACTGTCGCAGCTGGAGCCGGTGGCAGTGGCGCTGGAAGACGAAGCGCGCACCAAGGCCGACCTGAGCGCGGCCGAGGCCTTGCGCAGCGACCCGGAAATGCGCGAGCTGGCCGACGAGGAAATCGCCGCCGCGCAGGCACGCCTGGACGAGCTGGATGCGCAACTGGCGCTGCTGCTGGTGCCGCGCGACCCGCGCGATGACGGCAACCTGTTCCTGGAAGTGCGCGCCGGCACCGGCGGCGACGAAGCGGCCATCTTTGCCGGCGACCTGTTCCGCATGTACGCGCGCTATGCCGAGCGCCAGGGCTGGAAGGTCGAAATCGAATCCGACAGCCCCGGCGAGCATGGCGGCTACAAGGAAGTGGTGGCGCGGGTGGTCGGGCGTGGCGCGTATTCGCGGCTGAAGTTCGAATCCGGCACGCACCGCGTGCAGCGCGTGCCCGCGACCGAGTCGCAGGGCCGCATCCACACCTCGGCGGCGACGGTGGCGATCATTCCCGAGGCCGATGACGTGGAAGAGATCGCGATCAATCCGGCCGATCTGAAAGTGGATACCTTCCGCTCGTCCGGTGCGGGCGGACAGCACGTCAACAAGACCGAATCGGCGATCCGCATCACCCATGTGCCGACCGGCGTGGTGGTGGAATGCCAGACCGAACGCAGCCAGCACGCCAATCGCGACAAGGCGATGAAGCGCCTGAAGGCGCAGTTGCTGGACACCGAACGCAGCAAGGCCGCCGCCGCCGAAGCGCAGACACGCAAGCTGCAGGTGGGCAGCGGCGATCGCAGCCAGCGCATCCGCACCTACAGTTTTCCGCAGGGACGCATCACCGACCATCGTGTGGAAGGGCTGACGCTGTACGACCTGCCCAACATCATCGAAGGCGATCTGGATGCCCTGATCGCGCGCTTGCTGCACGAGCATCAGGCCGACGAACTGGCGCGGTTGAGCGACAGCCCGTGAGTGCCAACGTCCCGCGCGAGCTGCTGCAGCTGCGCGAGGCGGTGCGGCGCCAACCGGGGGACTTTGTCGCCTGGTTGATGTTGGCCGATGCCGAGCTGGGCATGGGCGACAGCACCGCCGGCGAGGTGGCGGTGCAACACGCCCTGGCCATGCATCCGGGTCACCCGGAGGCGATTGCACGGCTGGGCCGGGTACGCTGGGCGCAGCAGCGCCATGCAGACGCCGCCACGTTGCTGCAACAGGCCTCGGGCCTGGTACCGCAGCATCCAGGTATCGCGTTGTGGCTTGGACACGCACTGGAAGATGCCGGTCAACCGGAGCAGGCGGCTGACGCGTATGCGCGTGCGCATCAGTTGCTGCCCGACGAACCCTATATCACCGCGCAGTTGCTCAATTGGCGACGCCGCCTGTGCGATTGGCGCGAACTGGAACCACTGGCTGCGCACGTGCGTGCCGCCGTGGCGCGAGGTGAGGCGGCAGTGGAGCCGTTCGCTTTCCTGAGCGAGGACGCCAGCGCGGCCGAGCAACTGGCGTGTGCCCGCACCCGTGCGCAGGCGATTGCCTCGTCTTTACGCCCGCTGCCTGCAGTCACGGTGCGCAGCCGCGGTGCGCTGCGGCTCGGCTTCGTGTCCAACGGCTTTGGCGCGCACCCCACCGGCTTGCTGACCGTGGCCTTGTTCGAAGCGCTGCAGCGACGTCAGCCGGACATGCAGGTGCACCTGTTCGCGACCAGCCATGACGATGGCAGCGAGATTCGTGCGCGCCTGGCGCAGGCGACGCGCCTGCATGACGTCACCGCACTGGGGCATCTGGCGACCGCGCAGCACATCCGGGACCAGGGCATCGATCTGCTGTTCGATCTGCGCGGCTGGGGCGGTGGCGGGCGCCCGGAAGTGTTCGCACTGCGGCCAGCGCCGGTGCAAATCAACTGGCTGGCGTATCCGGGCACTTCCGGCGCGCCCTGGATGGACCATGTGCTGGGCGATGCGTTTGCACTGCCGCCGCCACTGGAGCCGTTTTACAGCGAACAGGTGCTGCGCCTGCCACGCGTGTTTCAACCGTCGGACACCTCGCGCACGGTCGCGCAACCGCCACCGCGTGCGGAGTGCGGCTTGCCGGAGCAGGGTGTGGTGCTGTGCTGCTTCAACAACAGCTACAAACTCACTCCACGCAGCATGGCGCGCATGGTGGCGGTGTTGCGCGCGGTGCCCGGCAGTGTGTTGTGGCTGCTGTCCGGGCCGGGCCGGGCCGATGCGCGACTGCGCGCGGTGGCGCAGGCACAGGGCGTGGACCCGCAGCGGCTGGTGTTCATGCCGAAGTTGCCGCATCCGCAGTATCTGGCGCGCTATCGGCATGCGGATCTGTTTCTGGACACGCACCCGTACAACGCCCACACCACGGCCTCCGACGCGCTATGGGCAGGCTGCCCGGTACTGACCACGCCGGGCGAGACGTTCGCCGCGCGCGTGGCTGGCAGCCTGAATCAGCATCTGGGGCTGGATGAGATGAATGTGGCCGATGACGCTGCGTTTGTCGCCAAGGCGATCGAACTGGCGAGCGATGCGGATGCCTTGCGTGGTGTGCGCGTGCGATTGGCGGAACAACGCCTGCGCAGTGGCGTTTTCGATATGGACGGATTCGCGGATGATCTGGCTGCGCTGCTGCGTGGCATTGCGCGGCGCAGTGGGTGGTTGGGAGGTTAGCGTCGGTTGCCGGATGTTGCGCTTCTGGGTTGGCATGCGAGATGGCGTGGTGCTTGAGGCGCGGAATCTTTTGCTGGCGCTGCCATACGAGCGACAGTCAGGCATGGATGCTTCTCCCTTCGGTAGAAGGTGGCGCGTAGCGCCGGATGAGGGTGCGGCTGCGGCCGTGACACTGGTTAACCGTACCCTTACCCCAACCCCTCTCCCGCAGTGAGAGGGGCCTAGAGCGACGCGTTAGCTAACGCCTGATAGGCAGCCGCTTCGTACGACTTCACACCACAACGCTGTACCCGGCCGTCCCGGCTCGCTAGGCTGCGCGCATGCCTTCCACTCTCGACTTCATTCCGCTGCGCCTGTGCGTGCTGACCGTGTCCGACAGCCGCACCCTGGCCGATGACCGTTCCGGCGATTACCTGGCCGATGCCCTCACCCACGAAGGTCATGTGCTGCACGAACGTGCGCTGTGCCCGGACGACCGTTACCGCATGCGTGCGATCGTGTCCGGCTGGATCGCCGACGCACAGGTCGACGGCATCCTGATCACCGGCGGCACCGGCTTTACGGGCCGCGACAGCACTCCGGAGGCGATCACGCCGTTGCTGGACAAGGTCATGCCCGGCTTCGGCGAGATGTTCCGCGCGATCAGCGTGGACGAGATCGGCACCTCCTCGCTGCAATCGCGCGCGTTTGCCGGGCTTGCCAACCACAGCTTCGTGTTCTGCCTGCCCGGTTCCACTTCGGCCTGCCGCACGGCATGGGAGAATATCGTGCGTGCGCAGCTGGATGCGCGGACCAAACCGTGCAATCTGGCGACACTGCGTCCACGTCTGGGCGAATAGCCTGCGCGCTCTGCACCGGCTGGAACGCGCATGTCGCATCTCAAACGCAAGGCCTACAAGAAACTGCTGGCACCGCTGCAATTGGAACTGGTTGGCATGGCGCGCTGGCTGCGCCACACCAATCAGCGCGCCCTGGTGCTGGTGGAAGGCCGCGACACCGCCGGCAAGGGCGGCGTGATCCAGACCATCGCCAGCCATCTCAATCCGCGCCAGTGCCGGGTGGTGGCGCTGCCCAAGCCCAGCGACCGCGAGAGCACGCAGTGGTATTTCCAGCGCTATGTGACGCATCTGCCGGCGGGCGGCGAGTTGGTGCTGATGGATCGCAGCTGGTACAACCGCGCGGGCGTGGAACGGGTCATGGGCTATTGCACCGACGCGCAATACGCCGCGTTTCTGGAGCAGGCGCCGCGCTTTGAACAGATGTTGGTCGACGACGGCATCCTGTTGTTCAAGTACTGGTTGTGCGTGGACCAGGCAGAACAGGAAGAACGCTTCGCCGAGCGTCACGCAGACCCGCTCAAGGGCTGGAAACTGTCGCCGGTGGATCTGCAGTCACGCGACAAATACGACGACTACACCGCCGCCCGCGAGCGCATGCTCAAAGCGACCCACACGCCCGATGCGCCGTGGACGCTGGTGGATTTCAACGATCAGAAACGGGGCCGGCTGAGCCTGATCCGCGATCTACTGGATCGGCTCCCGGACACATCGGTGCCCGAAGCGCAATTCGCGTTGCCGCCCTTGCACGGCAAGCCGCACAAGGAACATTACGGCGTGCTGGAGCCGATCGACGATTACGCCGGCCAGTCCTGAGAGACTTCATCGCTGGCCGCGGTAGCGCGCGGCAGCGGGTGCAGGCCGGCATGACGTTCGGCCTGCTCGGCCTGCAGCACCAGCTGGCTCAGGCGCTGACTGAACAGCTGCACGAAACCGCGGTGCAGCGGTCGCATCGCTTCCATGTAGTCCACGTCATCGGCTTGCGCGCCGAGCGGGCTGCACGAGGACAGCAGCACTTCGTCCAGGCGCAGCGCGCTGTCGGGCAGGCGCACCAGGGCGGCGCGGCGCAGCCAGTCGCGCATGCCTTCGCGGTATTCGGCAGCCAGGATGTAGGCCACTTCGACCTGGTCCAGGTCCACGTCCGGGTTCCAGGCCAGCACCTGGATCACCTGCGAACGCTCGTCCAGCATGCGGCCTTCGGCCACCAGGGCGTGCAGCTGCTGCAGCAGCCGCCACTGCGCCTCGGCCGCGCCGCGTTGGGCGGGCGGCATGGCGTCGATGGCCAGTGCCAGGCGACGTGCGAACAGGGCCGGCACCTCGGCCAGTACCACCGGGCCGGCATCGGCGCCGAGCAGGAACCGCTCGGTCCGCAGCGCGGCGGTGTCGGGCAGGTAGCCGTCCTGCAACGGCCGCATGACACCGTGGTCGAGCAGCGACAGCACCACGTCCAGCCAGTAGCGGCGTTCCTGTTGCAGCGCGCGGTTGGCCGAGGCGTTCTGCCAGGCGGTGCGCACTTCGTCCAGCCGCGCGATGCAGGTCTGGGCATCGAGCCCATCCCACGGCGCGCGGGTGGCATCGTCCGGGTCGAAGGTTTCCGCACTGAGCATGCCGCCGCCGAAGCGATGCCAGGCCGCACCACGCTGGGTGTGGGCCGGGTCCAACCGGGAGACGGCAACCGGGGCCGGCGGCGCGGGACGCAGCAATGCGGCGTAGGCATCGGCCCAGGATTCAGGCAGGCGTGCCGACAGCGGGTAGCTTGCCGAGGGCTGCGCCAGGCCACGGCGCGCCAGTCGCAGGCTCCACAGCAGGGCACCGATCACGATGCCGCCGAAGGTCCAGGCTACCAGCCAGCTGGTTGCCGCCTGGCCGGTTTGCAGCACGCGCGTGGACGGCTGCACGAACAGCAGCCAGCCGCTGCCCAGCATCGCGCCGAGATACAGCCATGGCGCGGATTGCGCCAGCTGGCGACGGCGGCGTGCCGGTTGATCGTGCGCGTCGTTGTGATCCTGAGATGGAGCGGCCATTACATTCCCCTGAACGCCTGATCGCGTTGACAAGGTTATCGGCGCGTCGCCCCAACTCTGTTGCCCCGCCGTGCGGGCCGGCGCTCAGCCAGTTACAAAGTCTTCAGTCGTCGGAACCGGGCACGGCGCGCGTGTCACCGCGGCCACTCGCGCCGCCGGTGGGCCTTGCCAGAGCCAGGCTTCCAGCGCATCCAGGGCGGCCGCGCTGCCGGCGGCGATCACTTCCACGCTGCCGTCGGCCTGGTTGCGGGCGTGCCCACACAGGCCCAGTGCCAGCGCGCGGTCGCGGGTGGAGGCCCGGTAGTAGACGCCTTGCACCGCGCCGCTGATGACAAAGCGGGCGGCCTGCATCAACCGGCCTTGCCGGTGATGCCCACGGCAGCTTCGATATCGCGCGCGGTGACCGGGCCGAGGAATTGCTTGGCCACCTTGCCGTCCGGGCCGATCAGATAGGTCATCGGCAGGCCGCGCGGCGTGGCGAAGTCCTGCGGCGGCTGGTACGGGTCGAGGATGGCGACCGGATAGGAGACCGGATGGTCCTTCAGGAAGGCCTGCATGTCCGCAGCGGTGATGTCTTCATAGGCCAGGCCCACCACTTCGACGGCATCGCGCATGGTGTGCAGCGCCGACAGTTCCGGCATTTCCTTCAGACAGGGCGCGCACCAGGTGGCCCAGAAATTGACCACCACCCACTTGCCGCGATGCGCGGCAAGATCGTAGGTCTCGCCGGTTACGGTCGGCAGCGAGAGCTTGGGCATTTCGGCGGTCTGCTGCACGACCGAGGTGCTGGCAGCGCCGGCCGGATCGGGGGCGGCAGGCGCTGCAGGTGGCTGAGCCGGCGCGGTGGGGGCCGCCACATGGTCGGCCGCGGGCGCGCCGTCGCCGGTGGGCTTGCAGGCAGTCAGCATTAACAGCGGCAACAGCAGCGCGCACGCGCCGCGCACAAGGCGCACAGTCATGGAGGATCTCCGGGAAGGTGGGTGTAGAGGTCGCCAACCGGTTGCGCCAGCACGCTGCGCAACGGTTGGCGCAATTGTTCCAGCGCCGCGGCGGCGGCCTGACCATAGGCATCGTCGCGACAAGGCAGGGGGCGGTCTTCGATCGGCACGCGCAGCTGGCAGTTTTCGTAGAGTTCGGCCAAGGTCACTACATCCAGGTCACGCGCCAGCAGCCATTGCCCGCGCTCGTCGCGACGCAGCAGGCGGATGCGTTTGAGCTCGCACAGCAGCTCCTGCATCAGGGTGTCGGTGAGCATGGGTTCCAGCGCCAGGATGCGGTCTTCGTCCAGGCCGTTGCCGTGGATGCGCGCCTGGCGGAAACGCCCCAGCAGCCGCAGCAGCCCGTAGATCTCGAAGCCCGGCGGCAGCCGCATCGCTTCGGGCTGGTAGCGGAATGCGGACATCGACGAGGCCAGCGAGGCGCCCAGCAGCACCGACACCCAGCTCAGGTAGATCCACAACAACAGGATCGGCAATGCCGACAGCGCGCCGTAGATGCGCTGATACGTCTGGAAATTACCGAGATAGAACCCGAAACCCCATTTGACGATTTCCATCAGGATCACCGCCAGCAGCGCGCCCGGCAGCGCATGCCGCAGCCGCACCACGTGCTGCGGCACCACGCGGTAGATCAGCACGATGCAGACGAACTCCACCGCCATCGGCGCCAGCCGCCAGGCGAATTCGGCCAGCCACTGGCCTTCGGTGGTGCGGAACAGCGGCAGCGCGAACACGTAGGCGGCCATCGCCATCGAGGCCGCGGCCAGCATGGTGCCCAGCGTCAGCACCGTCCAATAGATCAGGAACCGCGTCACCTTGGGGCGCGCGGCGGCGACCCGCCAGATGCTGTTGAAGGTCTGTTCGATGCTGTGCAGGGTGATCAGCAACGAAGCCACCAGCGCCACCATACCGGCCACGGTGAACTTGCCCAGGTCTTCCAGCGAACGGTTGAGATAGTTCTGCACCGAACGCGCAGCGCCGGGCACGAAATTGTTGAAGATGAAGTCGGTGAGCGCGTCCTTCCATTCGTTGAAGGCCGGAAATGCCGACAACACGCCGAACACCACGATGGCCAGCGGCACCAGTGCAAAGACCGTGGTGTAGGCCAGCGAGGCGGCCGCCTGGAACAGCCGGTCGTCCAGAAAGCGGTGCCATAGAAAGCGCCCGAAGCTCACCGTCCGCGCGCGGTCGCGCAGACGCTCTTTCCATTGGTGGAGGGTGTTCACACGCGACATCGCGCAAGGGTACCCGATGCGCCGTCATCGCGGCCTTGCCGCACCTGCGGCGTGCAGCAGGCCGGCCGCTTGGCCGATACTGCGGCAACTCACACAGTTGGTAGATGCGATGGCGGAGATTCTGGTGCTGTATTACAGCCGTGGCGGTTCGGTGGCGCGGCTGGCGCGGCAGATCGCGCGCGGCATCGGCGAAGTGCCCGGCATGAGCGCGAGGCTGCGCACGGTGCCGCCGGTGGCCGCGGTCACCCAGACCAGCGCCCCGCCGGTGCCGGACGAAGGCGCGCCGTACGTGGACCGCGCCGATCTGGCCGAATGCAGCGGCCTGTTGCTGGGCAGCCCCACCCGCTTCGGCAATATGGCCGCGCCGATGAAGCACTTCCTCGACAGCCTGGGCGCCGAATGGGCCAGTGGCACCCTGGCCGGCAAGCCGGCGGGCGTGTTCACCTCCACCGCCTCGATGCATGGCGGGCAGGAATCCACGCTGCTGTCGATGCATCTGCCCTTGCTGCATCACGGCTGCCTGATCGTCGGTATTCCGTTCACCGAGCCCGCGCTTAGCCACACCACCAGCGGCGGCACGCCGTACGGCGCCAGCCATGTGTCCGGTGCCGGCGGCGACCCGCAACCGAGCGAGGACGAGACCCTGTTGGCGCGCGCGCTCGGCCGCCGGGTGGCCGACATCGCGCGGCGGCTGGCGACCCCGTGAGCCTGCGCGCCACGCACTGGTTGCTGACGGCGGCGCTGCTGGCGCTGGCGCTGCTGTTCGTGGCCTGGTTCCACAACGATGCGCGCCCGATCGCCGCACTCATCGTGTTCGTGCTGCCGGCCGCGCTGACCGGTGTGCTGGCGGTACGCAGCGCCCGCGCACGGTTCTGGGCCGGCGTGTTCGCGCTGGGATGGTTCAGCCACGGCGTGATGGCCGCCTGGAGCCAGCCGCACGCCCGCGGCCTGGCGTGGCTGGAACTGCTGCTGGCGCTGCTGGTGATCGCGCTGGTCAGCGGGCCTGGCGTGGCGGCCCGGTTCGGCAGCAAGCGCAGGGCGCGCTGACCGGCGCAGCGGCGGGCGGACTGACCGCGCTGGTGGCCCGGTGGCGGACCGCCACCTGGCCAGGTGAGCGTGGGTCTCCGGCTTGTCCGCCCGCGGGCCGCAGCCAGCACCGCAGCCGGGCGGTATCATGGCGGCCCTCGCGCGGCCTGCACCGCGTTGGCCCTACAGGATTGGCAGCAATGGAAGACCTTCTGATCGTCACCACCGGTGGCACGATCGACAAGATCTACTTCGACGACAAATCGGACTACCAGATCGGCGACCCGCAGATCGGCCAGATCCTCAAGGAACTGGGCGTGACCTTCCGCTTCTCGGTGATTCCGATCATCCGCAAGGACTCGCTGCACATCACCGAGGCCGACCGCGAACTGATCCGCGCCACCATCGCCGCCCAACCCACCCGCCACGTGCTGATCACCCACGGCACCGACTCGATGGTGGAAACCGGCAAGGTGCTGCAGACAATCGCCGACAAGACCATCGTGATGACCGGTGCGTTGAACCCGGCGCGCTTCCGCGGCTCGGATGCGGAATTCAATATCGGCTGCGCGGTCGGCGCAGTGCAATCGCTGCCGGCCGGGGTCTACATCGCCATGAACGGCCGCATCTGGAACCCGGAAAAGGTGCGCAAGAACGTGGCCGCCAACCGTTTCGAATCGATCTGACACGGTGAGCAAGGCCACCCGTGCCACCAAGGCATTGGACGCGGCCGGCGTGGGCTATGTGTTGCATCCGTACGCCTATCAGGCCGATGCCGATGCGAAGGGATTACAAGCCGCACAGGCGCTGGGGCTACCGCCGCACGCCGTATTGAAGACGCTGATGGCGTGGGCCGATGACAACGCCGTCTGCGTGGTGATTCCCTGCGACCGCCGGGTGTCGCTGAAGAAACTCGCCAGCGCGTACGGCGGCAAGTCGGCACGCATGATGGAGGTGGCCGATGCCGAACGCCGCACCGGCTACAAGGTCGGCGGCATCAGCCCGCTCGGCCAGCAACGGCAGGCGCCGGTGCTGGTCGACACCACCGCACTGGATGCACCTGCGCTCTGGATCAACGCTGGCCAGCGTGGCTTGCTGCTGGAATTGCCCGGCGCCCAGCTGCTACAGGCACTGGCCGCACGCGCCTGTGCGCTGTGCGAATAGACGCATCAGCGCGCTGCCGCACGCACCCGCTGGTGCGCACGTTCCTCGCTCAGAATCCTGGCTCATACGCGACATCTCGGTCGAACCTCGACTTCGACCTCGGTATCCAACTTCCAATCGACGTCGCGCCAGGCTCCCCGCACCGCTGACGACTGCCCACGCCGCGGCACTCGTCAGCGTCTCCCGACGCGGCGGCAGTACCGCGCCGGAACCCTTCAATACGCCGCAGTGACGCTGACTGCAGAGAAGCCCAGCGTCGCCTTCAAGCGGACGTAGTACACGCCGGCTGCGGGCGCAGCCAGCGTGCAACTGTCGCCATTGCCCGGCAACATGCTGCGGCAGCTGTACGCGGCATCGGTCGGCAATGCACCGGCCCGTAACGAGAGATCGGCATTGCCGCTGCCACCGGCAAGCGTGACCTTGAGCGTGCGCGTGCCGGCCGGCACGTTGACCCGGTAATACAGCGAATCGGAAAGCGCTGCGCTCAGCCCGGTGCGAGCCACATTCCTGGTCAGGGTGGTCGACTCGATCACCGCCGTCACCGCGCCGTCGGCATTCACCAGCCCTGCCCCGCAGCCCTGCGTGCAGGCCACCGGCAACGGCCGCGCGCTGCTCTTGAGCAAGGCCTTCACCGTGGCCGGGGCGAGTGGATTCAGGGCCACCGACTGCATTAGCGCCACCACGCCGGCCACATGCGGCGCCGCCATCGAGGTACCGCTATAGCCCGCGTATGCGGCATTGCCGGGAACCGTGGTGCCGGTATTGAGCGTGGATACGATGGACTGCCCGGGCGCTGCGATATCCACACCCGTGCCGAAGTTGGAGAAGCTGGCCTTGGCGCCGGCCGAGGTGGTGGCTGCCACCGCGATCACGTTCGGGCAGTTGGCCGGCACGCTGGTGGAGACATCCATATTGCTGTTGCCGGCCGCCGCCACCACCGCGCTGCCGCGCGTCACCGCAGCGGTGATGGCATTGCTCAGGGTTGTGGAACAACTGCCGTAGCCGCCGAGCGAAAGATTGATCACCGTGGCCGGGTTCGGGTTGGCCGGCACGCCATTGACCTTGCCGCCGGACGCCCAGACGATCGCATCGGCGATGTCGGACATGTAGCCGCCGCATCGGCCCAATACCCGCAGGGGCAGGATCTTGGCGTTGAAGGCGGTGCCGACCACACCCGCCGCGTTGTTGCCGACGGCCGCCACGATGCCGGCGACATGGGTGCCATGCCAGCTGGAGCTGGACGCGGACGCACCGGGGCCGCATTCGTTGGCTGCGGTCCAGTCACCCTGGTCGGCGGCATTGGCATCGCGCGCGCTGCCGTCGCGCGCAGTCGCTGGATCGATGATGAAGTCGTAACCGGGCAGCACGTTCGCTGCCAGGTCGGGATGGTTGGTGATGCCGGTATCGATCACCGCCACCACGATGCCCTTGCCGGTAGTGCGGTCCCAGGCCGGGCGGATGTTGAGGCCGGCGCTGGTCGTGCCCATCGCCCACTGCTGCGGCACGCCCGGGTCGTTCGGCACAAGCAACGGACGCATCAGCACGTCCACTTCCACGCGCTTGACCGCCGGGTCGGCTGCGAGGCGGCGCATCAGGCTTTCCGAGTCCACACGGTCCAGCTTGCGATCGGCCACCAACAGCATCGGACCGGTACTGAGCCGACGCGTTGCAGACAAGCCCAGCGCACGTCCGCGCGCTTCCGGCACCGCGCGGGCGATGTCGCGCCAGGGCGCAGACAACCCGGTCGCCCGGCTGCTGCCGACGCGGTCCTTGTAGCTGACGATGAAGCGCTGATGGCTGCTGCTGGAGTTCAAGCCTTGCAGGCTGACCTCGCCGGCGGCGGCATGAAACGTGCATGACAACGCACAGACGAGTGCAATGCGGCGCAATGCGCCAACTGAGTGATACGACATGAATCCATCCCTCCCCAAGGAGCTGGCAACCCGGATGGCAACGCGCTAACGCCACGGCGATGCGCCTTACCCGATGCGTGGGCAGGCAGATGGCGCATGCCTCACGTGGGGTGGCTATCGGCGTCCCGCAGGTGGCGCTGAAGCGGCCACGTTGCGCCCGCATGCGCTTCATTCAGCCGTTACGGCCGGCCTGCGCTGGCAGCGCGGCAATTGCCGCTGCCCGAACGCACACTGCCCCGCCGAAGCGGGGCAGTGCAGGTTTCAAAACACCGACAGCTGCGTCGGGGTTGGCCCGACGTCGATGCCGGCAGTCACAGTCGTCGCCGCATTACGGGGTCTGGCTGACCGCGCCGGCGGCGTTGACGATGCCGGCACCGCAACCGCCCGAGCAGGCGCCCGGCAGCGGACGGGCGGTGTTCTTCAACAGGGTTTCCACCGCCGCCGGCGTCAGCGGACGGCTGGCCGCCGATTGCACCAGCGCCACCACGCCGGCCACATGCGGGGCCGCCATCGAGGTGCCGTTGTAGCTGGCGTAGCTGGCCGAACCGGGGGTGGTGGTGCCGCTGTTGAGCGTGGACAGGATCGACGAGCCGGGGCCGGAAATATCGATGGTGGTGCCGAAGTTGGAGAAGCTCGAACGCGCGCCGGCCGAGGTGATCGAGGCCACCGAGATCACGTTGGCGCAGCTGGCCGGGGTGAAGTTGGCCACGTTGGCATTGCTGTTGCCGGCCGCCACCACCACGGTGGTGCCGCGCGACACCGCGCTGTTGATCGCGTTCTGGTAGCTGGCCGAACAGGTGCCGTTGCCGCCCAGCGACATGTTGATCACCTCGGCCGGGTTGGCATTGGCCGGCACGCCGGACACGGTGCCGCCCGACGCCCAGACGATGGCATCGACGATGTCGGAGGTGGCGCCGCCACACAGGCCCAGCGCACGGATCGGGACCACGCGCGCATTGAACGCAGTACCGGCGACGCCGCTGTTGTTGTTGGTCACCGCCGCGATGGTGCCGGCCACGTGGGTGCCGTGCCAGCTGGAGTTGGCGGCGGGAATGCCGGTACCGCACTGGTTGGCCGCGCGCCAGTCGCCCTGGTCGGCCGGGTTGCTGTCACGCCCGTTGTTGTCGCGCGCACGCGCCGCATCGCTGATGAAGTCGTAGCCCGGCAGCACGTTGGCGTTGAGATCCGGATGGCTGGTGATGCCGGTGTCGATCACGGCCACCACCACGCCGGTGCCGGTGGCGGTATCCCAGGCCGGGCGCACGTTGATGCTGGAGGCGCTGGTGCCAAAGCCCCACTGCTCGGACAGGCGGGTGTCGTTCGGGGTCAACACCGGATACATGATCTGATCGACCTCGACGTAATCCACGCTCGGATCGGCGGCGATGCGGCGCATCAGCGTTTCGGCTTCGGCGCGGTCCAGGCCACGGCTGGTCTTGAGCACTTCCGACCCGAGTGCGGTGCGGCGCACATGATTCAGGCCCAGCGCGCGACCGGCACGTGCCGGCACCGCGGTTGCCACGGCATTGAGCGAGGCGCGCATCGATGTCGGGCTTACTGCCGCGCTGGAGCCGTCCTTGTATTTGACGATGAACCGGTCCAGCGTGGGCTGCGACTCCAAGCCGGACAGATTGACCTGACCGGCGAACGCCGGCACGGCCAGCAGACAGGTCAGCGCGGAAACACCCAGCACGACCAGGGCGCGTGCGGGTGCACGACGTTGCGACACATTGGACATCGATCGTTCCTCAGTTTTTCATGAAGTGCCGCGGTTGCGGCGAGATGGCCGGCCCCATGCCGCACACCGCGGATCGGGCCGGAACGCACGGGCGGTGACGCCCGTCGAAACGACTGACCGGTGTCCTTGCCGGCCGAGCGGCAATGCGCCGCCGGCGCCTGCCGAACTGGCAGACGTGGGCGAGACATCGCAGATGAGGTGAGGCGCCGCCGGTGGGGCTGCCGGCACGTGACCGGCAGCGCAACGCGGCGTCGAACAACCGGGCCCTAGTAGCTGGCCCTCAGGGTCACGCCGGAGAACGTGCTGTACGCCTTGACCCGCACGTAATAGGTTCCCGACGGCGCGGTGATGCTGCAGGTTTCCGCATTGCCACTGCGGTAGGGCCGGCAGGTGTAGGTGGTGTCGGTCGGTGCACTGCCGGCACGCACGTACAGGTCGGCATCGCCGCTGCCGCCACTGATCGCCACGGTGAGCGTGCCGCTGCCAGCCGGCACCGCGATGGTGTAGTTCAGCTCTGCACCGGTGGCCGCGCCCAGGCCGGTCACCGGCGTGCCATTGGTCAGCGTGTTGCCGCTGCCGCCACCGCCGCCCCCGTTGCTGCCGCTGATCGCGGCCGTGACCGCGGCATCGGCGTTGACGATGCCGGCGCCGCAGCCACCGGAGCAGGCGCCCGGCAATGCCCGGGCCGTATTCTTCAGCAAGGTTTCCACGGCGGCAGGCGTCAGCGGCGACGGCGCCGCCGATTGCACCAGCGCCACCACGCCGGCCACATGCGGCGACGCCATCGAGGTGCCGTTGTAGGACGCGTAGCTGGCGCTGCCCGGCGTGGTAGTGCCGCTATTGAGCGTGGACAGGATGGCCGAACCCGGCGCTGACACGTCGATGCCGGTACCGAAGTTGGAATAGCTGGCCTTGGCGCCGGCCGAGGTGGTGGCCGCTACCGCGATCACGTTGGCGCAGTTGGCCGGCAGCGAACCGGACACGTTGGCCGAGCTGTTGCCGGCCGCCACCACCACCGTGGTCCCGCGCGAGACCGCACCGCTGATTGCGTTCTGCATCGTGGTCGAGCAGGTACCGCCGCCACCGAGCGACATGTTGATCACTTCGGCTGGATTGGCATTGGCCGGGACGCCGCTGACGCTGCCGCCGGACGACCAGACGATGGCGTCGGCAATGTCCGACAGCGACCCGCCGCAGCGGCCTAGCACACGCACCGGCACCACTTTGGCGTTGAACGCGGTGCCGGCCACGCCGGTGGTGTTGTTGGTCACTGCCGCCACCGTGCCGGCGACGTGAGTACCATGCCAGCTGGAATCGGACACCGCGCAACCGCTGATGCCGCCGGGATTCCAGTCGCCTTCGTCGGCTGGATTGCTGTCGCGGCCATTGCCGTCACGCGCGGTGGCGGCATCGCTGATGAAGTCGTAGCCCGGCAGGATGTTCGCGTTGAGGTCGGGGTGGCTGACGATCCCGGTATCGATGACGGCCACTACCACGTTGGTTCCGGTCGACTTGTCCCACGCCGAGCGGATATTGAGGCCGGCATTGGTCGTGCCGAAGGCCCACTGCTCGGACAACCGGGTGTCGTTCGGGGTCAGCGTGGCGTGCAGGATCTGATCCACTTCCACGCTCTGCACGTTCGGGTCGGCGGCCAGCTGGCGCATCAGCGTCTCGGCTTCGGCACGGTCCAGCGCGCGGTCGGCCTGGATCAGCTCCGGCCCCACTGCCAGGCGGCGCACCGAATTGAGGCCCAGCGCCCTGCCCGCCTTGGCCGGTACCGCACGGGCGGCGGCGCGCAGGGAACTGGTCAACACGCTTGGACTGGCCAGGGCAGTGCTGCCGTCCTTGTAGGTGACGATGAATTTCTGGTGGGTCTGGGCGGTGGCAAGGCCATCCAGGTAGACCTCGCCGGCGAACGCAGGCGTTGCCAGCAACAGGGAGGTCAGCGCGGTTGCGCGCATGACGATGAGTGCGCGAGGACGCTTGCGAGAGGACGCGTTCGACATTGAATTCCCTTCCAAATCAAAGAGAACCGCCTGAGCGGTGTTATCCGGCGCCGCCTTCCATCGGTCAGCACCGAGTCCCCGGAACGATCCCCTGTTATCGATCCGTTCAGCGAACCTACCCCAGCGCAACCAGACTGGACAATACAGGATCGACACTTTTGAAACTTAAATATCCGTTTTGTGACAACGATCAGCTCTGTTCAGTCCGCTTCGCACAGTTTTTTGACCGGTCACGGCGCATTTGCTGCAGAGCAGGCCAAAAAAAGGCCCCCGTGCTGACACACGGGGGCCTTTTTTTGACGCGGTATGGCGTCTTATGACAAACGCACCAGCCAACCGTGACGATCCCGCACGCGGCCGTATTGGATATCGGTCAACTCCTGGCGCAGCGACATGGTGACCTCGCCCGCCGGTGCGGACAGATCGCCCACCGCAAACCCGTCACCCTTGAGCTCGCCGATCGGGGTCACCACCGCCGCGGTGCCGCAAGCGAACACCTCGGTGATCTCGCCGGAGGCCACGCCCTGCTTCCACTCGTCGATGGCCACCTTGCGCTCGATCACCTGCATGCCGCGGTCTCGGGCCAGTTGCAGGATGCTGTCGCGGGTGATGCCTTCCAGGATGCTGCCGGACAGTTCCGGCGTCACCAGGCTGCCGTCCTTGTAGACCAGGAACACGTTCATGCCGCCCAGCTCTTCGATGTACTTGCCTTCCACCGGGTCCAGGAACAGCACCTGCGAGCAGCCCTGCGCGTAGGCTTTTTGCTGCGGCAGCAGCGAGGCGGCGTAGTTGCCGCCGCACTTGGCCGCGCCGGTGCCGCCCTTGGCCGCACGCGCGTAGTCGGTGGACAACCAGATCGACACCGGCGCCACGCCCTTGGCGAAGTACGGGCCGGCCGGGCTGGCGATCACGTAGTACGAGGCCTTGTGCGCCGCACGCACGCCCAAAAACGCCTCATCGGCGATCATGAAGGGGCGGAAGTACAGGCTGGTTTCCGGTGCCGAGGGCACCCAGCCGGCGTCCACCGCCACCAATTGGCGCAGCGATTCGACGAACAGGTCCACCGGCAATTCCGGCAGTGCCAGACGGCGCGCAGAGCGCTGCAGGCGCTCGCCGTTGGACTGCGGGCGGAAGGTCCAGATCGAGCCGTCGGCATGCCGGTAGGCCTTGATGCCCTCGAAGATCTCCTGGCCGTAATGCAGCACCGACGCCGCCGGATCCAGCTGCAGCGGGCCGTACGCGCGCACCTGCGCGTCATGCCAGCCCTGCTCGTTGTTCCAGGAAATGGCGACCATGTGGTCGGTGAAATGCAGCCCGAAACCGGGCGCGGCCAGGATCACGGACAGTTCGTCGGCGCTGCGCGGCGACGGAGAACGGGTGGAAGCGAAGGACACGGACACCGGGAGATTCCTGTATGCGGGCGAAAGGACGCGGCGCCACATCGTGGACATGGCGCGTGACGATCAGAGCATGCCGGTCTCGAGACGGGCCGCTTCGGACATCATATGCCGGCCCCACGGCGGGTCGAACACCAGCTCGACATCGGCCTCGGCAATGGTCGGGATCATTTCGACCTTGCTGCGCACGTCGTCGACCAGGATCTCGCCCATGCCGCAACCGGGCGCGGTGAGCGTCATCTTGACGTCCACCCGACGCTGATCGTCTTCTTCGCGATGGCTGACCACGGCCTCGTAGACCAGGCCCAGGTCGACGATGTTGAACGGAATTTCCGGGTCGAAACAGGTGCGCAGCTGCTGCCACACCAGAGCTTCGACCTCTTCGTCGCTGGCGTTGTCGGGCAATTCCAGCCCGGGCGGGGCCTCCTTGCCGATCGCATCGCCATCCTTGCCGGCAATGCGGAACAGATTGCCCTCGACAAAGACGGTATAGCTGCCACCCAGCGCCTGGGTGATATAGCCGTAACTGCCTGCGGGCAGGGTCACCGAATCGCCCTGCGGCACCATGACGGCATCGCAATCGCGTTCGAACTGGACGGGTTCGCTGCTACGGGAATACATGGGCTGGATATGGGGCCGCGCCGGACGCGCGCAAGTCGGCCATTCTAGCCGACCGCGACGGCATCGCCGCCGCACGCAGCGCCCGTCAGCGACGACGCTGCATTCCATCCGCCGCACCGTGGTGGTGTGGGGCGTCGCAAAGGCCGGCCCGCGTTCTATCATGTGCGCACTGTCAGGAGCTCCAATGCCGCCCACCACCGCGTCCGCCAGAACCGCCCACTGGCTCTGGCCCCCGCTCCTGCTGCTGGGATGCGTCACCGCCCTCATCGCCTGGCTCCTCATCGCACTCGCGCTCGGCAACCAGGCCGGCTGGATGGCGGTGGTGGCAGCGCTCGAGATCGCCTGGATGCTGCGCCTTGGCACCTTGCACGCCGGCCGGTTGCGCATCGGCGTCGCCGTCGTTACGACAGCACTGATCATCGTCGGCGCCAACTGGGGGATCGCCTCGGCCCAACTGGGCGGACCGCTCGGCCTGGACCCATGGACCTCGGCACAGAAGATGGGCACCGGCCTGGCCTGGACCCTGCTGCAGCTGGCCAACAACGGCTTCGACCTGCTGTGCTACGCCGCCGCGCTGTTGGTGGCCTGGTGGGCAGCGCGCTGAATCGGGCGCGTTTGGCGTAGGGATGGTTGGTACGCAGGGTTTTCAACACTGCCCACGATCAACGCCCTGGCGCGTTGTTCTGGCTCTTCAATAAAACCACCAGCAAACTTTCTGTTGCGGTGTCCTCATCGCGCATTCGACATTGTGGGCGTTCGACCTGATTGCTCATGACGGACAGATCAGGCGCAGAGCGGATGGTCTGCGCCTCTGCTGCAGGGCCCTTGCCCGCCCACCATCGCGGGACACGCTGCAAGTACGTCCGTGTAGCTCCGTGGCGGCATCCATGTCGCCAAGGGTCCCGCGACGGTGGGCGGGCAAGGACCAGTCGAGATGGTCGGTCCGCATGGATATCAACAGCGACTAGCAAGCTGCCGACACAGTCTCTTTAGCTCTTAAAAACCAGCCAACTCTCTGGCGCGGTGCCCTCGCCGATTGCGTGACCGTGCGGCGGTATGGATGCCGCCACCGAGCCCCATGGACGGGTTGAAGGCGTGTCCCGCGAGCGGTGAGGGCGCCGCGCCCTCGACGTCTTCGCGTCTTTTGCAGGGCCCTTGCCCGCTCACCATCGCAGGACACGCTGCAAGTACGTCCGTGTAAGCTCTGGCGCGGCATCCATGCCGCTCAAGGTCCCGCGACGGTGAGCGGGCAAGGACCAGTCAAGATGGTCGGTGTGCAAGTGAGAGCAATGCTTGAAGCGCGTTGCTAATCAGGTAATTCGATTGCTTTCCTCGTTGTCCTACGCCAGCGCCGTAGCAGCACGCCCACGCGGCATGTGGTGTGGCCGCTTTCGGTTAGCTGCCGGCCAACTGTCTGGCGCGGTGACCTTACCGATTGCGCGGCATGGATGCCGCCAACGAGCCCCTATGGACGGGTTAACGGCGTGTCCCGCGAGCGGTGAGGGCACCGCGCACTCGACGGTGGTCGGTGCGTAAAGCTTTCCAAAAGCAATCAGCGACGTGATGCCTTCGTTCTTCAAAAAACAACCAACTCTGCGGTGCAGTGATTCGTCATCGCGCACGAACACACCCGCCCTCACCAACCAGTTAAAGAGAGGCTGACAAGACCCACGCCCTCAATGCCCGCCGCCATCCAGCGCCTTCAACTCGCTGACTAGCGCGCCGGCCGCTTCTGCCCCATCGCCGTACAACATGCGCGTGTTGTCGGCGTAGAACAGCGCATTCTCGATACCGGCAAAGCCCGTGCCCCTGCCGCGCTTGATGACCACCGTGTTCTTCGAATTGACCACGTCCAGGATCGGCATGCCGTAGATCGGGCTGGCCGGGTCGGTCTTTGCGACCGGATTGACCACGTCGTTGGCGCCGATCACCAACGCCACATCGGTGCTGGCGAATTCCGGATTGATGTCGTCCATATCGGCGATCAGGTCGTACGGCACGCCGGCTTCGGCCAGCAGCACGTTCATGTGCCCGGGCATGCGCCCGGCGACCGGATGGATCGCGAACTTCACCTTGACCCCGCGTGCGATCAGGCGCTGCGCCAGCTCCCAGATCTTGTGCTGCGCCTGCGCCACTGCCATGCCGTAGCCGGGCACGATCACCACCCGCTCGGCGAACGCCATCATCGCGGCCACATCGCCGGCCTCGATCGGCTTCTGTGCGCCGCTGATCTCCTGCGCCTGCCCGCCGCCACCGAAGTTGGAAAACAGCACACCACTGATTGGCCGGTTCATCGCCTTGGCCATCAGGCGCGTCAGCAGGATGCCGGCCGCACCCACCATCATGCCGGCGATGATCAACGCCTCGTTGCCCAGTACATAGCCCTCGAAGGCCACCGCCAGCCCGGTGAAGGCGTTATAGAGCGAGATCACCACCGGCATGTCGGCACCGCCGATCGGCAGGGTCATCAGCACGCCCAGCGCCAGCGCCAGCACGAAGAAGGCGATGATCGCCAGCGGCTGCAGGCTGCTCGCTGCCCAGATGCCGAGCGCCAGCACTGCCACTGCCATCAGCAGATTAAATGCCTGCTGGCCGGGGAAGGTCACCCGCCGGTCGAGCCGGCCGTCCAGCTTGGCCCAGGCGATGATCGAGCCGGACAGCGACACCGCCCCGATCGCCGAGCCAACTACCGCCAGCGCCACGGTGGTGGCGTCAGGCCGCCGCGCCGCCAGCTCGGCAATGGCCTGCGCGCTCCAGTGCGCAGTGTCGCGGTTGGCAAGGAAGGAAAACCGCAGCAGCTCCACTGCGCCGATCGCCGCCGCCGAGCCGCCGCCCATGCCGTTGTACAGCGCCACCATCTGCGGCATGTCGGTGATGGCCACCTTCTTGGCCGACCACCACGCCACCCCGGTGCCGATCGCCAGTGCCGCCAGGATCAGCGGCACGTTGTGCAGTTCAGGAAGGAAGAACGTGGCCACGGTGGCGATCAGCATGCCCAGCCCGGCCCAGCGGATGCCGCTGCGTGCGGTCACTGGCGAGGCCATGCGCTGCAGGCCGAGCAGAAACAGCGTGGCGGCAATCAGATAGCTGGACTTGACCAGCCAGTCCAGCAGCTCGGCAGTGGTGACGGTCATGGCTCCTCCCTAGCCGCCGGCTTCTTGCTGGCCCTGAACATGTCCAGCATCCGCTCGGTCACCACGTAGCCGCCGGCCGCATTGCCCGCGCCCAGCACCACGGCGACAAACCCCAGCGCCTTTTCCAGCGTGGTATCGGCATGGCCCAGCACCACCATCGCCCCGATCAGCACGATGCCGTGGATGAAGTTGGACCCCGACATCAGTGGCGTATGCAGGATCACCGGCACCCGCGCGATGATCACGTGGCCGGCGATGGCCGCCAGCATGAAGATGTACAGCGCTACGAACCCGTCGCTCATGGTCTTTCGCTCCACTGGCCGGTGCGGCCCGCCGATCATACCCATGCATCGGCGTGTCAACCGAATCGGCGCCCGGCCGTTGACGTCGTATCGTCTTCGCGGAAGCTACGCTGTGCTGGTGGGAACCCCTTTCGATCCGCAGCCTGTTGCACCGGCCGCTGCCGTCCCCGTGTCGCTGGATGCATTTCTGGCCGGCATCGGCCCGCGCGCGTTCCGCTTTGCCGAGGCCGGTTTGCGTCACCGCGAAGACGCGCTGGATGCCGTGCAGGACGCCATGGTGAAGCTGCTCGGCTACCGCGAGCGGCCCGCAGAAGAATGGACGCCGTTGTTCTGGAGCATCCTGCGCAGCCGCATCATCGACCTGCAGCGCCGCCGCACGTTCCGCCTGAAGTTCTGGGCACCGGCCGAGCGCGCCGATGACGAAGGCCCCATCGACTGGGCCGACCCGGGCATCGGCCCGGTCGGCGAGCAACAACACCAGCAGGCCTACCAGCGCTTGGTCGATGCGCTGCGCTCGCTGCCGGCACGCCAGCGCGAAGCGTTCACGCTGCGCGTACTGGAAGACCTGGACGTGGCCACCACCGCCAAGGCCATGGGCTGCTCCGAAGGCTCGGTCAAAACCCACCTGTCGCGTGCCCGCGACGCGTTGCAAAAACAGTTCGAGGATTTCCTGTGAACCGCTCCCACGATCCGGCCCAGTTGGATGCGCGGCTGCGCCAACTGCACGCCACAGCGCTCGCCCAGCTGCCGCCGCAGACCCTGGCGCGCCTGCGCCAGGCACGCCAGGCGCCGGCCGCGCGCATGCGCCGTGGCCATTGGTTGCTGGCCACCGCCTGTTCGGCCTTGCTGGCTGTCGGCATCGGCCTGCAGATGCGGCCCAGCGACACCGCCCCGGCAGGCGCGGCGCCAACCCAGGCGGTAGCCGGCAACACCGCCAGCACCGACACCGACGACCTGCTGACCCAGAACCCCGACCTGTACGTCTGGCTCGGGTCCGACACCGCCCTGGCCATGGAATGAGCACGATGACCCGCACGACCCGCCTGTTGTTGACCCTGTTGCTGTGCGCCGGGCCGTGCGCCCTGGCGCTGGCCCAGGACCGCCCACCGGGACCGCCTGGCCCGCCCATGGACGGGCCAGGCCCCCGCGGCCAGGGCCCGCGCGACGAGACCCCGATGCCCGAATGGGACCGCCTGACCCAGCAGCAGCGCCAGGTATTGATCGATGCGCTGCGCGAGCGCTGGAACGACGTGCCCGAAGAACGCCCGCGCATGTACCGGCACGCCCGACGCTGGCTGGACATGACGCCCGAGCAGCGCAAGCAGGCCAAGGCCGGCATGGACCGCTTCCGCAACATGAGTCCGGAGCAGCGCCGCGAAGCCAAGGCCTTGTTCGACCGCATGCGCACGCTCAACCCGCAACAACGCGACGCGCTGCAACAGCGCTGGCAGAAGATGAGCCCGGCCGAACGCAGTACCTGGCTGCGCGAGCACCCGCCAACCGACGACTGACGGCAGCGCCGCCGCGGCGAGCGCCGCACGCCATCGCACGGGTGCATCCCGGGCGCAGGTGGACGTGCGTGCGGCCACCGTAGGAGCGCGCTGGCGCGCGATGGAGCGTTACCGATGAAGCTCCATCGCGCGCCAGCGCGCTCCTATCCGGAACCGCCGACGCACAAGGCGCATGGACTCGGCGGGGCTATGCAGTCGATGTCGCCGACCAGCGTGTCCTGGCCAGCAGTTCGTCGTCCCAATCGAACGACAGCGCGCCATCCTTGATCAGCAGTGCGGCGAAGGCATACACGTTGCGCGCGAACATCTCGCTGGCATGCACTGCGCCCTGGCTGGCCAGATCGAGCGGGCCGGCGATGACCACCCCGTCGAGATCATAGGTGTCGCCCGGACGGGTGGCCGCGCAATTGCCGCCGGTTTCCGCGGCCAGATCCACGATCACGCTACCGGCGCGCATGTCGCGTGCCATATCCATGGTCAGGATTTTCGGCGCCGGGCGCCCGGGCACGGCGGCCGTGCAGACCACCACGTCCACGCCCTTCAGATGCTCGGCCAGACGGCGCTGCTGTTCGGCGCGTTCGTCGTCGGTGAGCTGACGCGCATAGCCACCCTCGCCGGCGGCGCTGACGCCCAGATCCAGGAAGCGTGCGCCCAGCGAGGCGATCTGCTCGCGCGTTTCCGGGCGGACATCGAACCCTTCCACCTGCGCGCCCAGCCGCTTGGCCGTTGCGATCACCTGCAAGCCGGCCACCCCCGCACCGATCACCAGCACCTTGCACGGCCGCATGGTGCCGGCCGCGGTGGTCAGCATCGGAAAGAAACGCGGCGCCAGTTGCGCGGCGATCAACACCGCCTTGTAGCCGGCCATGCCGGCCTGCGAGCTCAACACGTCCATCGATTGCGCGCGCGTGGTGCGCGGCAGGCGTTCCAGCGGAAATGCGATCACCTCGCGCTCGGAAAGGGCCTGCGCGCGTGCGGGGTCGGCATCGGGTGAGAGCATGCCGATCAGCACCGTGTGCGGTTTGCATTGCAGCAGGACATCGGTCGGCGGCGCCTGTACGCACACCACGACATCCGCCTGGCCGAGCGTGTGCGCGTTGGCCAGCTGCGCACCGGCCCGCAGATACGCCGCATCGTCCATGCTGCTGGCGCGGCCGGCATCCGGCTCGATCCACACGCCGGCGCCAAGCGCGACCAGCTTCCTGACCGTTTCGGGCGTTGCGGCCACGCGGCGTTCGCCAGCGGCCCGTTCTTTCAGCACCAGCACCTGCACAGCCATGGGTTGCTCCGGTCTTGCGCCCAGTCGGGGCGATGCTAGCAGAGCGCGGCACCGCCGCCGGCCGTGCCAACCGATACGCGGCGGATGCAGCCATGCCCGGGCACGCCGCCCGAGCGGTCGAGTGGTCGAGCGGTCGAGCGCGTCGTCAGGGTTCGAGCACGGCGTGCAGCAGCGGCGCAAACACCACCTCGGGCGCAAAGGCCAGCAACGCCGTGTGCTTGCGGTCGATCGCCAGCGAGGCATAGCCGTGCACCGCGCTCCAGGCCAGCAGCGTGCGTTGCTGCAGCACGTCGGTGGCCGGGGCGCGGCCGTGGCGGGCGATCCACTGCGTCCGCACCGTCTCGCGCAGGCTCGCCATCGCCGCGTCGCTGGCCTGCACCAGCCGCGGCAGGCTGCGCGAACACACCTCCAGCCCAAGCATCAGCCGAAACTGCTGCGGGTAGTCGAGCGCGAAGCGCACATAGCCCAACCCACAGCCCAGCAACGGGTCGGCCAGTTCCCGCTGAGCGGTGAGGATGCAGGCGAGCATGCGCTCATAGCCGTCGGCCGCCAGCTCCGCCAGCAACCCGTCCAGCGAACCGAAGTGATGCGCCGGTGCCGCGTGCGAGACACCGGCGCGGCGTGCGCATTCGCGCAGGGTCAGCCCCCGCACACCGGATTCGCCCAGCAGTTCCCAGCCGGCCCGGCGCAATGCAGCCGGCAGATCGCCATGGTGATAGGCAGCAGGAGCGTCGGTGCGCGACATGGCGGCTTCGCTTTTCGGGATTCCAGTGGAGCAGATCATCTTGACGCTGACAAGATACGACCGCAGACTCGCTGCATCTTGGCATCGACAAGATGCAATCCGCCCGACTCCACAAGGATCCCGCCCATGCGCGCGCCCATTGCCAAACTGCGTCTACGCATGCTTCGCGGTGTGCTGGCTGGTGCCAGCCGCCTGGCCCCCGGCCCGACCGGGCGCTATCTGGCGCGCCGCTTCGTGACACCTGCCAACGCAGGGCGCCGGCAGGCGGAGGCCATTGCGGCGACCTTGACCGACGTGCACCGCCAGACGCTGCAGATCGACGGGTTCGACATCGCGGTGTACCAGTGGGGCGACCTGCGCCAACAGCCGTATGTGCTGCTGTCGCACGGCTGGTCCAGTTACGGGCTGCGCTTTGCCGCATGGGTGCCGCAGCTGCGCGCGCTCGGCTATGCGGTGCTGGCGTTCGATCAGGCCGCGCATGGGCTGAGCAGCGGCAAGATCAGCAACATGCCGCATTTCGTGCAGGTGCTGCGCCAGATCGGCAGCCGCTTCGGTCGTCCTGCCGTCTTCATCGGGCACTCGATCGGCGCGGCAGCGGCAGTGTTTGCCAACGAGCCGGCATGGCAGCCCGAGCGCTACGTGCTGATCGCGCCGCTGGTCGAACCCGGTGGTAGTGCGCATCGTCAGTTCCGCGCCTCCGCGATCGCGCCTGCGGCATTTGCACCGTTCGAAAATTGGCTTTGCCAGCTCACCGGCCTGCGTTTTGCCGATCTCGACGCGAGCCTGCATCTGCCGCAGCTCGATCGCCCGGCACTGGTCATCCACGACCGCCGCGATCGCGAAACGCCCTGGAACGAAGGCGCGCGCTTTGCCGCCCTGTGGCCGGGCGCGCAGCTGTTCAGTACCGAAGGCCTGGGCCACAACCGTCTGGTCGATCATGCCTCGGTGATGGCGCGGGCATTGGAGTTCATCGGGCCGGCAGCGCGGTAAGCGCGCCGGCCGTGCGCTGTACGCACTCGCGTCGCCGGTGCCATGAGTGCCACTGTTGCGCAATGACACACCGCTTGCGCGCACCGCGCGGGCCTGCAAGCAACGCACCCACGCCCGTTCTGGTCCACCACACTGACGCAGCGACGCGAAGAGCGCCGCTCAGTGCACCGTGCTGTTGTTATGCAGCGGATCCAGCCGGTCGATCACGCCCTGCATCGCGCTGTCGAACGCGCCATCGTTGATGTGCTCGCGCAGGCGGCCCAGCCGCACCATCACCGCCAGTTCTTCCGGCGAGGCAACGCAGAAGCGCACGCCACGCCGGTTGACGAACAGCAACCGCTGCGAAATCGGGCTTACCCAGGACAGCTTGCCGGCCTGCACCTTGCCGTCCTTGTCGACGAAATCCAGCCAGGTCCCGATATCCATCGCACGGAAGCGCTCGGCATCGGCACTGTCGATGCTCTGGGCCACGGCATCGGCACCAAGTACCACGCTGACACTCTCGGCCGCCGGTGGCGGCAGATTGACCTGCGGCAGTTCCGGCAAGGCCTTTTCCAGCTCCGGGCGCGCTTCGGCGATTGCCTGCAAGGTGTCGTGCAGCGCGGTGATGGCCACCACCACTGCATCGCCATGCAGACCCACGCTGGCGAAGACGCGGTGCAGGGCCGGTTGCCAGACCTGCAGCCAGGGCTTGCCGATGATGTGCCGGCGCGCCTCGCCCAATTCTTCCAGCACGCCGTCGGCCAGCGCCAGCGCCTCCACGGTGCCGGGACCTTCGTCGCCGTCGCGCAGGATCGCCATGGTCAGATGGTGCAGCCACGGCTGGCGCAGGAAGTCTTCCAGTGCCTTGGGCAACGGCGCACCGGCCTGCACGCGCTGCTCCATTTCCGCCAGCGCGCGGGTACGCGCCAGCTCGAGTTTTTCCTGCCCGCGCTGGGTCTCGGTGGCGCGGCGCTCGGCAATTTCCACACGGCGCCGATGCTGCGACAGGAAATCGCGGAATTCTTCTTCCAGGGTCAGGAAGATCGCCAGGTTCTCGTTGAACTCGGCCACCAGGCGGTCGACGATTTCTTCGACCTTGCCCATCAGCACGCGTTCGGCGGCGCTGTCGCCGTTGTTGCCTTCGCAGGCCTCGGCCAGCGAATTGAGCAGGCGCCGCGCCGGGTGGGTCTTCTGCACGAACATCTTGCGGTCCAGCAGCGCCACCTTGACGAACGGCACCACCAGGCGGCCGATCATTTCGCGCGAGCGGCTTTCCAGATCGCGCTCGTCCAGCATCACGTCGAACAGCATGCCGACCAGATCGATCGCATCCTCGTCCATCGGGTCAAGTTTTGCGGTGGCCGGGTCCACGCCCAGCCGCGTGGCGCTGTTGAGCACCTCGTTCTTCAACCGCTGCGCGAGCGACTCGTTGTCGTCGCCGATCGCTGCCTGCAGCGTCGCGCTCGGCGTCGCCTGCAGCAACGACAGCACCGACATCATTTCGCGCTGGCTCAACGGCCGTTGCTGGCCTACCGCCACCGACGCGGCGGAGGCGGCGTTGTCGCGCACGTTGCGGGTCTGCTGCAACAACTCGTGCAACGCATCCAGCAGCATGCCCTGGCTGCCGCCGGGATGATCGCTATCGCCCTCCATGCCACCGCCGGCACCGTCGGCATGGCCACGCTGTGCGGCCGCCTGCATGCGACCGCGGCTATGCGCCCAGCGGTCCAGGAAGCGGTTGGCCCAGGCGGGCGCGTACTGGTCGTTCTGATCGTCGCCGCCCATCTCGACATTACCGCCCTGCGCCTCGGCCTGCGCGCGCTCTTCCGGGGTCTCGCCGCGTGACGGCATGCGCGGCGGCGGGCGTTTGGGCTGGGACATTTCCGGCATCACGCCGGCCTTGGCCAGCGTCTCGTCCAGGCGGGCGTACAGCTTGCCGATCGGCTCGGCCAGGTCGCGTTCGCACAGCTTGATCAGGACCAGACGCACTTCCGGCGCCAGATCGCAGGTGGCAAAGGCCTCGTGGATCGCCACGCCCAGGTGTTCGGGACCGATCGGGTTGGTGTCGGCCACCAGTTCCAGGCCGCCGGCGATCCAGCCCAACCGGCGGTCCACCCGCGACAGCACCTGCTTGAAATCGCGCAGCAGCACGGTCGCCAGATTGCGGACCGCCAGCCGCGATTCGAGCACGTGCTCGGGCACCAGACTCAGCGGGCCGGTGCCCATGTCGCCGGCCAGTACCACTTCGGCCGACAACGGCGTACCCAGTACCAGCGCCTGCCAGCCGTCTTCCAGCTGCTGGCGGAATTGCGTGGCCACGTCCTCGCGCCTGCGGCGCAGCTCGCGCATGCCATCGAGAAACAGCAACTGTGACGTGCCCGCAGACTCGGCGCGATCGAACAGGACATCATCGAAATGTGCAACTGCAGCTGCAAACACCTGCACGAGCGCGGGCACGAACACGTCGTGCGCCTGTTCGAGCAAGCGTGGGTCACGGCCCGGGTGTCCCGACGGACTGGGCTGAAAAGTCATGCGCAAAGGCTCCCCGCCTCTGCAGGCGCGAAAATATCCAAACGAGGAAAAACAGACGCGGCCCCAAATTCCGCCCCCGCATGGTAGGCGTTTCGCTCGTTTGTTAAATGTGACGCCATTCTCACTTTACTCGTGACCGCCCAGGGTTTGCGTGTCAAGCCGACATCCTAGCCCGCAACGCTGCGGTGGAGCCTGCCGTCACCCGTTATACGCCTGCGGGGGTTAAGGCTTCAGCTTGACGGACGCGTCCAGACCGTCGATCACGCCCTGCACCACACTGCAGAAGGCGTCGTCCTCGATAAATGCCTCGGCCAGCGGGATCAGCACGATGTCGCAGACCTGATCGAGCAGGTGCGGGTTGCGTCTGGGCCGCGGGCCGGTGGCAGCGAACCGGGTCATCCAACCACCCAAGAGGGAGGCATGAGGTGACCACGCGACGGGCATTGACCCGGCCGGCCAGCATGCGGCGGGCGCTGGGAAGGGCCCGTCTATAATCGCCTGCCCGTCGACCAGAACCGCAACTTATGCACGCACCGTATTCGCTACAGGCGCTGGACGCGCGTCGCTCGGTCCCGTCCAAACAGCTGGGTGAGCCCGGGCCGGATGAAGACACCTTGCTGCGCATGCTGACATCGGCCGTGCGCGTGCCCGACCACGGCAAGCTGGTGCCGTTCCGTTTCCTGCGCATCAGTGGCGAGGCACGGCAAGCGCTGGGCGACTTCCTGGCCGAGCGCACCCAGGCCGCCGATCCGCTGGCGCCGCCGGCGGTGGTGGAGAAGGACCGCAACCGCTTCAGCGACGCTCCGCTGGTGATCGTGGTGATTGCCGCCCTGCGTCCCGGGCACAAGGTCCCCGAGCAGGAACAACTGCTGACCGCCGGCTGCGTGTGTTTCGCGCTGCTGCAGGCTGCGCAGGCACACGGCTTCGGCGCACAGTGGCTGAGCGGCTGGATGGCCTACGACCCAGCGGTCATCGGCTATCTCGGCCTGGAACAACACGAACGCGTTGCCGGTTTCATCCATATCGGCACGCCACGCATGCAGGTGCCCGAGCGCGAGCGCCCGGACCCGCGCACCTTGCTGCGCGACTGGACCCCATGAGCAGCCTGCCCGGTGCGATTGCCGCGGCGCTGCCGGGCAGGCCACGTCCGCAGCCGCTGTACCTGATCGATGCCAGCCTGTACGTCTTTCGCGCCTGGCATTCGATCCCGGACGAATTTCAGGATACACAAGGCTGGCCGACCAACGCGGTGCACGGGTTTGCGCGTTTCTTGCTGGACCTGCTCGAACGCGAGCGCCCGCTCCACATCACCATCGCCTTCGACGAGGCCTTGGACAGCTGCTTCCGGCATGCGATCTACCCGGCCTACAAGGGCAACCGCGAGCCGGCGCCGGATGCGTTGCGTCGCCAGTTTGCGCATTGCAAGGCGCTATGCGCCGCACTGGGCCTGAGCGTGCTGGCGCACCGCGACTACGAGGCCGACGATCTGATCGGCAGCGCCCTGCACAGCGTACGCACACAGGGGCTGCGCGGTGTCATCGTGTCGGCCGACAAGGATCTGTCGCAATTGCTGTTCGAACACGACGAACAGTGGGATTACGCACGCAACCTGCGTTGGGGCATGGACGGGGTCAAGGCACGGCATGGCGTGCATGCGCACCAGATCGCCGACTACCTGGCGCTGTGCGGCGACGCGATCGACAACATCCCCGGCATCACCGGGATCGGCGCCAAATCGGCCGCCGTGCTGCTGGCGCATTTCGGCAGCCTGGATGCACTGCTGGAGCGCATCGACGAGATCCCGTTCCTGCGCTTGCGCGGCGCCGCGCAGATGGCGGTGCGGTTGCGCGAACAGCGCGAGCACGCATTGCTGTGGCGCCAGCTCACCACCATCGCGCTGGACGCGCCGCTTGACCTGACCGACACCGGTTTCACGCGCGCGCACGCCGACGCGGACATGCTGATCGGGCTGTGCGACAGCCTGCGCTTCGGCCCGCTCACACGCCGGCGCCTGCTGGCCGTGTGCGACGGCGCCGCACTGCCCCCTCCTCCCGCCTCCCTGTCTCAAGGCATCTCCCCATGAACCGACACGACACCCCGCCCACCGTGGTTTACGAAGGCAAGTACCAGCGCATGGTCGTGCGTGGCACCTGGGAATATTCCGAGCGCGTGCATGCCGGCGGCCTGGCCGCGATCATCGTGGCGGTGACGCCGGACGATGCGATGTTGTTCGTCGAACAATTCCGCGTGCCGTTGCAGGCGCGCACGATCGAAATGCCGGCCGGGCTGGTAGGCGATGTGCATGCGGGCGAGTCGATCGAGCTGTCGGCGATCCGCGAACTGGAAGAAGAAACCGGCTGGACCGCCGAGCATGCCGAAGTGCTGATGATCGGCCCCACCTCGGCCGGTGCCAGCAGCGAGAAGATCGCCTTCGTGCGCGCCACCGGGCTGAGCAGGGTCGGCGCCGGCGGCGGCGACGACAGCGAAGACATCACCGTGCACGAGATTCCGCGTGCGCAGGTTGGCACCTGGCTGGTGCAGAAGATGGCCGAGGGCTATCAGATGGACCCCAAGCTGTGGGCAGGCCTGTACCTGGTCGATCACGCACTGGATGGCACGCCGCGTGGCTGACGCTGTCGTCGCTCCCTTGCTTGGCCCCGACGATCCGGCACCGTTTACCGTGCACAACGCGCAGGCGGCCTCGCCATGGCTGTTGATCGCCGACCACGCCGGCCAGCGCGTGCCGGCACGGCTGGCCAATCTGGGCCTGCCGCAGGTTGAGCTGGACCGCCATATCGGCTGGGATATCGGCATTGCGCAGGTCACGCAGCTGTTGGCCGATGCGCTGGACGCCGTTGCCATCGCCCAGACCTATTCGCGGCTGGTGGTCGACTGCAACCGCCCGCACGCGTCCGCCACCCTGATGCCCGAGGTGAGCGACGGCACATCGATTCCCGGCAATCTGCAGCTGTCGGCCGAGGCGCGGCGGCAGCGCATCGACGAGATCTTCGCGCCGTACCACGCACGTATCGCAGCGGAGCTGGAGACCCGTGCGCAGCGCCAGCAACCGACCTTACTGGTGTCGATGCACAGCTTCACCCCGATCATGGCCGGCCATGCGCGGCCCTGGCATGCCGGGGTGCTGTACAACCGCGACACCCGGCTGGCGCATCGCCTGTTGCAGGCGTTGCGTGCCGAACCGGATCTGGTGGTCGGCGACAACCAACCCTATGCGGTCAGCGATGCCAGCGACTATGCGATTCCGGTGTATGGCGAAGGCCGCGGCCTGCTGCATGTGGAGCTGGAGATCCGCCAGGACCTGATCGTCGATGCGGCTGGGCAACACGCATGGGCACAGCGCCTGGCACGCATCCTGCCGCCACTGGCACAGGCATTGCTGCTGCCCTGAAACCGGCATCACTGTCGGCAATTACAGTAGGAGCGCGCTTGCGCGCGATGAGGCGTTACCGATAACGCTCCATCGCGCGCGAGCGCGCTCCTACGGGTATTGAGGCTTTAACGGTAACGCCTCATTGCGCAAGCGCGCTCCTACGGATCATGCGAAGGCATGACCCGGCTGCCCTGACGTCGTGGCTCAGGCAAACCCATCGGTGGCACGCACCAGCGCATCGACGTTTTCCGGCTCGAATGCCGAATGCCCGGAGGCCGGGCTGATCTGCAGCTGCGCCTTCGGCCAGACCTTGTGCAGGTCCCAGGCGCTTTGCAACGGGCAGACCACGTCGTAGCGGCCGTGCACGATCACGCCGGGGATGTCGGCGATGCGGTGCGCATCGCGCAGCAGCTGGCCTTCGACCTCGAAGAAGCCGTTGTTGACGAAGTAGTGGTTCTCGATGCGCGCGAACGCCAGCGCAAAGTGGGCGTCTTCGTGCCCGGTGACGAAGTCCTCGTCCACATGCAGGAAGCTGGTGGCGCCTTCCCACACGCTCCAGGCCTTGGCCGCGGCCAGGCGCGTGGCTTCGTCGTCGCTGGTCAGGCGGCGATGGAAGGCCGCGATCAGATCGCCGCGCTCTGCGGTCGGGATCGCATCGATGTAGTGCTCCCAGGCGTCCGGGAACAGGCGGCTGGCGCCTTCCTGGTAGAACCATTCCAGCTCGAAGCGGCGCAGCAGGAAGATGCCGCGCAGCACCAGCTCGGTGACCTGCTGCGGATGGGTCTGCGCATAGGCCAGCGCCAGCGTCGAGCCCCAGCTGCCGCCGAACACCTGCCAGCGGTCGATGCCCAGGTGCGTGCGCAGGCGCTCGATGTCGGCGACCAGATCCCAGGTGGTGTTGTCGGTGAGGTCTGCATGCGGGGTGGAGCGCCCCGAGCCACGCTGGTCGAACAGCACGATGCGGTACTTGGCCGGGTCATGGAAGCGACGCATCTTGGCGTTGCAGCCGCCACCCGGGCCGCCGTGCAGCATGACCACCGGCTTGCCCTGCGGGTTGCCGCACTGCTCGAAATACAGCGTGTGGCGGTCATCGACCTTCAGGCTGCCCTGCTCGTAGGGCGTGATCTCGGGATAGAGCGTGCGCATGCGTCGGTCCTGGGCGAAAACGCATAGTGTATCGACCGGCGGCACCGCTGCCGCCTGCCCCTTCTGTGGCGCAGCACCGCTGCGCATGCCGGCGCCGAGCGGCCGGTGTTGAGCACCTGTGGCGGCAACGCGGCTCAGCGCGTGGCCGCTGCCTCCCAGCGGCCCAGGGTCACCCGGTTGCGCTGTTCCAGGTCCTGATGCGTGGCCACCTGCGCAAATCCCTGCACGCGCAGCAGCTCGCCCACCGCCGCGCCCTGGTCCCAGCCATGCTCGAGCAGCAGCCAGCCGCCGGTACGCAGATGGCCGGGCGCCTGCGCCACAATCAACCGGATGTCATCCAGCCCGTCCTTGCCGGAGGCCAGTGCGCTGGCCGGTTCATGGCGCAGGTCGCCCCGTTCCAGATGCGGGTCGCCGGCCGCGATGTACGGCGGGTTGCTGGCGATCAGGTCGAACTGCTCGCCGGCCAGCGGCGCAAACCAGCTGCCGTGTCGGCAGTGCACATTCGATAGGCGATGCCTGTCGGCATTGCGCCGGGCGATGACGAGCGCGGCCGCACTGGCATCGGTGGCGACCACCGCGGCCTGCGGCCGCTCGCTGGCAATCGCCAGCGCGATGGCACCGCTGCCGGTGCCCAGGTCGGCGACGCGGCGGCCGGGCGTGTGGTCCAGCCGTTCCAGCGCCAGCTCCACCAGGGTCTCGGTGTCGGCGCGCGGGATCAGCGTCGCCGGCGAGACTTCCAGATCCAGCGTCCAGAACCCGCGCGAGCCGGTCAGATACGCCACCGGTTCACCGGCCTGACGCCGCTGCACCAGTGCGTCGAAGGCAGCGGCGACGGCGCTGGGCACCGGGTCGCGGCCATGGGCGAAGAGCCAGACGCGGTCGCGGCCCAGCGCGTGCAGCAGCAGGGGTTCGGCATCGCCGCGCTCGATCCGCGCCGCCGCCAGCCGCAGCAGCTGTTCGCCGGACAGGGCGGCAGGATCGTGGCTCATACGGATCGTTCACTCATGCGAAACATCGGCTGACCATTATCGGAGATGGAGCATCGCCGCTGCAGCACCAGATGCCGTCTGCAAAATCGATAGCCAAAAACTATCTATCTAATTCCATCAATCGATTTGAGGAATCTATCGATCCTGCCTACCATGGCGACTGTTCCATCCCCCGCCCCCCTTTCATCGCACGAGGAAACTCAATGTCTCTCATCAACACTCAGGTCCAGCCGTTCAAGGCGAATGCGTACCACAACGGCAACTTCATCGAAGTCTCCGAGGCCAGCCTGAAGGGCAAGTGGTCGGTGCTGATCTTCATGCCGGCCGCGTTCACCTTCAACTGCCCGACCGAAGTGGAAGACGCAGCCGATAACTATGCCGCCTTCCAGAAGGCAGGCGCCGAGGTCTACATCGTCACCACCGACACGCACTTCTCGCACAAGGTGTGGCACGAAACCTCCCCGGCCGTGGGCAAGGCGCAGTTCCCGTTGATCGGCGACCCGACCCACAAGCTGACCCGCGCCTTCGGCGTGCACATTGAAGAAGAAGGCCTGGCCCTGCGTGGCACCTTCATCATCAATCCGGAAGGCGTGATCAAGACCCTGGAAATCCACGACAACTCCATCGCCCGCGACGTCACCGAGACGCTGCGCAAGCTCACCGCAGCGCAGTTCGTGGCCAACAATCCTGGCCAGGTCTGCCCGGCCAAGTGGAAGGAAGGCGCCAAGACCCTGGCTCCGTCGCTGGACCTGGTCGGCAAGATCTAAGCCGGCTGTCACCTCCGACCTGTCATCAGGCCGGAGCATCTCCGGCCCGCACGGGCCGGAGGTGAACCGGAGCCGGTGCCGGGCTGCCCGCCAGCCATCGCCAGCACGCACTCCGACCTTGCGCCGGCTGCGGTTCACCTCCTTCCTCTCCCGGCGACCTGCCTCAGCGCAGCGACGCCACGCCCTCCCCTTGCCCATTCCCAGGAGTTCTCCATGTTGGATGCCAACCTCAAGACCCAGCTGACCGCCTACCTGGAACGGGTCACGCGGCCGATCCAGATCAATGCGTCCATCGACGACAGCCCGGCTGCGCGCGAGATGCTCGACCTGCTCGAAGACCTGGTGCTGCTCTCGGACAAGATCAGCCTGGACGTCCACCGCGACGACAACCAGCGCAAGCCGTCGTTCGCGCTGACCACGCCGGGCCAGGACATCTCGCTGCGCTTTGCCGGCCTGCCGATGGGCCACGAGTTCACCTCGCTGGTGCTGGCGCTGCTGCAGGTGGGCGGCCACCCGTCCAAGGCCACTGCCGAGCTGATCGAGCAGGTGCAGCACCTGGACGGCGATTACCAGTTCGAAACCTATTTCTCGCTGTCGTGCCAGAACTGCCCGGACGTGGTGCAGGCGCTGAACCTGGCCGCCGTGCTCAATCCCCGCATCAAGCATGTCGCCATCGATGGCGCGCTGTTCCAGGATGAGGTCGAAACCCGCCAGATCATGTCGGTGCCGACGGTGTACTTGAACGGCGAACTGTTCGACCAGGGCCGCATGACGCTGGAGCAGATCGTCGCCAAGCTCGATACCAATGCCGCCAAGCGCGATGCCGCAAAAATCGCCGCCAAGGATGCCTTCGACGTGCTGGTGGTGGGCGGTGGCCCGGCCGGCTCGGCAGCGGCAGTGTATGCCGCACGCAAGGGCATCCGCACCGGCGTGGCCGCCGAACGCTTCGGCGGGCAGGTGCTGGACACCATGTCGATCGAAAACTTCATCTCCGTGCCGGAAACCGAAGGCCCGAAGATGGCCGCCGCGCTGGAGCAGCACGTGCGCCAGTACGACGTGGACATCATGAACCTGCAGCGTGCCGAGCAATTGGTGCCGGCCGGTGCCGATGGCCTGATCGAAATCAAGCTGGCCAATGGCGCCTCGCTCAAGAGCAAGACCGTGATCCTGTCCACCGGTGCGCGCTGGAGGCAGATGAACGTGCCGGGCGAGGACCAGTACAAGAACAAGGGCGTGGCCTATTGCCCGCATTGCGACGGCCCGCTGTTCAAGGGCAAGCGCGTGGCGGTGATCGGCGGCGGCAACTCCGGTGTGGAAGCGGCGATCGATCTGGCCGGCATCGTGGCGCATGTCACGCTGATGGAATTCGACGACAAGCTGCGCGCCGACGAGGTGCTGCAACGCAAGCTGCGCAGCCTGCACAACGTGCGCATCATCACCAGTGCGCAGACCACCGAAGTGCTGGGCGACGGGCAGAAGGTCACCGGACTGGTCTACACCGACCGCACCGGCGGCGACAGCCAGCATGTGGAACTGGAAGGCGTGTTCGTGCAGATCGGCCTGCTGCCCAACACCGAGTTCCTGCGTGGCACGGTGGAGCTGTCTCCGCGCGGCGAGATCATCGTCGATGACCGTGGCCAGACCAGCGTGCCGGGCGTGTTCGCCGCCGGCGACGCCACCACGGTGCCGTACAAGCAGATCGTGATCGCGATGGGCGAAGGTTCCAAGGCCGCCCTGAGCGCATTTGATTACCTGATCCGCTCCAGCGCCCCGGTCAGCCCCGAGAACGTCGCGCAGGCCGCATAAGCGCAGCGACCGCCAACGCCCGGCCCGGCCGGGCGCTAAGCTGGCTGTACGCGTCCGTCGTCCATCGTCAACGCCATGAGGGCTGCTGCACATGAATCTGCGTGACCTGAAATATCTGGTAGCCCTGGCCGACCACAAGCACTTCGGTCGTGCTGCGACGGCATGTTTCGTCAGCCAGCCGACGCTGTCCACCCAGATCAAGAAACTCGAAGACGAGCTCGGCGTGTCGCTGGTGGAACGCGCGCCGCGCAGGGTCATGCTGACCCCGGCCGGCCGCGAAGCTGCCGTGCGTGCGCGCAGCATCGTCGCCGAAGTGGAACAGATGAAGGAAGCCGCACGGCGCAGCCAGGACCCGGAAGCGGGCACCGTGCGGCTGGGCATCTTTCCCACCCTGGCACCGTACCTGTTGCCGCATGTGGTGCCGCGCATCCGCGAGCGGTTCCCGCGCCTGGAACTGCTGTTGATCGAAGAGAAAAGCGATCAACTGACGCATCAGCTGCGCGAAGGGCGGCTGGACGCTGCCTTGCTGGCGCTGCCATTGCAGGACGACCAGCTGCATGCCGAATTCCTGTTCGAAGAACCCTTCGTACTGGCCGTGCCGGAAGGCCACCCGCTGTCGCGCCATGACAGCATGACCCTGGACGATCTGTCCGAGCAGCGCCTGTTGCTTTTGGAAGACGGCCATTGCCTGCGCGAGCAGGCACTGGATGTCTGCCACCTGGCCGGCGCGCTGGAGAAATCCGAATTCCAGGCCACCAGCCTGGAAACCCTGCGCCAGATGGTGGCGGCCAATGTCGGCGTGACCTTGCTGCCACTGCTGGCGGTCAAGCCGCCGGTGGCGCGTTCGGACAACATCCGTCTGATCCGCTTTCGCGAAGACAAGCAGCCCAGCCGCCGGATTGCGATGGCATGGCGCCGTAGCTCGGCCATGACCGGGTTTCTGGAGCAACTGTCGCAGTTGTTCAAGGAACTGCCCGACACCCTGTTTGCGCTGGATCAGCCTGCGACAGGGCCGAAGGCAGTGGCCGCCTGATGGCGGGGATTCGGGATTCGGGATTCGGGATTCGGGAATCGGGAATCGGGAATCGGGAAAGCGTAGCGCGGTTGCGGTCGCTTTTATCGCCGGGTGGAGGTTTGAATTGGGCGGCGCGCGAGCGTCGCTTTTTGTTTGCCTGTGTGCGCAGCACTCTTGCCTGACGGTTAGCTGCGCATCAACTCGCCGCTGAGTGCTGGGCTGGCTGGAGCCGGCAGCCCGGCCAGCCCACCCCCGCGATTTGCAAACGGCGTCTTGATTCGTTTGCTTGGGCCTCGGAGCGCGGCGTTTGCAGCATGCGTCGGCAGAGCGGGCTCGTCCAACAGCAGCTGTCATGCCCTGCCCCTGCGGCTAGTTCATCTGGAACACTTGCTCGCTGCACCAGGCCTGCAGCGCCTGCCTGGCGGCACGTGCCGGTGCTTGGGGTCGCAACACGTCCATGCATTGCGATCAGCCGCCGACGCCCTCATCTTGTCAGTGCCGCTTGCCATGACGGCGAGCCGTTTCTGTCAGGAGATCGCCATGACTTCGCAACACCACAGCGGCTTGCCGCCGTCCATCCTTGTGTCCAGCCACGACCTCGCCCGGCTTGAGGCGTTGCTCGATTCGCCCGCCTTCCACAAGCATCCCGCCGCCACCGCGCTGAGCGACGAACTGGGCCGCGCCCGTGTGCTGCCGCCCGATCAGATTCCCGGCGATGTCGTCACCATGCACTCCCGCATCGACTGCGAAGATGAGCTGCATGGCGAACGACATACGCTCACCCTGGTGTACCCGCACGAGGCCGATGTCCAGCACAGCCGCATCTCGGTGCTTGCGCCGGTCGGCAGTGCCCTGCTTGGCCTGTCGGTCGGCCAGAGCATCGACTGGCGCACGCCCGACGGGCGCAACCTGCGCCTGCGCGTGACCGCCGTGCACGATCAACCCGCCGTTGCGGGCGACTTCCAGCGCGCGGCGCGCTAACGTAGCGCGCTGCGTCATCCCCGACCCGTTCCACGATTCGAGAGAACCCGCATGACTGCATCCCCCTCCAAGCTTGCCCAACTGCGTGAGCTGTCCGTTGTTGTCGCCGACACCGGCGATTACGACGCCATCAAGCGCCTGAAGCCGGTCGATTGCACCACCAACCCCACCCTGGTCAAGAAGGCGCTGGACCTGCCGGTCTATGCCGACCTGATCGAACGCGAGCTGGCCTGGGGCCGCGAGCACGGTGGCGAAGACCGCACTGCCACCGTCAACGAAGTCGCCGACCGCCTGACCATCGGCGTGGGCGTCAAGCTGGCCGAACTGGTGCCGGGGCGCGTGTCCACCGAAGTCGACGCCGATCTGGCGCACGACACCCAGGCCACCATCGCCAAGGCGCGCAAGTTCATTGCGATGTACGCCGAGCGCGGCGTGTCCAAGGACAAGATCCTGATCAAGATCGCCGCGACCTGGGAAGGCATCGAAGCCGCCCGTCAGCTGCAGAAGGAAGGCATCGACTGCAACCTGACGCTGATCTTCAACCGCTCGCAGGCACTGGCCTGCGCAGAGGCCGGCGTGTTCCTGATCTCCCCGTTCGTGGGCCGGATCCTGGATTACTACGTCGCCCAGGGCCAGACCCCGGCCACGATCGATGAAGATCCGGGCGTGGTATTCGTCCGCACCGTCTACAACGAGTTCAAGCAGCGCGGCTCGTCCACCGTGGTGATGGGGGCCTCGTTCCGCTCCACCGCCCAGATCGAAGCGCTGGCCGGTTGCGACCGCCTGACCATTTCGCCCGACCTGCTGGAAAAGCTCGACGCCGAACACGGCGAGCTGCCGCGCAAGCTCTCGCCGGCCAAAGCCAATGACGCGCAGATCACCCCGATCGACAGCGACAGCTTTGCCACCGATCTGGCCGCCGATGCAATGGCCACCGAAAAGCTCGCCGGCGGCATCGACACCTTTGCCAAGGATCTGCAGGCCCTGCGCAAGACCATCGCCGACAAGCTCGCCGGCTGATAGCGGCAGGGTGCTTCTGCGATAAGACGCCTGCAGCCCGATGGCTGCGGGCGTTGTCGTTTGTGGAGGTGGCAGCAACATCGCCTGCCACCGAGGCACCAGCGATGGATGCGACACCATGACGCCTTCCATCCTCGACGGCGCGCCATTTGCGCAGGCCTCAAGCCCCGTATCGGCAGTGCCACGACAGCTGCGACCTTGCGCTCTTGGCCACTGCATACGCCCTGGCCCGGTGGGTAACGCGCCACATGATTGCCGAGCACGGCCCGCCACTGCTCTCCACACGCCGCTTACACCCGCCACGCGCGCACTGCCTAGAATCCGGATTCCCTCAACTGGCGTAACGGACAATGGCAAACATTGCAGTGGTGATGGTCGACGGCGTCGCCGATTGGGAAATCGGCGTGGTGCTACCGGCGGCACGCGAATGGTTCGGCGATCAGATCGCCATCGCCAGCATCGACGGGCAGCCGGTCCAGTCCATCGGTGGCCTGCGCATCACTCCGGAATTTGCGCTGTCCGATCTGGCGCCGCTTGAGGCCGATCTGTGGATTCTGCCCGGCAGCGAACGCTGGCAAGCCGGCGAGATTCCCGGCCTGAGCGGCCTGCTGGTCGAGCGCGTGCAGCAACAGCGCCCGGTCGCGGCCATCTGCGGCGCCACCATTGCCCTGGCCTATGCCGGCCTGCTCGATGAGCGCGCGCACACCAGCAACGCGCTGGCGTTCCTGCAGGAACACGTCGTGCCATATGCGGGCGCAGCGCACTACCGCCATGAAAAGGTCGTCAGCGCCGATGGGGTCATCACCGCACCGGGCACCAGCCCGGTGGGCTTCGCCCTGGCGTGCATGCGCTTGCTGCATCCGGAGCGCACCGACACGTTGGCGCAGTTGCGCGGCATGTTTGCCGGCGAATTCGTGTGATCCAGCGGATCCAGCCGCGCACAGCTGATGCCTGGCACCGACGCGCCATGCCGATGCACTGAACCCGGTCTGCGCACGGTTGGCTGTAGCGATGCACCAGCAGTGATTCGCCACCGCGTCGTTGCGGCGAGTGCATCCACTTTCTGCATTGCTCGCCGCAGCAACTCACCAACACTGATTGCGGCACAGCTTCGTCAGCCGATTCGCCGTTTACACACACGGCGCCATCGCCAAGCTGTCTGGCGAATACCCCCCAAAAAAAGATGGCCACGTCGTCTCCGACGTAGCCATTCAAGTTGCCTGGCATGCACTCCCATGCGCTGCCTGATCGTGATAACGCTGCCGGTCACTGTCGGCCATCGGCGCACTGCCACGATCACGTGGATGACAGCGCTTCAATCCGGCCCGCCTTTCCGTCAGGCATCCAGCCCGATCGGGCAGCTCACTCCCGTTCCGCCAAGCCCGCAATAGCCGTTGGGATGCTTGGCGAGATATTGCTGGTGATCGTCTTCGGCGTAATAGAACGTGGGCGCCGGGAAACGGATCTCCGTGGTGATCGCGCCATACCCGGCTGCAGTGAGTTGCTGCTGGTAGGCATCGCGGCTGGCCAGTGCCGCGTCGTATTGCTCCTGCGTCGTGCAGTAGATGGCCGAGCGGTATTGCGTACCGACATCGTTGCCTTGCTGCATGCCCTGGGTGGGGTCGTGGCTTTCCCAGAACGTGCGCAACAACTGGGTGAACGACACCGCCTGCGCGTCGTACACCACCAGCACCGCCTCGGTATGGCCGGTCTGCCCGGAGCACACTTCCGAGTAGGTTGCGTTCGGTGTCTCGCCCCCGGCGTAGCCCACCGCCGTGGTGTACACCCCGGGCACGTTCCAGAACTTGCGTTCCGCGCCCCAGAAGCAACCAAGCCCGAACTGCACCTGGGCCAGGCCGGTGAATTCACCGCGCAACGGATGACCGTTGATCAGGTGTGTGTTGTGCAGCGGTAGTGCCTGCTCGCGTCCGGGCAATGCCTCGCCCGGACGTGGCATGCGTTGTTTGAAGGCGCCGATTCCCAGCATGGTGCAACTCCGCGATCGTGAGGATTGCCTGCTGGATGGCGCCGGCCGCGGCAGCTTTCAAGCCTGCACGGCCGGCGTACGGTCGCCGGACGGCACTTACTTGGTCTTGGCAACCGCCGAACGCGTATCCACTTCCGGCATCGCCGAGCTGTGGTGGTTGATGATCAACCACTTGCCGTCGCGCTTTTCGTACACGAAGGTGTAGCGCGCCTGCACGTCGCTCTTCTGGCCGTCCTTGTCGGTCAGCGTGAAGGTGTAGACGCCGGCGTCCACGGCGCTGTCGTCATCGAGCACGCGCACGGTGCGGTAATTGACCACGCCCTTGGGCTTTTTGGCCAGGAACATCTCGAAGTACTTTTCGATCTGCTCGCGCGAGGCGCGCACTTCATTGGATACGGTCGGCAGCAACACGCCATCCGGTGCGTACAGATCGGCCACCTTGTCCGGGTTACCGGTTGCCAGTGCGGCGTTCCAGGTGTCGAACAGTGCAGCGACTTCGCGCTCTTCGCCGTCAGCCGGCAGCTTGGCCTTGTCGGTGTAGTGCATCACGCCGCCAGCCAGCGCCGGGGTGGCAGCCAGAGCCAGAACCATAGAGAACAGAGTGCGACGCATGGGAATCTCCATTGGGTTGTTGTGGGGTGCCCTGATCGGGCGAGCTCAGTATCGAAATCAAGCGGCCCCAACAATTCTGCCGACTGGCATATACTTAAATATGCTGATCGGCCTAGAGCGAATCCATGGAAACCCCTACCAGTGCTGGTGATTGGCGGCTTGCCTTGCGCCGCGAGGCCTCCGATGGCGCACGCTGGCAGGCGCTCTGGGAAGCAGCCGTGGCGCTGCGTCAGGCACACACCCCCGAGCAGGCCTGCGATGCCGTGCTGGGGCGCGTGTTGCTGTTGCTGGGCCTGGAGCACGGCGCGGTGCTGGCACAGCGCGGGCCGCGTACGCAGGTGCTCGCCAGCCGTGGGCAGGCCCTGCCGCCCGGGGCCAGTGCGGCCGGCGACAGCCACGACGCAGCCTGGCTGATGCCGCCGCGCCCGGCCGACATCCGCGAGGCCAGGGTGCCGATCCATGCGCTGGGCACTACCCATGGCATGGTCTGCGTGGCTTGGAACGACGGCCGCCCTGCCCCCGGCAACGATGACGTGCAGGCGTTACAGGCCTTCGCCTTGTTGCTGCCGGCGATGGTGGCCGAACCGGCCAAACCGGTTGCTACGCGGCGGCGCAAACCGCTGCAGGACGATCGCCTGAACGCGCTGAGCAAGCGCGAGAAACAGGTGCTGTCGTTGCTCCCGCGCGGACTCACCAACGCGAGCCTCGCAGCTGAACTGGGGATTTCTCCCGGCACGGTGAAAGTGCATGTGGAGCGAATCCTGCAGAAACTTGAGGTAAAAGATCGCACCCAGGCCGCGGTGTACGCGGTCCAAGCCGGACTCGCGCTATGAATGCATTGGCAGTGCGTTGGAACGATTGGCCGATCACCCGCAAGAGCCTGGCGGTCGTCACGTTGCCGTTGTTGCTGCTGGCCGTCGCATTGATGGCGATCTACAGCGTGGAGCGGCAGAACATCGCCGCCGAAAACGACGTGCGCCAGACGCTGGAGGTGCTGAGCGATCTGTATGAAGCGCATGCACTGCTAGCCGAAACTGCGGCCGGTGTGCGTGGCTACCGGCTGGTGCGGCGCGATGAATTCCTCACCCCGTACCGCGATGCCGAGCCGCGCCTGCAGCGGGTGGCCGAGCGTCTGTCGCAACGCATTACCGACCCGGGCCAGGCGCAGCGGTTTGCGCGCATCAAGCCACTTTTTGCCGAAAAAATGCAGGGTTGGCGCCGGCTGCTGGCGCCGGATCTGAGCCGCGAGGAAGAAATCCGCCAGCTCTGGGACGGCAAGTACAAGCTCGACATCCTGCGCGCGGAACTGCGCGAGCTGCGCAATTACGAAACCGCGCAATTGCAGGTGCGCACGGCCAAGGCGCAAGGGCTGCGCCAGCGCAATCTCATCATCACCCTGAGTGCAGCCATGCTCGGCGGCCTGGGCGCGGTGTTTGCCGTGGCCTGGTTTGCCTCGGCGCTGTCCGGGCGTCTGCGTACGCTGGCGGCAAATGCGGACCGCCTGGGCGAAGGCCTGCCGCTGGCACCGCAACCGCGTGCTGGCGACGAGCTGGGCCAGGTCGGTCAGCGTCTGGCGCAGGCCAGCGAACTGCTGGCCGCGCGCGCGGCCGAAGCGCAGCTGGCGCGGCGCGAAGCAGAAACCGCCAACCGCGCGAAGACCGAGTTCCTCTCGCGCAGCAGCCACGAACTGCGCACTCCGCTCAATGCCATCCTGGGCTATGCGCAAGTGCTGGAAATGGACCTGCCCGAGCCCGGCCACCGCCGCCACCTGCAACACATCCTGGGCGCCGGCCGGCACTTGCTAGGGCTGATCACCGAGCTGCTGGACATCGCGCGCATCGAGGCCGATCAGCTGGATCTGAGCCCGGAACCGATCTCGGTGCGCGCGGCCGTGCACGAGGCGCTGGGCCTGATCGCACCGGATGCGGACCGATACGGCATTGCCCTGCAACCGCCGGCCATCGAAGAGACGTGGACGGTGCGCGCCGACGCGCAGCGGCTGCGGCAGGTCCTGCTCAACCTGTTGTCCAATGCGGTGAAGTTCAATCGTCCCGGTGGCCAGGTGCAGGTGAGCGCACACGCCGGCGACAAGCAGGTGCGCATCACCGTGGCCGACCAGGGCGCGGGGCTGACCCCGGCGCAGATCGAGCGGCTGTTCACGCCGTTCGAGCGGCTGGGTGCCGAGCGTTCCGCCGTGGAAGGCACCGGCCTGGGGCTGGCGCTGAGCAAGCGCCTGATCGAGGCGATGGGTGGGCAGATCGGGGTGGACAGCAGTCGCGATGGCGCGCGCTTCTGGATCTCGCTGCCGCAGGGCGAGCCGCAACGCAGCGAGCCCGCGCGGACCCTGCTGCCGCCCAGCGCCACCGGCAGCGGCGTCTGCCGCCTGCTGAGCATCGAGGACAACCCTTCCAACCAGGCATTGATCCGCACGCTCACCGAGCGCCGCCCGCAATGGCAGCTGCTGGAAGCGGCCAGCCTGGCGCAGGCGCGCGAACTGCTGCTGCAGGGCGTGCCGGACCTGATCCTGCTGGACCTGCACCTGAGCGACGGCAACGGCGAAGAGTTGCTGCGCGAGTTGCAGGCGCAGCCGGCCACCGCGCAGGTGCCGGTGGTGGTGATCAGTGCCGATGCCACCACCGCCACGCTGGCGCGCGTCGGCAATCAGGGCGTGCGTGCGTATCTGACCAAGCCACTGGACGTGGCGGAATTCTTCACCGTGATCGACAGGTTGCTGGCATGACACGCGACGAAATTCTCGGCTCCCGCATCCTCATCGTCGACGACGAGCCGGCCAATGTGCGGCTGCTGGAAGACCTGCTGCAGCGCGAAGGCTTCCAGCAGGTCATCGCCACCACCGATCCGCTGCGGGTCATGGGCCTAGTCTCGGCATTTGCACCGGATCTGATCTTGCTGGACCTGAAGATGCCGGAGCTGGACGGCTACGCCCTGCTGGAACAGCTGGCCCGGCTGTCCGACCCGGCGCATTTCCTGCCGGTGATCGTGCTCACCGCCGATCCCAGCCGCAGCGCGCGCCACCGTGCATTGGGGCTGGGGGCAAAAGACTTTCTGACCAAGCCGCTGGACACCTTCGAAGTGGCGCTGCGGGTCTGGAACGTGGCTGAAACCACCGTGCTGTTCAAGCGGCTGCGTGCATTGGCCGCGCCGGAGGCTGCGCCGCCCGGGTGGCGCCAGCCGGGATGATGCCTGCACAGCGTAGGAGCGCACCCGGGCGCGACGGGGCGTTTATCGGCACGGCCCCGTCGCGCCCGGGTGCGCTCCTACGACAGGCGGCTGGCCGCTACAGCGCGCGGGTGACCTCGCCGCACAGGCCGATGTCTGCCAGCATCGCCTGCGCCTGGCTCAGGTGCAGGTCGGCCACGCAGACCTGCAGCACGCCGAAGGCCGGCAGTTCGCCGGCACCGCCCAATAGCGACTCGCCGAACACGAATGCGGTGATGCCGGCATCTTCCAGCGCGTGCTTGGCCAGATGCGCGTCGATGATGTGACTGGCGCGATACGCGATCTGCATGTCAGCCGCGCTCCAGGCGTTCGCGCTCGGCACCCTGCTTCCACTCGCGCAGCGCCGGCAGTGCATCCAGTGCAGCCAGGTAATCGCCGGCGGCTTCGAACAGCGGGACGCCATAGCTGGTAAAGCGCAACGCCACCGGCGCGTACATCGCATCGACGATGCCGAACTCGCCGCACAGGAACGGCCCGGCGTGGCCGTGCTCTGCGCGCAAACTGGCCCACAGCGCCTGGATACGGGTGATATCGCGCTCGACGGCGGCGTCCCACTGCGCGGGCGCGGGCGTGCGGGCCAGGTCCATCGGCAATTGGGTGCGCAGCGCGCCAAAGCCCGAGTGCATCTCCGCCGCGGCCGCGCGCGCCTGTGCACGCACGGCCAGCTCGGCAGGCCAGCCGCGTCCATCCAGCCAGCGCTCGTTGACGTACTCGCAGATCGCCAGCGAGTCCCATACATGCAGGGTGTCGTCCCACAGCACCGGCACCTGGCGCGTCGGCGAATACCCGGCGATGCGGGTCTGGAATTCCGGCGTATCGAGCGGCAGCGCGACTTCCTGGAACGGCACCTGGAAGTGCCGCAACAGCAGCCACGGCCGCAACGACCAGGAAGACAGGGTCTTGTCGCCGATCACCAGGCGGGGCAGTGACATGGGTGGGGCGCTCCAACGGGGTTGGCGCAGCGTACGCGTCGCGACCGATGCCCGCCAGCCGCGCCCGGCCGCACGTGGGGAACAACCGCCTTGCAGCGCGCAGCGACGGGGCGGCGCTTGGGCAGGGCCGGGGCGACCGGTGCCAGGCATTGCATGGCCGCAGCCACGCAATGCGGTTGCGGCGCACCGATGGCGGCAACCGCGCACTGGTCGCCGGGCACGCGGACCACGCGATGCGCCGGTGGGTTGCATGGTGCCAAACCGGGCCACGGCTACGCCAGGCATTGCCAGCACAGCCTGCAGCGGTGACGAACCGCCTGGTCGATACACCCGAACTGCCGGCCCGACGCGCCCCGCTGCCCCGCCGCCTACCCCTAACCGGTGCCACCGCCTAAACTTGCGGTTTACCTAATGCCGATGCCCCGCATGTCCGAGATTGCAGCCACCGACGCCACCGCCCCGGCGGAGAAGAAAGACTTCATCCGCCAGATCGTTCGCGAGGACCTGGCCAGCGGCAAGCACACGGTCATCCGCACCCGCTTCCCGCCCGAGCCCAACGGCTACCTGCACATCGGCCACGCCAAGGCGATCTGCCTGGACTTCGGCCTGGCGGCCGAGTTCGGCGGGCTGTGCAACCTGCGCCTGGACGACACCAACCCGGCCAAGGAAGACCCCGAGTTCGTGGTGGCCATCCAGGACGACGTGCGCTGGCTGGGCTACGAATGGGCACAGTTGCGCCACGCCTCGGACTACTTCGAGGTGTATTACCTGGCCGCACAGAAGCTGATCCGCGACGGCCACGCCTTCGTCTGCGACCTGTCGGCCGAGCAGGTGCGCGAGTACCGCGGCACGCTGACCGAACCCGGCCGCAATTCGCCGTTTCGCGAGCGCAGCGTCGAGGAAAACCTGGACCTGTTCGGCCGCATGCGCGCCGGCGAGTTTCCCGATGGTGCGCGCACGCTGCGCGCCAAGATCGACATGGCCAGCGGCAACATCAACCTGCGCGATCCGGCGCTCTACCGCATCAAGCATGTGGAGCACCAGAACACCGGCAACACCTGGCCGATCTACCCGATGTACGACTTCGCGCATTCGCTGGGCGATGCGGTGGAAGGCATCACCCACTCGCTGTGCACGCTGGAATTCGAAGACCACCGCCCGTTGTACGACTGGTGCGTGGACAAGGTGGACCTGGCCGGCCACCCGGAATTGCTGCAGCCGCTGCTGGAGAAAGGCCTGCCGCGCGAAGCCGGCAAACCGCGTCAGATCGAGTTTTCGCGCCTCAACATCAACTACACGGTGATGAGCAAGCGCAAGCTCACCGCGCTGGTGGAAGAACAGCTGGTGGACGGCTGGGACGACCCACGCATGTACACACTGCAGGGCTTGCGTCGTCGTGGCTATACACCGGCGGCGATGCGCCTGTTCGTCGATCGGGTGGGTATCAGCAAGCAGAACTCGCTGATCGATTTCTCGGTGCTGGAAGGCTGCCTGCGCGAGGATCTGGACGCGGCTGCGGCGCGCCGCATGGCGGTGATCGAACCGCTCAAGCTGGTGCTGACCAACCTGCCCGAAGGCCACACCGAGACGCTGCAGTTTTCCAATCACCCCAAGGACGAGAGCTTCGGCACGCGTGAAGTGCCGTTCGCCCGCGAGCTGTGGATCGAGCGCGAGGATTTTGCCGAGGTTCCGCCCAAGGGCTGGAAACGGCTGGTACCGGGCGGCGAGATCCGCCTGCGTGGCGCCGGCATTGCGCGCGTGGATGAGGTGATCAAGAACGCCGACGGCGACATCGTCGAGCTGCGCGGCTGGCTGGACCCGGAATCGCGCCCGGGCATGGAAGGTGCCAACCGCAAGGTCAAGGGCACCATCCATTGGGTCAGCGCCGTGCATGCGGTGGACGCGGAAATCCGCCTGTACGACCGTCTGTTCTCGGTGGAAAAGCCCGACGACGAATCCGAAGGCAAGACCTACCGCGACTATCTCAACCCCGAGTCCAAGCGCAGCGTGCGCGGGTATGTGGAACCGGCCGCCGCGCAGGCAACGCCGGAGCAGGCGTTCCAGTTCGAGCGCACAGGCTACTTCGTTGCCGATCGCCGTGACCATAGTGCAGCCACACCGGTGTTCAATCGCAGCGTGACCTTGCGCGATACCTGGGCCAAGTAACGGGTGTCCGCACCGGATCAAGGCGCCGGTGCGGCCTTTGCACTGCGAAACACGTGACTACCGATGCGAAGGACGGGCCGCAGGCACCACGCCTCCCGCTCAGGGCTGTCAAGACGCGTCGCGTTCTGAGCTGATGCACATGCGCAGGGAGCTGCGCCCGGCCGTGGCCTGCATGCTGCACGACTGACAGGAGCAACACGATGCGTGAGCGCTTGATGGTGGGGGTCGCCTGCGGCGTCGGCGCGGGCGCGCTGTGGGGGCTGGTGTTCCTGGCACCGCAGTTGTTGTCGGCGTTCACGCCCCTGCAACTGGCGGTGGCGCGCTACCTGTCGTACGGCGCGGTGGCGGCGGTGGTGCTGGCACCACGCGCGCGCCAGACCGCCGCCCGGCTGGGCCGCGCCGAGTGGTGGGCGCTGGTGCGCCTGAGCCTGATGGGGAATCTGGTCTATTACGTGCTGCTGGGCAGCGCGGTGCAATGGGCCGGCAGCGCCGCCACCGCGCTGATCATCGGCCTGTTGCCGGTGGTGGTGACCGTCATCGGCACGCGGGCGGCGGGCGCGGTGCAATTACGGCGGCTCGCTGCCCCGTGCGTGCTGTGCGTCATCGGCGTGACGCTGGTGGCCCTGGACACCGTGCAGGACGATTCGGGGCAGCAGGCGAGCGACCGTCTCACCCGTATTGCCGGCCTGTTGTGCGCCGTCGGTGCACTGGTCTCGTGGTCGGCCTATTCGATCGTCAATGCACGCTGGTTGCGGCGCCGCTCCGATCTGTCCGGCGGCGACTGGTCGCTGCTGACCGGCGTGGTCACCGGCGCACTGGCGGCGTTGCTGGCGCCGGCTGCGCTGATCGGCAGCGCGCCGCATGCGCCGATCGCCTGGGCCAGCTTCTGGGGCGTCTCGCTGTTGCTGGGCATCCTGGCCTCGGTGATCGGCAACGCCCTGTGGAACCGCGCCAGCCGCGTGCTGCCGTTGACGCTGGTCGGGCAGATGATCGTGTTCGAGACCATCTTTGCACTGCTGTACGGCTTTGCCTGGGAAATGCGTCTGCCCACGCCGCTGGAACTGGCAGCGATCGCGTGCCTGCTGGTCGGCGTGCTGTGGTGCGCAGCACTGCATTCGGAAGCGAATTGACGCCCAGCGCTGTCGAGGCGCTGCGCCTAGATTGCAGGCTGTGTCCACTGGAACGCGCCATGTGCCTGCCACGCCCCAGACCGCGGACGCTGTATGGCGCTGTGTTGTCGCTTTCCATCGGGCTGACGGCCTGTTCGCCGCCGCCGCACAACGCGCAAGCGGTGACGCCGGCCGAGGCATTGTGCCTGTTCGTTCCGCACCCGCCGGACGACGAACTGCCCAGCGATCGCCGCGACGAAAGCATGCAGCAACTGGCGCTGGCCAGCCGTTGCGGTTCTGCACTGACCCGAGGTCGCTGACCACGCGCTTGCAGTACAGCGAGCCGTGGATGGGACCCGTGGCCTTTGCATGACCGCGGCAGCCGGTGCCGCCGGTGCCCCGCCCACCGGCGACCCACCAGACGTGGCCCACCTCAGTGGTCACACTGCGCGCGGCAACGCCCATTGACGCCAGCGACATGCAGTCGCGAAACGCGCAGCGATCAACGCCTGGGACGCCTGGCCGCACCCCAGGGCGCGCCCAAGGCTTACCATGACCTCTCACCTGTCCTGATCGGAGCAACCGCATGTCCCGTGCCTTGTCCTGGTGTCTGAGCAGCCTGTTGCTGTTGGTAGTGTTCACGTTGATCGGTTGTGTCGCCGCACCGCCGACCGAGGCCGCCACGCCACCTGCGGCGACCGCCAAACCCGTCACCGTCATCACCACGTGCAAGGTCGATGCCGATTGCACGGTAAAGAACGTCGGCAACTGTTGCGGGGCGTTCCCGGCCTGCGTCAACGTCAATAGCGCCACCGACCCCGAGGGTGTGATGGCGCAATGCCAGTCCAGCGGCATGATGAGCGTGTGCGGTTTTCAGGACATCAGCGGCTGCCAATGCGTCTCCGGCCAGTGCGCCGCCAAGTAGGACCACGGCAGGGCCCCTGGGTGCAGTGAAGCGGCTGCCGCCGGTAGCGATCGCGTACGTTGGTTGCCGCCTGGTGTGCAGCAGTCCGTGGCCGGCAGTGACGGCATTCATCTCCGGCCACCTGCTGGTGTTGCGCGCTGCCCCCGGGCCGATACACTGCGCCGCCCCTTCCCCCCTCTCCTACCGGTCGTCACGTGATGCTCTACGCGCAAGTCCACCTCACATTGCCCGCCTGGATCCATGATTTCGTGGATGCCAGTCGCGCCTATCCCAGTGACGACGAGAAGGTGGCGCTGGCGATCGCGTTGTCGCGGATGAACGTCGAAGCACGCAGCGGCGGCCCCTTTGGCGCCGTGGTGTTCGGCCCGGACCATCACATCATTGCCGCAGCCGTGAATCGTGTGGTGCCGCAGACCACCTCGCTGGCGCACGCCGAAAACATGGCCTACATGCTGGCGCAGCAGCGCCTGCAGACCCCGCGCCTGAACGATGTGCTGTCGCCCATCACCCTGGCGACCTCCGCGCAACCGTGCTGCCAGTGCTACGGCGCCACGGTATGGGCGGGCATCGACCGGCTGCTGATCGGCGCCCGCGCCGAAGACGTGATGGCCCTGACCGAATTCGACGAAGGCCCGCTGCCCGCCGACTGGGTGGGCGAGCTCACCCGCCGCGGCATCGATGTGGTGCGCGACGTACAGCGCGAGCAGGCATGCGCGGTGCTGCGCAGTTACGGCGAGGGCGGCGGTGACCATTATTGACCTCTCCCTGCGAGCGCTGCGATGAGCGGGCTGCTGTGTTACTGCCGCCAGGGCTTCGAGCCGGAACTGGCCGCAGAACTGAGCGCGCGCGCCGCGTTCGTCGGCATCGCCGGCTATGCGCGCACGCAGCGCAACGATGGCTATGTGGTGTTCGTCTGCGATGAAGCCGCGCAACTGGCCGCCAGGTTGCAGTGGCGCGAGCTGATCTTCGCGCGGCAGAAGCTGGTCGTCATGGCCGAACTCAAGGGCATCGACCCGACCGATCGCATCACCCCGATCCTGGCCGCACTGCACGGGCAACCGCGCTTTGGCGATCTGTGGGTGGAGCATCCGGATTCGGATGCCGGCAAACCGCTGGCAGGCCTGGCGCGCAGCTTTGGCAATGCGTTACGCCCGGCCCTGCGCAAGGCCGGCCTCCTCACCGACAAGCCGCAGCCGCGCCTGCCACGGCTGCATGTGTGTTTCCTCGATGGCGACCACGCAGTGCTGGCGGTGGCCGATGCCGACGACAGCGCGCCCTGGCCCTTGGGCATTCCGCGGCTCAAATTGCTGCCCGACGCACCGTCGCGTTCGGCGCTCAAACTCGACGAAGCACTGCTCACCTTGCTGACGCCCGACGAGCGCGAACGCCTGGTCAAGCCCGGCATGCGCGCTGCCGATCTGGGCGCCGCGCCCGGCGGCTGGACCTGGGTGCTCACCCGCCAGCACCTGCATGTCACCAGCGTGGACAACGGCCCGCTGCGCGAGCACGTGCTGAACACCGGCCTGGTCGAGCACCTGCGCGCCGATGGCTTCCACTGGAAACCGGCACAGGCGCTGGACTGGATGGTCTGCGACATGGTCGAGCAACCGCGCCGCGTCGCCGAGCGCATGGCCACCTGGGTGCGCGAAGGCTGGTGTCGCCACACCCTGTTCAACCTCAAGCTGCCGATGAAAAAACGCTGGGACGAGACCCGCCTGTGCCTGGATCTATTCGAGCAGCAGGCCGAAAAGTCGCTGACCGTGCGGGCCAAGCAGCTGTATCACGATCGCGAAGAGATCACGGTGCTGGCGATGCGGGACTGAGGCTGGGAATCGGGAATCGGGAATCGTAAAAGCGCGGATTGGTGGCGTTGTTGCTGTGGGTGCGGGCGGGTATCGCGGGAGCTGGTGTGGTGATTCACCTGCGCCAGTCGCGCTGATGGCAGTCCGGTGTGATTGCTGGACAGCCGCTTTCGGTGCTGGACTGCATGTTCGTGGGGACTTCATCGTGGCAGGCTGGTGCGCGCCAGCCTGCTCGCCTGGCCCCGGCGGGTCAACTCCGTCGATTGACGGAGCTGGGCGCAATCAGAGCACGATGCGCTTGCTGCCCTCGCGGGCCGAGCGGTAGATCGCATCGACGATGCGGATATCGCGCAGGCCTTCTTCGCCGGGCGCGCGCAGCGGCGTGCCATTCATGATGGCCAATGCGTCTTCGTCCATCTGCAAGGCCTGCTGGTGCGGCACCTTGGCATCGAACACACGGCCATCGCTGGCCTTGCCGGTGACGCCTTGGTAGCTCTGGAACGGCGACAGTTCATACCAGCCGCGCTCGCAGTCGGCACGCAGCACATTCATGTTGGCACCGAAACTGGTCTTGCACGCCGCACGCACGGCATTGGGGAATTCCAGCGTGAAATCCATATGTTCGTCCACTTCATCGAACAGTTCGGGACGGTCGGTCCAGCGCTTGGCGGTGACTGCCAGCGGCTCGGCACCCACGGTGTAGCGTGCGGCATTGAGTGGATAGACGCCCATGTCGTACATCGCGCCGCCGCCGAATTCCGAGCGCAACCGCCATGGGCGATCGGCCTTGGTCGTATCGCGATACCCGTTGTAACCGGCCTCGGCACGCACGCGCTGCATGGCGCCGAACGGCTTCTCGCTGGCCATCGCAATCAGCCGCCGCGTGTTGGGCTCGTGCTGCATGCGGTAGCCGATCGTCAGCGCCACCTTGTTGCGCTTGCAGGCGGCAATCATCGCCTCGCATTCGCCGGCATGCATTGCCATCGGCTTTTCGCACCACACATGCTTGCCGGCTGCCGCTGCGCGCAAGGTCAGCGGCGCGTGCAGATGGGTCGGGGTGACGATGTACACCACGTCGATATCGTCGTTATCGGCAATCTTGTCGAAGTTCTCGTAGCTGTAGACATTGCGATCGGCGATGCCGTACTTGGATTGCCATTGCGGAATCTTCGACGGCGTGCCGGTGACGATGCCGGCCAGCTTGCAGTGCTTGGTCAAGGCCAGACCAGGCGCGAGTTGTTCGCTGGCATAACTGCCGAGACCGGCCAGGGCGACATTGAGCGGCTTTCCCGGTTTCTTTTTGGGCAGCGCCCAGGCCGGCGCGCCCAGCAGGATGCCGGCACTGCCGAAGGCGGCGAGCAAGCGGCGACGTGTCAAGGATTCCACGGACATGCAAACCTCCTTCAAGTGAGAATGGCGACCAGCACCGGCAAGCGACGTCAGGCAGGCAGCGGTGACACCGCGATGTCATGCGGCATGCACGGTACGTATGCACCACGCCATCGCCTGCCGGAGCAGAAGCTGCCGCCTGCACGTTGCACTGGTTCGGTACCGCCCGCGCACCTTACTTGATCGCGCGTGAGTACCGCCATGGTCGCCGCGCACGTTCTGGCACACTGCGCACGATCTCGCCTGGAGCATTCCGCATGATGGCTATTGCACGCGCCCGCTACCTGACGTTGGCGTTGTTGTTGTCCAGTTCGCTCGCTGACGCGGCCGACGCGCCCTTCGTTGCGCGTGATCTGATCGGCGATGGCGCCTTCACGCATAACGCAGAAGGCCCGGCCACCGGCCCGGATGGCGCGCTCTACGCCGTGAATCTGGGCAAGGATGGCACCATCGCGCGCATCACCCTGCAGCCGGACGGCAGTGCCAACGCGCAGGTGTTTGTCACCTTGCCGGCAGGCAGCACCGGCAACGGCATCCGCTTTCGCGATGGGGCGATGTACGTGGCCGATTACACCGGCCACAAACTGCTGCAGGTGAACATGCAGACCCGTGCCGTGACCACGTTCGCTGCGTTGCCCGACGCCGATGGTCCCAACGATCTGGCGCTTGCACCCGATGGCAGCTTCTACGCCAGCGACCCGAACTGGAAGGACAACAGCGGGCGCTTGTGGCACATCGGGCGCGACGGCGCGGTGCGGCTGCTGGAGTCCGGCATGACCACCCCCAACGGACTGGACGTCAGCCCGGACGGCAAGCGGCTTTACGTCAACGAAAGCATGTCGCGCAAGGTGTGGGTGTATGACCGTGGCGATGACGGCAGCCTGCGCAACAAGCGCCTGCTGATCGCGTTCCCCGATTTCGGCATGGATGGCATGCGCTGCGATGCCGATGGCAATCTGTACATCGCCCGCTACGATGCGGGCCAGATCGCCGTGGTGTCGCCGACGGGCAGGCTGCTGCGCACGGTTGCGCTGAAGGGGCGCAAGGCCAGCAACGTCGCCTTCGGCGGCAGCGACGGCAAACAGGTCTTTGTGACGCTGCAGGATCGCGGCGCAGTTGAAACGTTCAGATCCGACCGCCCCGGGCGCGAAACCGGACACTGAAACTGCTGTGCGCGTCGCATCGGTTCTCAGCCCGCGCAACCGGGTGCTGGCATTGTGCAGGTCACCCGCGGAGGACTTCCCATGCAACCGATAGAACTCAAGGACGCGGCCGCCTTCGGCAGCGAATTCCTGCGACTGACCCTGTTGCAGGGCTTTCAGTCATTGACCAAGCGCGACCTGGAATTGTTGATCTTCGTGCTGCTCGAACGCGATGGCGCCATCTCGCGCAACAGCGCCAATGCCGTGGTCGCACTGCAGTTGCGGGTCACCTCGGCCAAGGTCAAGGCCCTGCGTCGCGATGGCTATGCGCGCTGGCGTGCGCTGGTGCCCGAGGAAGGCGACGCGGCCATGCAACGCATCGTGGCCAACGTGCTGACCGAGGACAATCTGCGCTCGGGTGCCAAGCACGTCAGCGAACGCAGCCGCAAGGAAGGCTTCCTGGCAGTGCGCATCGAACACCCCGATGACGCGCAACAGTTCGAGCAGGCCATCCTCGACGTTGGCGCATTGCCGGTGTACGAACGCAATCGCGAAGTGGTGGCGGTGCGTTTCGACACGCTGTTGAAGATTGCCGAACGCTGGGGCTATCTGCAGCAGGACCCGCAGGCGGCCATCCGCGCGCTGCAAAAGCTCACGCCCACCGCCGAAGAAGTGTCGGACCTGTTGAAAAAAGACATCGCCCAGCTGCGTTGGGACGATGTGCGCCGCGCACTCAACAGCCTGGGCGCCAAGGCCGTGGCCAGCACCGCCGAGGGCGGACTGAAGGGGTTGCTCAAGATCGTGTTTCCCTTCATTCCCGGCTGAGCGACGTGCAGGGCAGCGGTCACACGCCGTTGCCCTGCACGCTGGCGGTCCCCGCGTGGCGCGCAGCGGCCAGCGTGCAAGCGGTGCCCACCGCAATCGGCTCGACACCCACTATCCTTACCGGCTGTTCCGCATCAGGGGGATCTGATGACCACCAGCCGTAGTGCCGCCCTCATTGCCATGCTGCTCGCGTGCGGCGCCGCGCCCGCGCAGCAAGCACCCTCACCAGCCAGCAGCATGCCGCTGATCGAGGTACCCAACGTCATCCGCACCCAGCCGCTGGCCAGCGGCGAGGTCACCCATCAGACCCAGCTGGAGCGCCCGCGCGGCGAATCCAGCGTGATCGTGCGCTCGATCCAGCCCAGCAGCGTGGCGGGCAGCTACCGCATCGATTTCCAGGCGATGGACGTGGACGGCGATGGCCGCATCAGTCGCACCGAAGCCCAGGCCAACCCCGCATTGGCCGACGAATTCGATGCGCTGGATAGCCGTCACAGCGGCTATCTCACCCGCGAACAGCTGGCCGGCTGGCTGATCCAGTAGCCCTGGGGCACATCCGCATGGCAGCCACGCGCGCCGGTGCTACGCAGGCGCGCGCCGGCCTTCGTTTTTGACGCATCCCCCCTTGCAGCGCTCGCTTCGCTCGGCTAGATTGTATTTAACGGATACAATTTGGATGGATCGATGACCGCTCGCCTGGCACTTGCCGCCGACCTCGGCTACCAACTGCAACTGGCCACCCTGGCCTCCAGCCACGCTGCGCGCCAAGAGCTGGCCGAACTGCACCTGACCCCGGCGCGTGTCACCGCGCTGATCCATATCCGCGACCAGCCCGGCTGCGACCAGACCGAACTCGGCAATCGCCTGTTGGTCAACCGCGCCGCCGGCATGAAGATCGCCAATGCGCTGGCCGAGCAGGGCCTAATCGAACGCCTGGCCGGCCGCGACCGCCGCAGCAAGGGCCTGTACCTGACCGAGCACGGCCAGCGCACGCTGGAAGTGGCGCAGGGCTGCCTTGCGCGTGCCGTCGAACGCACCTGCGCCGGCCTGCAGGCCAGCGAGCAGCAGACCCTGCTGCGCCTGCTATGCAAATTGAACGCCAGCGCCACGCTGGAACGGACGACCGCGCCGGACCCCGCGCTGGCCGAAGACTTCTGATCCCCGCAGCCCCCGACTTGAAGGAGACGCCGCTTGAACGAGCATGACGTGGTATCGGTTCGCATCGAAAACCGCATTGCCTGGGTGAAGTTCGCCCGCCCTGACAAGCGCAACGCGATGAGCCCGGCGCTCAACCGCCGCATGATGGATGTGCTGGACGAGCTGGAGTTCGACGACAACGTTGGCGTGCTGGTGCTCGGCGGCGAAGGCACCGCCTGGTCGGCCGGCATGGATCTGAAGGAATACTTCCGCGAAACCGAAGCGCAGGGCCTGCGTGGCGTGCGCCGTTCGCAACGCGAATCCTATGGCTGGTTCCGGCGCCTGCGCTGGTATCAGAAGCCGACCATCGCGATGGTCAACGGCTGGTGCTTCGGCGGTGGCTTCGGCCCGTTGTTTGCGTGCGATCTGGCCATTGCCGCCGACGAGGCGCAGTTCGGCCTGTCGGAAATCAACTGGGGCATCCTGCCCGGCGGCGGGGTGACCAAGGTGGCGGTGGAACTGCTGTCCATGCGCGATGCGATGTGGATGACGCTGACCGGCGAAATGGTGGATGGCAAGAAGGCCGCCGAGTGGCGCCTGGTCAACGAAAGCGTGCCGTTGGAGCACCTGGAAGCGCGCACCCGCGAAGTGGCCGAGCTGCTGCTGCGCAAGAACCCGGTGGCGCTGAAATACGCCAAGGATGCGGTGCGTCGCGTGGGCACCATGACCTACGACGAAGCCGAAGACTATCTGGTGCGCATGCAGGAAGCGGCCAATTCCTTCGACAACAACGCGCGCAAGGAAGGCATCCGTCAGTTCATCGACGAGAAGAGCTACAAGCCCGGCCTGGGCGAATACGATTTGACCAAAAAGAGCACCTGAGCACGTCCAACGGCACCTGCAGCGCTGCGTGCACGCCACGCATCGCTGGCGCCGCCAGTGGTTTCTGCACCGAGGAGGGAGTATGGAAGCCTTATCCGCAACGCTGCGCGGAATCGCCGCGCGTGGGCCCCTGGGCCTGTTCATCGATGGCCAGTGGCGCGCGAGCAGCGGCGACCGGCATGTCGACGTGGTCGCCCCGCATAACGAAGAGCGCCTACTGCGCTACACCGAACCCTCGCACGCAGATACCGAGGCCGCCGTGGCCGCGGCGCGTGCCGCCTTCGATACCGGCCCGTGGCCGCAGCTGTCGCCGCCCGAACGCGGCGCGGTGCTCAAGCGGGTTGCCGACCAGTTGCGTGCCCGCCTGCCGGAACTGGCCGAGGCCTGGACCGGCCAGGTCGGCGCCACCATCGGTTTCAGCCGCCGCGCCTCGCAGCAGGCGCCGGGGCTGTTCGACTATTACGGCGAGTTGATCACCACCCACCCGTTCGTCGAACCGCGCGCACGTGCCAACGGCGGCCGCGTGCATGTGGTGCAGGAACCGGTTGGCGTGGTCGCTGCCATCACGCCCTGGAATGCGCCGCTGGTACTGCTCTGTTACAAGGTCGCCGCCGCGTTGGCCGCCGGTTGCACGGTGGTGGCCAAGCCATCGCCGGAAACCCCGATCGATGCCTACATCCTGGCCGAATGCATCAGCGCCGCCGGTGTGCCCGATGGCGTGTTCAACCTGTTGCCGGCCGGTCGCGACGTTGGCGAACAGCTGATCCGCCATCCGCTCGTCGACAAGGTGAGCTTCACCGGCTCCACCCAGGCGGGGCGGCTGATCGGTGTGGCCTGCGCCGAACGGCTGGCCCGTGTCGGCCTGGAGCTGGGCGGCAAGTCGGCCGCCATCGTGCTCGAGGACGCCGACCTCACCAAGGTGCTGCCCAGCCTGGTGCCCTACTCCATGCCGATCACCGGCCAGGTATGTTTCTCGCTGACCCGGGTGCTGGTTCCGGCGCAACGGCGCGAGGAAATCCTGCAGGCGTATTGCGCGGCCCTGGGCGCACTCAAGCTCGGCGACCCGTTCGCCGCCGACACCGGCATGGGCCCGTTGGCGCTCGGCCGGCAGCTGGAACGCGTGCAGTCCTACATTGCGCAGGGCAGCGCCGAGGGCGCGCAGCTGGTAATGGGCGGCAACCGGCCAGCGCATCTGCCGCGCGGGTTTTTTCTCGAACCGACGGTGTTCGCCAATGTCACGCCCGACATGACCATCGCACGCGAGGAAATCTTCGGCCCGGTGGTCAGCTTCATCGACTACCACGACGAGGCCGACCTGATCGCCAAGGTCAACGCCAGCGACTACGGCCTGCACGGCACCGTCTACAGCGAGGATGTCGACCGCGCGTACCGCATCGCACGCCGCGTGCGCAGCGGCAGCCACTCGATCAACGGCATGTGGGTAGACATCGACATGCCGTTCGGCGGCTTCAAGCACTCCGGCGTCGGCCGCGAAGGCGGCATCGAAGGGCTGCACGCCTTCCTGGAAACCAAAACCGTCTATCTCAGCTAGCCGGGCACCACCCGAGCGCGTACCTGCCAGCGGTGCGCGCCCGCCTCGCGGCGATAACGCCGCGGCTCTGCCGTTCTCCTGCAACCGGTTCACGCCATCGCTGGTGAATGCCCGCTGCGTCATCGGGCGTGCGCGTGAACCTTCTGCCGTTGCCGTCGCACTCACGCCAGCCACTCCCCCAAACCGCATTCGGAAGACAGCGCCATGACCATGCCGACTGACTCGATTTCCTTCCATGCCCGCCTCACACCGCAACGCCTCGCCGCGCGCGACCTGTTGCTGGATCAGCAATGGACCTACGCCGAACTGGACGAGCTGATCGGCCGCCTCGCCGCCCTGCTGCAGGCGCGCGGCTGCATCGACGGCGAACGGCTCGCCGTGCTCGCCCGCAACTCGGTCTGGCAGGTGGCGCTGCACTTCGCCTGCGGACGCGTGGGCGCGATCTACGTGCCGCTCAACTGGCGCCTGAGCGCCACCGAGCTGGATGCCCTGCTGCAACGCGCCGAGCCGCGCTTGCTGCTGGGCGATGATGTCGCCGCCGGGCGCGCGCATGTCGAAGCGCTGACGGACTTCATCGAGACCGCCAAGGGCCTCGCGCCGGCCGAGACGTCCTACATTCCGCCGGACCGCGTCAGCCTGATCCTGTTCACCTCGGGCACGTCCGGCCAGCCCAAGGGCGTGATGCTGAGCGAGCAGAACCTGCAGCAGGTGGCGCACAACTTCGGCGTCACCACCCGTGTGGATGCAGGCAGCAGCTTCCTGTGCGAAGCACCGATGTTCCACATCATCGGCCTGGCCACCAATGTGCGGCCGGCACTGGCGGTGGGCGGGTCGATCCAGGTCTCCAGCGGTTTCGAGCCGCAGCGCACGCTGGGCTGGCTCGGCAATCCGGCGCTAGGCATCACCCACTACGTCGGTGTGCCGCAGATGATGCAGGCTTTCCGCGCTCAACCGGGTTTCGACCCTGCAGCGCTGCGTCACCTCACCGCCCTGGTCAGCGGCGGTGCGCCGCACGCCAGCGACGACCTGCTGGGCTGGGTGGACGACGGCATTCCCATGGTCTGCGGCTTCGGCATGAGCGAGGCCGGCACGGTGTTCGGCATGTCGGTCGATTGCGAGGTCATTCGCAACAAGCTGGGCGCGGCCGGCATCTGCTCGCCGACGGTGCAGACCCGCATCGTCGATGGCGACGGCAACGACTGCCCGACAGGGGTTCCCGGCGAGCTGTTGTTGCGCGGGCCCAATCTCAGCCCCGGCTACTGGCGCGACCCCAAGGCCACTGCGGAGATGCGCGATGCGCAGGGCTGGTTCCGCACCGGCGATATCGTCAAGCGCGATGCCGATGGCTTCTTCTTTGTGGTGGACCGCAAGAAGGACATGTTCATTTCCGGCGGCGAAAACGTCTACCCCGCGGAGATCGAAGCCGTGCTCGCCGACCACCCACAGATCCGCGAATGCGCGGTGGTGGGCATGGCCGACCCGCAATGGGGCGAGGTGGGGTATCTGGCGATCGTGCCAGCCGCCGAGGACCCGGATCTGGAGCAGATCCGCAGCTACCTGATCGAGCGCCTGGCCAAGTACAAGGTGCCAAAGCATCTGCGCGTGGTGGAAGCCTTGCCACGCACCGCGACAGGCAAACTGCAGAAGGCACGCCTGAAGGATGCGCTCGCGAACGACGCATAGCGCCTGCTGATGCACGTCGGACGCAGAGCAGCTGACAAAACAACTGCATGGCCGCTGCCCGGAACCCGCATGTACCACGCGCCCACGCCGGTTCCTCCGCGCCATCCGCACCCGCCTGGCGACGCTCGCTAGGTTTTGTTGGCCACTCTTGGGCGGACACGTTGCCCGGCGGCGACGTGCACGCCGACTGGCCTTGGCGGCGTGTGTGTGTCGCTGCGCGTCCCTGACTCCAGCACTCGCCCTGCGCGTGCCCTGCATCCAACGCACGCGCAGGGCGAGTGCTGAAGACACCGTCGTAGGCACCACTGTCCCAGTACGCACATCGGGCAGCCCTGGCTGCCCGATGTGCGTTACTCAGACCGCCTGCATCGTGCCTTTCACTGCAGCACGAGCAGACAGGCACGCCATCGCTTACGCGGACGCATCCAGCAGGATGTCGTCTTCGCCGACATGGTCGTCCACCCAGACCGCGCCCTGCTCGGCCATGAGCGCCAACTGGTGCTCCAGCTCGCGCATCAGCAAGCGCACGCCCGGCTTGAGAATGGCATTGTTGTCGCGGTAAATCACCCCACCTGCACGCGCCTGCGACGGCTGCTGCAGCTGGAAGGCACGCAACTCGCCACGGGCGATGTCGCCGGCCACCATCATGCTCGGCATCACCGCGATGCTGTCGGTGCCGAGCAGAATCTCGCGGGTGAAGCTGGCCGAGCTGGAACGCAGCTGGTCGCGCGTGGCCAGCCCATGCTCGCGCATGACCTGCGCCACGTCGCGCTCCACGTGCTGGCTCAGCGTCGGCAGCACCTGGCGATATGCCGCGGCGTCGGCGATGCGTACCGGGCCGTTCGCAAACAGGGGGTGGTCGCTGCGCGCCACCAGCGCGATCGGATCCTGGTACAGCACCTTGCGGACCAGTGCGTCGTAGCGTGCCAGCGGATAGAGCCGGCCCACGACCAGATCGACTTCGTTGCCGGCCAGCTTGGGCAGCAGTTCGTCGGTACGGCCGTGCAACAGCCGCACCCGCAGCGTGGGCTCGGCGCGGTAGAGCGCCGCCAGCACGGCCGGCAACAGGCCGCTTGCCGCCACCGGCAGGGCGCCCACGGTGATCGTGAGCGCGTCGTCCTGCAGCAGACCCTCGAAGGTGTCCTGGGCGCGGCGCAACTGGCCAAGCACCACATGCGCGGTCTGCACCAGCACCTCGCCCATGGCGTTGGGGCGCACGCCGCGTGAGTGACGTTCGAACAGCGGTGCCCCGACGATCTCTTCGATCTCCTGCAGGGCACGCGTGAGCGCAGGTTGGGTCACATTCAAGACGCGCGAGGCGCGGAGCAGGCTTTTTTGCCGGTCTAGCGCCTCGATGACACGTAGATGCCGGACCTTGATGCGGTGTTCGAAGAACACGGAGGACATGGTCATGGGGGATGGGCCTTACGTTGGGAAGTCGGGTGACAGCGCCCGGCAGGTGCCCGAGGCGCGCAGTTCAGCGCGCCTCGGGCACCTGCCGGGTCTGCATGAACGCTTCGAACGATTCGCCGCGCATGATGGCGTAGACCTGCAGATTGGTCATGCGCACCACACGGGCGAACTTTTCGATGACGAAAAAATTGGCGCCGTACTGCACCAGGCCAAGCCAGTCGCGTGCGCGGATCAGCGCCTTCTCCTGCTCGGTGAGCCCGGCCTCCTGCATCAGCACTTCTGCATCCTGCAAGAAGCGGTCGCGCCACGGCGCGCGGATCATCTGCCAGAAAAAGCGATTCAGACGCAGCGCGCGGTTGCTGGTGCGCAGATCGAACAGATAGGTCCCGGCGATCTTGTCCATGCCGTTGACTTGCGGATTCATGTGCAGGCCCTCATGCCGCGTTGGCGGTACGCGCCAACAGCTCTGCCGAACGCGGCGCATCGGCCGCCTCTTCGCCCGGCTCGTACACCACCACGGTCATCGCGGTGGTGGTCATCAGGTAGTAGTTCTGATGCAACTTGCGGATCGGCCCCTCCAGCGCGCCACGCATGGCCAGCCACATGATCTGCTCCACGCTCTCGGCCCCGCCCAGGCGCACGTAATCGGTGTGGGTCAGGTCGGTCAGCGTCTCGGGGGCATGCTGGAAGCGGTCCAGAAACTCCATGTCCCACTCGGTGTTGTTGAAGCCGGTGCGCTCGCCATGGATCTGGTGCGACAAACCGCCGGTGCCGACCACCACCACCCTGAGATCTTCCGGATACGACTCGATGGCACGCCGCACCGCCTGACCAAGCCGGTAGCAGCGGCGCGCGGTCGGCAGCGGGTACTGCAGCACGTTGATCGCGATGGGCACCACCGTACCGGGCCAGTCGGGCACATGCGGCCATAGCAGCGGCAAGGGTGCCGCGCAGCCATGGTCGATGGGCTTGTCCTGGAACACGGTCAGGTCGAATTCGTCGTTGACCAGGCACTCGGCGATATGCGCCTGCAGCTGCACATCGCCGCGAATCGGCGGCAGGTTGCGCAAGCCTGCTCCCTCGTCGGCCACCGGGAAACGCTCGCCCACGCCCAACGCGAAGGTCGGGTACAGATCGAAAAAGAACGTGGTGCAGTGATCGTTGTAGAAAAACACCAGCACGTCGGCCCGTTGCCGGGCCAACCACTCGGCGACCGGCGCGTAGCCGTCGAACAACGGTTTCCATATCGGATCCTGTTGTTTGCCCTTGTCGTAGGCCACCCCGATGGTGGGAACGTGCGAGGTTCCGATGCCGCCGATGATGCTTGCCATGCTGCGCTCCTGCGACGCGGCGCTGCCGAGGAAGGCCGGGCGCGCGTCATTGATTGGGTCGGGACCGGCGATGCAATGGATCCCAACGGGGACGATCGAGCACTCCGGATTACCAAAGAAGGTATCCTTGGGATCCAAATTGCCATCAAGCGATCTCGTCCGCAAGGTTTTTATACACGCATTTGCGAGTTTTCCCCTTCCAAGGAACGTGCGCTGCGGTATGGCGCGAGAGAATGGAGCCGATGGCGAACAACCACCGATTGCAAGCGGTCCAGCAGTTACGCGAATTGATCCTGTGCGGCACCTTTGCCCCGGGCGAACGCATCACCGAAGCGGCCCTGGCCGAACGCCTGGCGATCTCGCGCACGCCCATCCGCCAGGCCTTGCCGGCGTTGTGCCAGGAAGGCCTGCTGGCACAGACAGGCAACCGCGGCTATGCGGTGCGCCGCTTCAGCCAGCAGGAAAGCCTGGATGCCCTGGCGGTACGCGCCCTGATGGAAGGTTTGGCGGCGCGCACGCTGGCCGAGCAGGGCGCGTCGGCCGAGGTGCTTGCCACCCTGCACGGCTGTCTTGGCGAAGGCGACCGCCTGTTCGCCAAGCGCAGCCTCGATGCCGGTGACGAGCAGGCCTATGCCGCGATGAATGCCCGCTTCCATCGCACCATCGTGGTGGCGGCCAACAAACCCATCCTCACCGAAACCGTGGACCGCTGCACGGTGGTGCCGTTCGTCAGCCCCAGCCATGTGGTGTTCGGCCAGCGCTCGGCCACCGTGGCCTACGACGATCTGTATTACGGGCACCGCCAACATGGGGCGATCGTCTCGGCGATCGAACAACGCGACGGAGCACGTGCGGAACTGCTGTTCCGCGAACATGCGCATACGCAACGCCACAGCATGGGGATGTGACTACCGCGCCCCGGCGCTGAGCACGACGCACCTGCGCCAACACGGCAGACGCGCCACGCGGCACCCATTGAGCGACCAGCTTGCTACCCGCTCGTGCAGGTGGCGACGGCAGTTACCCCGCCACACGCAGCGCCCCGTCGCAGGCGCTGCGCATGGCGGCGGTGGACGCCTATAACGAATGCACGAACATCAGATTGAAGTTATTGCCGGCGACCGAATTTTCCACATCCACCGGCAGGTACACATTGAAGTTGAACAGGTTCTTTTCGTTCATGCGCCAGGACAGACCGGGGCCGATATAGAACTGCCTGCGTTTGCTGTCCGGTACACGCTGGTCGTTGGTGCGGTTGTCCTTCAACTGCTGCAGGTAGTACCCATTGAGCCCCACCCGCCACTGCTCGTTGAGCTTCAGCGAGGTGGCGAAGTTGAGCCAGACCAGGTCGCCGGCCTGCCCGTTGCGGAAACGGAAGCCGGGAATCGGCGGCACGCCGCCGGCGCGGCTGGTCCGGAAGTTGTACAGATAATTCAGGCGCCCGCTGATTTCCCAGCGATCGCTGGGTTGCACGGTGAATGCCCAGTGCGGGGCCACCGACCAGAATCCGGTGCTCTGGTTGATCGCGGTATCACGATCGAACTTGCCGACCGGCGCAAAGGCGTCGATCGCAAAGCGCTGGAAGAAGAACACGCGCCCGTCGCGCATGACCGGCGGCATCTGCAAGGCAGGCCCGAACGAGATATCGCCCATGCCGAACCCATTGCTGCTCAGCTGCACGGGGCTGTCTGCGGCAAATGCGGTGTCGTAATTGACCAACGGCACGATGGCATTGAAGCTCAACGAACTTCCCTTCCAGGTATAGGGCGTGACATAGATCATCTGGGTCAACAGCACGCTGACGTCCACTTGCGGGTCGCGGAAGGCCGGCGAATCGTCGCCGCTGGCATTCCGGATCGAATTGAAGTGGTAATGGCGCAGGTATTCGATGACGGTCCAGCCGGGCGTCAGCGAGCCAAACCCGTCCATGAAACTGGTGCCCCCCACATTGATGCCCTGCGGCGGTGCCGCCGTTTCCGGTACGGCCTGCGCCATCACCGTGCCCGGCAACACCGCAGCGAGTGTGGCGCCGACAATCCATGACCGTTGCCGACGCGACAGGGCGCGCAGCAACACCGAACGACAATGAGCAGACAAACGGACGCGTTCCACTAGGCGAATCTCCGGTGCGGACAGGTGGGTGACAGCGGGCGCGGCGTGGGGGAGAAAGCGATACGACAGCGCTGCAGGCCGATGGCGGCTGCAACGCTTCTGCGTGTTAGCGATGGCGGCTCAGGAACCGATCTGCAGCAGCAACGCACCGAGCCGCTGCTTGAACAGCCAACGCTCCTGCTCGAAGACCAGCACGTCGTCGAAACTGCCGAGCAAGGCCGGTGACTGCGCGGCGAACGGCGGTGGCGCAGAGGTCTGGCTGGCGGTGTAAAGCAGCACATTGCTGTGCGCATGCGCCAGGGTCGACGATTGAACGGTGACCAGGGTATTGAGCATCAGGTGGCAGGTGGTGCGCGGCGGACGCGTACGAAACGCCTGCAGGATGGCCTCGCGCCCACGCACCGGTGCGTCGGGTGCGCTGGGCCGTGCGAACACGCCATCGTCGGTGAACAAGGCAGCAAGCGCCTCGTGATCGTGGCGGTCGTTGTACAGCGCGAACCTGCGGATCAGTTGCTCGCAGGCAATGATGGTCGATGCCTCGTCGTGCATGCAGCCTCCTTGGATTTCAGCAAGACCGATCGGCGTCGCCAGCGACCGCTGCGTCACCGCCGGTGGCATGGCCTGCTGGCCATCACGCGGCCTGCAGCCAGTCGCGCAGGGCGGCGGTCACCGCCGCCGGCGCCTCCACCGGCGCCATGTGCCCGCTGTCTTCGAACACCACCAGACGCGCCTGCGGGATGTGCCGCGCCATGTCCTGGTGCCGGGCCAACGGGCTCCAGGCGTCCTGGCGCCCGACGCCCAGCAAGGTGGGGCAGTGGATCCGTGCGAGCACCGGCGCGGCATCGGGGCGCTCCAGCAGGGCCGTGATCTGGCCGGCGAAGCCCTGCGGGGTTTGACGCTGCACCATCGCCGTCAGGCGCTCCATCAACGCGGCATCGTCGACACGGTCCGGGTGCAGCATCGGCGGCAGCCAGGCCGACGCCAGCGCCTGCATGCCCTGGGTGCGGGCCAGGTCCACCAGCGCCTGTCGCTCTTCGCGCTCGCCCTCGCGACGTGGGGCGATGCCGGTATCGAGCAATGCCAGCCGGGTCACGCGCTCCGGTGCCTGGCGCATGATCTCCAGCGCGACGCGTCCCCCCATCGAGTGCCCGGCCAGCGCGAACTGCGGCGGTGCATCGGCCAGCACGTGGGTGGCCATCTGCACGATGCTGTCGAAACCGGGGAAGTCCAGCACCTGCACCTCCGCCAGGTCACCCAGCGCCTCGCGCTGCGGCTGCCAGATGGCGGCATCGCAGAGCAGGCCGCAGAGCAGCAGCAAGGGGGGCTTGGGTGGGTGCGCAACCGAGGTCATGCGCCGACTGTAGCTAGGCCGTGCGCGTCCGTCGTATGGAAGATGCGGCCTTCGCTATAAGTTTTTAGGCATAAAACAAAGGCTGCGCCGGTTATCCGCGTTCACGCCGGCCGGCGCGGCGATGCTCACGCACCGCCGGAGGCGCGCTTCCACAACACATCGACCAGCGGCGGCAGCTTGCCGGCCAGGCCGAGCACCGATCCGCGCAGCAGGGTCAGGTGCATCTCGTCATTGGAAAACACCCGATTGATCGCATCGAAGCCGTAGGCGGCGACGGCGTTGTCGCTGCGACGGGTTCGCGCCCACCGTTGCAGGCGGTGCGGCGCAGCCCAGTCGGCACGCTTGGCGCGCGCGTTGCGCACTTGCTCGCGCAGCGCAGCGACATCGCGCAACCCCAGATTGACGCCCTGCCCGGCCAGGGGATGCACCACATGCGCGGCATCGCCCAGGGCCAGCACACGGCCGCTGACGTACTGCTCCACCAGTTGCCGCTGCAGCGGAAAGGCAGCGCGCGGCGAGGCCACCCGCACCTGGCCAAGGCGTGCGGCGAAGGCCTGGGTGAGCTCGCGCGAAAACGCCGCATCATCCAGGGCTAGCACACGTGCGGCGTCGGCATCCGGCAAGGTCCATACGATCGAACTGCGGCCTTCGGCAAACGGCAGGAACGCCAGCGGCCCGGTGGTCAAGAAGCGCTGCCAGGCGGTGGACTGGTGCGGCCGCTCGGTCTCCACGAAGGCCACCACGCCGCGTTGCGCGTAGGCGTGCCGCGAGACGGGCACCCCGGCCAATTCGCGCAAGGTGGACGCAGCGCCATCGGCGGCAATCGCAATCGCCGCCTCCAGGCGGCTGCCATCGTCCAGACGCAGACGCACGCTGCCGCTGTCCTGCTCCAGTTCGACCACGCGCGCCGGGCAATGCACCTCGATACCGGCTGCGTGCACGGCCGCCCAGAGGCGATCGACCAGCAGCGCGTTTTCGACGATCCAGCCCAGCTGTTCGCGCCCCAGCGTGTCGGCATCGAACCCCAGCTCGCCGCCCCCGCCGGCATCCCAGACCCGCATCCGCCGGTAGGGCTGCACGCGGGCGGCACGCACCGCCGACCACACGCCCAGGCTGTCCAGCAACGCGGCGTTGTCGGCGGCGAATGCGTAGACGCGCAGGTCGGGTTGGTCGGCGTGCCAGTGCGCGGGTTCATGCCCTTCCACCAACGCGACCTGCAGCCCGGCATCGGCCAGCGCCAAGGCGCAGGCGGCGCCGACCACACCGCCACCGACGATCACCGCATCACGCGGCGTGCGCCGGTTCATGCCACACCCCGACACAGCTGAGGGACTTCGCCACGGAAGCCCATCGCGCCCCCGACCAGCATCGACTGCAACGGAGCGGCCTGCGAGGTCGCCAGCAGGCCCAGGCTGCGCAGCGGTCGTAGCAAAGGCGCCGGATTGCCGGTCAGCCGCGCCAACCCGCTGGAGAAGCCGATCGTGTGTTCACGGTCCACGCGTCGACGCGCCAGATACGCATCCAGCAGCGCACCGGCACCGGCATCGCTGCGATCGTGTTCGATCAGTTCGGCCAGCGTCAGCGCATCGCGCAGCCCGAGATTGAAGCCCTGCGCGCCGATCGGATGCAGCGTCTGCGCGGCATTACCCAGCAGCACCACGCGTTCGGCGATGAGGCTGTTCGCCAGCACCTGCACCAACGGGTAGGCGCTGCGCTCGCCACTGGCGATGAAGCGCCCGGCACGCCAGCCGGCCGCGCGCTGCAGCCGTGCCAGCCAGCCGACCTCGTCCAGGGCCGCCACCGCGTCGGCATCGGCACGCGCCACGCAATGGATGGCGCCGTAATGGCGGTCGCCCCGCGGCAGCAATGCGGTTGGCCCGTGTTCGCCGAAGCGCTCCCAGGCAGTGCCATCGGGCGGCCTGGCGGCCCGCACGCGCGCCACGAACAGGGTCTGCAGGAAATCGTGCGCGTCAGTACCGATATGCAACAGCTCGCGCACCGCGCTGTGGCTGCCATCGGCGCCAACCACCAGCCTGGCGCGGACCAGTCGCTCGCCGTCGGCGGCCGCCAGGCGGACTGCGCGCAGGCCGTCCTGCACCGGCTCCACGCCGATGCAGCGTGCCGGGCGATACCGGTGCAACCGGGTCAGCTCGTCCAGACGCGCCTGCAGGGCATCGCCGAAATCGCGCGCCACCACCACCTGGCCGAAGCTCTCGCGCCCGTAGTCGGCGGCGTCCAGCTGCACGCGCCCGAAGTCGCCTGCACGGCTGACGTGGATGCGCCGGATCGGCCCGGGCGGGTTGCGCAACCTTGCCATGACCCCGAGCGCGCCCAATGCATTGACCGTGGCGGCGGCGAAACTCAGGTTGCGTTGGTCGAATACCGCCGGTGGCGCGCCGGCCGGGGTGGCTTCCACCAACCCGACATCCAGGCCGAGGCGGTCCAGCGCAATCGCCAGGCTGGAGCCGACCAGGCCGCCGCCAACGATCAGAACGTCATGTGGATGTGTCATTGCCACATGATAAGCCCTGGCCCCAGGCAGGTTGCCGCCGGGCGTTGAGACAGATTGCCGCGCCCGGTCCGTCTACCCCGCGTCGCCGGCACGCCCACTCCGGCAGACGCTCGACGGATCGCGCGCCTGCCGGGCCGGCACGGGCATGCCGGGTTCCACGCTACACTCCCCGACCTGTGACCTGGCCACCTTCGCGCATGACGTCTCGCTCGCACGACACCTGGATTCTGAGTCTGCTCGCCCTCCTGATGGCGGCCACGCGGATCAATCACTTCGCGCCGGTCCCGGATGCGTCCTGGGCGGTGTTCTTCATCGGCGGCTTTCACCTGGCCGCGCGCACGCGGCTGGCGTTCCCGCTGTTGATGGGGCTTGCGGTGGCGGTGGACTGGCTGGTGATCACCCGCCAGGGCCTGAGCTTCTGGCAGCACTATTGCGTCTCGCCGGCCTACTGGTGCCTGATCCCGGCGTACTTCGCGCTGTGGGCCGGTGGCGTCTGGCTGCGCCGGCACTACCACGGCGCCCATTGGAACGCGCTGGCCCGGCTGGTACCCGCCCTGCTGATCGGCGTGGCGCTGTGCCAGCTGATCGCCCAGGGCAGCTTCTACTGGATCAGTGCCAGCGTCAGTGAGCCCACGCTGGCCGGCTGGTTCAGGAACTACACCGACTGGCTGTGGCCCTACCTGCGCAGTGCGGCGCTGTATGTCGCCGCCGCCGCGTTGCTCCAGGTCGCGGCCGAGCGCCTGGCAGCGCCGCAGCACCATTCCCACGCCGGCTAGATCATGGGCAACCGGCTTTCGCGCATTTATACCCGCACCGGCGACGATGGCAGCACCGGCCTGGGCGACGGCAGCCGTACCGGCAAGGACGCGCTGCGCGTCAATGCCTACGGGACCGTGGACGAGGCCAATTCGGCGCTCGGCGTGCTGTTGGCCGCGCCCGGCGTGCCCGCCCCGATCGCCGACCTGCTGACCACCGTGCAGCACCAGCTGTTCGACCTGGGCGGCGAGCTGTGCATCCCCGGGCATGCGGCGATCGAGGCGGCCGATATCGCCGCCCTGGAACGCCACTTGGACCATTACAACGACGGCTTGCCGCCGCTGCAGGACTTCATCCTGCCGGCTGGTGGCGAAGCGGCCGCGCGCTGCCACCTGGCCCGCACCATCGTGCGCCGGGCCGAGCGCGAGACCGTCGCGCTGTCCCGCCTGGAAGCGGTACGCAGCGAGGCGATCGGCTATCTCAACCGGCTGTCGGACCTGTTGTTCGTCCTGGCGCGCGTGCTGGCACGGGTCGATGGCCAGCAGGAAGTGCTGTGGCGGCACGACCGCCGGCGCGGTTGACCCTGTGCCCGGCACGGCGGAGAGGCTAGAGTCGTCCCATGTTGGTCTTTACCCATCCCGCCTGCCTCGGTCACGACGCCGGCCCCGAGCATCCTGAAAGCCCCGCCCGCCTGGAAGCGGTGGTCGACGCCTTGCGCGCCGCCTTTCCGGACCTGGACTGGCGCGAGGCGCCCCTGGCCAAGCTGGGCGACCTGTGCCGCGTGCATGAGCGCGAGCAGGTAGACGCCGTGCTGGAAACCGCCTTCGACGGCTATCGCCAGCTGGATGTGGACACGCGCATGGTGCCGGCCTCGCGCGCGGCCGCCCTGCGCGCCGCCGGCGCCGGCATCGCCGCGGTGGACGCGGTCATGCAGGACCAGACCCGCACCGCCTTCTGCGCAGTGCGCCCGCCCGGCCACCACGCCACCGCGCAGGTGTCGATGGGCTTTTGCCTGTTCAACAACATCGCCGTAGCCGCCGCGCATGCGCGCGACCGACATGGGCTGGAGCGCATCACCATCGTCGATTTCGACGTCCACCACGGCAACGGCACGCAGGCGATCTTCGAGCGCGACCCGGCCGTGCAGTATCTGAGCACCCATCAGTCCGGGCTCTATCCGCACTCGGGCAGTGTCCACGAACGCGGCGTTGGCAACGTCCACAACCTGCTGCTGCCGCCGGGCAGCGACGGGCTGCGCTTCCGCAATGTCTGGGAGGACGAGATGCTGCCGTTGATCGATGCCTTCCGCCCGCAGCTGATCCTGATCTCGGCCGGTTTCGATGCGCACCTGCGCGATCCGCTGGCCGACCTGATGCTGGACGACGACGATTTTGCCTGGCTGACCGGCGCGCTGCGCACCCTGGCCGAGCGGCATGCGCGCGGTCGGGTGGTGTCCATGCTGGAAGGCGGATACGACCTGCAGGCGTTGCGCGAGAGCAGCGTGGCCCACGTCGCCGCCCTGCGCTGACCCCGTCGGCACGCCGGGCGCGCGGCCGCCGGCGATGAACCTCGCCCGCGCGGCGCAGCCGCTCTTCATTGCCCCTATGCGGGGTATACGGCAAGCTAGTCGCCATTTTATTGGTTGAACCACGCGTGCGCCGAGCTCTCCGCCTGCTGCCCCTGCCCTTGAGCATTGCCATCTGCCTCCCGGCCATGGCTGCCGACAAGCCGTTGAACTGGGGATTGTGCCCGGCCGTGGACCCGCTACCCGGCTTCGACGGCGCGCCTGCCGCAGACCCCAAGGCGGCCGAGATACGCCCGCAGTTGCCGACCGACATCGAAGGCGACCAGCTGTCCGGGACCAGTACCACTCCGCAATACCAGGGCAACGTGGCGCTCAAGCGCGGCGACCAGTTCCTGGGTGCTGACAACCTGCGCATGGACACCGAGACCGGCAACTACATCGCCGAAGGCAACGTGCGGTACCAGGACAGCTCGTTCCGGATGATTGCCGACCGTGCCGAGGGCAATCAGGACACCGACGCCCACAAGGTCACCAACATCCAGTACCAACTGGTGGACCGGCGCGGCAACGGCGGTGCGGAATCTGTGGACCTGCAGGGCCAGGTCGGCCAGATGCATCGCTCGACCTATACCACCTGCGATCCGTCGCAGCCGATCTGGCGCGTGCGTGCGCCCGAGATCGACGTCGACAATGAAGAAGGCTTCGGCACGGCACGCAATGCCGTGCTGCAGATCGGCAAGGTGCCGGTACTGTATTTCCCCTGGTTCAAGTTCCCGATCGACGACCGCCGTCAGACCGGCCTGCTGTTTCCGCAGTTCGGCCTGTCCGGCCGCAATGGCTTCGATTATCTGCAGCCGATCTATCTCAACCTGGCGCCGAACTACGATGCCACCCTGCTGCCGCGCTACATGAGCAAGCGCGGTTTCATGTTCGGCACCGAATTCCGTTACCTCTACGAGGGCGGTCGCGGTGAGATCACCGGCAATTACCTGCCCAATGACAACCTGCGCAAGAAAGACCGCGGCAGCGTCTTCTACACCGGTTATCACAACATCAATGATCACTGGCAGGCGCGCAGCAGCATCTCCTGGGTCAGCGACACGCGCTATGTGGAGGACTTCACCAGCCGCCTGAACGGCATGGGCTCGGCCTCCAGCCTGCAGAGCACCATCGGCATCTACGGCACCGGTGAAACCTGGACTGCAGGCTTGATGGCCGACCGCTGGCAGTTGACCGACTACACGCTGGATGAGACGGCACTCCCCTATAACCGCCAACCACGCGCGTATTTCACGTGGGAGAAGCCATTTGGCCTCTTCGAGGCCGGGGTGTATGCCGAGGCGGTGCGCTTCACGCACGACGATTCGTACCAAGTCTTCCGCGACGTCAATGACACAGACGGCGACAACGATACGGATGAATTCATCCGCACCAACGTGCGCAATTTCAACTACGCCGGCGGAACACGCCTGGACGTGAAGCCCTATATCTCGATGCCGCTATCGGGCGCAGCATGGTTCATGACGCCGACGGTCGCATGGCGATACACCGCCTATCAGCTGGACAGGGACCTCGCCAACACCAGCCCCCTGACAGGCGATCGCTCGCCCAGCCGCAGTCTGCCGATCGCCTCGCTGGATGCAGGCCTGTATTTTGACCGCGAAACCTCGCTGTTCGGGGCCAACTATCTCAATACGCTGGAACCGCGCATGTATTACCTGTACGTGCCCTACCGCGATCAGGACGATCTGCCGGTCTTCGATACCCGCCCGTTCACGTTCAGCTATGGCCAACTGTTCCGCGACAGCCGTTACACGGGCGCCGACCGCCAGAACGATGCCAATCAGCTGACCCTGGCAGTGACCTCGCGCTGGCTGCGCCAGGACGACGGGCGCGAGAAGCTGTCGTTGAGTGCCGGCCAGATCCTGTATTTCAACGACTCGCTGGTCACCATCAACAACAGCACCAATCCGGCGACAAGCGGCGGTGAGCAGCCGATCGAACAAGGCAAGTCCGCCTGGGTGGCCGATGCCAACTACATGATCAACGACCGCTGGTCGATGGGCGCCACTTACCAGTGGAACCCGAACTCGCGCAAGGAAGATCTGGCCAGCGTGCGCACGCGCTATCTGCTGGGCAACGACGGCATCGTCAATCTGGCGTATCGCTACCGCCGCAATCCCACCGACAACAGCGATCAGCTCGAACAGGCAGACTTCTCGTTCCTGTACCCGATCAACCCCACCTGGAGTGCGGTCGGCCGTTATTACTACTCGCTACTGGATCGCGAGCCGCTGGAGATGATCGGTGGCGTGCAGTGGGACAGCTGCTGCCTGGCAGTGCGCGCGCTGGTGCGCCGGTTCGTGCGTAACCGCGATGGCGAGATGGACAACTCTATCCAGTTCGAGTTCGTGCTCAAGGGCTTGAGCTCGTTTGGCCAGAACACGGACCGCACTTTGCGCCGTGCTATTCTCGGCTATTACCGCGACGACCTGTACCTGGTCCCGCCCAGCAACACCACGACCAATCCGGACGATTACGATCCGAACCTGATTCCATGACCAAGCCTTTCTCTGTTCTTCTTGCCTCGCTGCTGGTGATCACCAGCACGGTCTCGCCGCTGGCCTCGGCGCAGCAATCCCAGCCGCTGGATCGTATCGCCGCCATCGTGGACGAAGACGTGGTGCTGCAGAGCGAGCTCGATCGCGCCGTGCGCAACGTCAAGTCGCAATATGCGGGCCGCGAAAACCAGCTGCCGCCGGACGATGTCCTGCAGCGCCAGGTGCTCGAGCGCCTGGTCCTGGTCAAGTTGCAGGTGGGCCGCGCCGACGGCAGCGGGATCCGCGTCAGCGACGAGGAACTCAACCGCGCCATCGCCAGCATCGCCCAGCAGAACGGCACCACCGTCGATGGCCTGCGCCAGAAGCTGGCGGCCGACGGCATGGCATACGGCGACTTCCGCTCGTCGGTGCGCGAGGAGATCATCGTGCAGCGCCTGCGTCAGAGCTTTGCGCAGAGCCGCATCAGCGTGAGCGAAGGCGAAGTGGATACCGCGCTGGCCCAGCAGGCCACGACCGGCAGCCAGTATCATCTGGCCCACATCCTGGTCGGCCTGCCCGAAGGCGCGACCGCCGATCAGATCGCCACCGGCCAGAAGAAGGTCGATGGCGTCAAGGCGTTGATCGACAAGGGCGAGCTGGATTTCTCGGCAGCGGCGGTGCGTTATTCGGATAGCCCGAATGCGCTGGAAGGCGGCGACCTGGGCTGGCGCAGCCTGGACGAGATTCCCAACGCGTTTGCCCAGCTGATTCGCGACATGCAGCCTGGCCAGGTGGCCGGCCCGCTGCGTGGCCCCAGCGGTTTCCAGTTGCTCAAGCTGGTGGAAATGCGCGACGCCAATGCCGGCGGCGAGAAGAAGATGGTCACCGAGTACAACGCGCGCCACATTCTGGTCCGCATCGGCGACAACCAGACCGACGCGCAGGCCAAGGCCAAGATCGACACGCTGCGCGCCCGCATCGTGGGCGGCGCGGACTTCCAGGCGACGGCCAAGGAGTCCTCCGAGGACACCAACAGCCGCAGCCAGGGCGGCGACCTGGGCTGGTTCCCGGCCGATGCGTTCGGCCCGGACTTCGGCAAGCAGGTCGAGAGCCTGGCCGATGGCGCCGTGTCCGAGCCGTTCCGCACCCAGGCCGGCTGGCATATCGTGCAGCGCGTCGGCAGCCGCCAGACCGATGTCAGCTCCGAAAACCAGCGTGCGCAGATCCGTGAAACGATCGGTCGCCGCAAGTTGGAAGAGGAATACAACCGCTACCTGCAGGAACTGCGTGGCGAAGCGTACGTGAGCTACCGCACCGGCGATCGTGCCGACGGCAATGCCACTGCCGAGCCGACCAAGCCGGCCGAACCGGCTGCTCCGACCCCGCCGCCGGCACAGCCGGCGCGCTGAGCCGATGGGGGTCCCCTCGCTCGCGCTGGTGCCGGGCGAGCCGGCCGGGATCGGGCCGGAACTGTGTGTGCGGCTCGCCCAACGGCCCCGCACGGATGCGCACCTGATCGCCTACGCCGATCCTGACACCCTGCACAGCGCCGCACAGGCGCTGTCGCTGTGTGTGCGCCTGCTCGATCCGGACCAGCCGGCGCGTCACCCCGGCGACCTGCCGTTGTTTCCGGTTCGACAGGCGGCGCCAACCCGCTTCGGTCATGCCGATCCCGCCAATGCCGCGGCGGTGATTGCCGGCCTGCGCACGGCCGCCGGCGACTGTCTGGCCGGGCGCCTGCAAGGCATCGTGACCGGCCCGGTGCACAAGGCGGTCATCAACGCCGGCGGCATCGCCTATACCGGCACCACTGAATTGCTGGCCGAACAGGCCGGCTGCCCGGTGGTGATGATGCTGGCCAACAGCGTCGTGCGCGTGGCGCTGGTGACCACGCACCTGCCGCTACGCGCGGTCGCCGATGCGATCAGCGCCGACGCGCTGATGCAGTGCCTGCGCATCACCCATACCGCCTTGCAGCGCGACTTCGGCCTGCCGACGCCGCGCATTGCCGTGCTCGGCCTCAACCCGCACGCGGGCGAGGACGGCCACCTGGGCCGCGAGGAACTGGACGTGATCATTCCGGTTCTGCAGCAGCTGCGCGGCGAGGGCCTGCAGCTGATCGGGCCATTGCCGGCAGACACTGCCTTCCTGCCGCAGAAACTGAGCGGCTTCGACGCGGTGGTGGCGATGTACCACGACCAGGGCCTGCCGGTGCTGAAGTACAGCGGTTTCGAGCAGGCGGTGAACATCACCCTGGGCCTGCCCTACCCGCGCGTGGCGGTGGATCACGGCACCGCGCTGGAACTGGCCGGACGCGGCACCGCCGACCCGTCCAGCCTGATGGCGGCCACGGCGTTGTGCGCGCGGCTGGCGGCGCGCGGCTGAGTCACCATCCCGGCAGGGCATTGCGAAGCTGCGTGCGCGTCACTGGCCGTGGCGGCATACGCCGCGCACGTCGCACCACACGGCGTGCAGCCGCCGGCTCCGTTAAACTGCGCAGATGAATTCTTCCTTCAGCGCACCGGCCAAGAAGTCGCTTGGCCAGCACTTTCTTGCCGACCGGTATTACATCGACCGGATCGTGCAGGCGGTGGGCCCGCGCGCCGGCCAGCACCTGGTCGAAATCGGCCCCGGTCAGGGCGCCATCACCTTCCCGCTGCTACGCACCCATGGCGCGTTGACCGTGATCGAGTTCGATCGCGACCTGATCGCTCCATTGACCGACGCTGCAGCGCCGATCGGCGCGCTGAGCATCATTCATCGCGACGTGCTCAGCGTGGATTTCACCGCACTGGCCGACGGCACGCCGATCCGCCTGGTCGGCAACCTGCCCTACAACATTTCCTCGCCGATCCTGTTTCATGCGCTGGACCATGCCGCAGCCGTGGCCGACATGCATTTCATGCTGCAGAAGGAAGTGGTCGACCGCATGGCGGCCGGTCCCGGCAGCAAGGTGTATGGTCGGCTGAGCGTGATGTTGCAGGCGTACTGCGATGTCACCGCGTTGTTCGTGGTGCCGCCGGGCGCGTTCCGGCCGCCGCCGAAGGTGGACTCGGCCGTGGTGCGGCTGGTGCCGCGCGACCCGGCCACGGTGCAGATCAAGGACCGCCGCCGCTTCGCCGATGTGGTGCGCGCCGGTTTCGGGCAGCGCCGCAAGACCCTGCGCAATGCCTTGTCCAATGTGTGCGAACCAGCGCATTTCGAGGCCGCCGGCGTGCGTCCGGATGCCCGCGCCGAGCAGCTCGAGGTCGCCGATTTCATCCGGCTGGCCAATGTCGAGCTGGCTTGAGCACCGCTCCCACAGTGGTTTATTTAGACTTTTCCCATGCACGATGATCCACGCTATCGGGTCGAGGTCGAGGTCTCGCCGCGCTTCCTCGCCCACCAATCGACCCCGGAAGAAGGCCGTTACGCCTTCGCCTACAGCATCCGTATCCAGAATGCGGGCGCGGTGCCTGCGCGCCTGGTGGCGCGCCACTGGAAGATCACCGATGCCAACGGTCGCACCGAGCAGGTCGATGGCGAAGGCGTGGTCGGCGAACAACCCTGGCTGCGTCCCGGCGAAGCCTTCCAGTACACCTCCGGGGTGCTGCTGGAAACCGAACAGGGCCAGATGCAGGGCCACTACGACATGGTGGCCGACGATGGCACCGAATTCACCGCCCCGATCGCCGCCTTTGTGCTGAGCGTACCCAGGACGCTGCACTGATGACTGCTGGATTGATGGAGCGCGCGCGATGAGCGTCTGGGCAATTGGCGACCTGCAGGGGTGTTACGACATCACCCAGCGCCTGCTGGAAAAGGTGAACTTCGACCCGGCCCGGGACACGCTGTGGTTCTGCGGCGACTTGGTCAACCGTGGCGGGCAATCGCTGGAGACGTTGCGCCTGGTGCATTCGCTGCGCGCGCACAGCGTGGTGGTGCTGGGCAATCACGACCTCTCGCTGCTGGCGATCGGTGCACGCTCTGAGGAGGAGCAGCGCAAGGTCAACCCGGACCTGCAGCGCATCGTGCTGGCCGAGGACCGCGACGTGCTGCTGGACTGGCTGCGCATGCAGAAGCTGGCGCATGTGGATCGCGACCTGGGCTGGATGATGATCCATGCCGGGCTGGCCCCGAAGTGGACCACCCAGATGGCCGAGAAACATGCCCGCGAGGTCGAGCAGCAGTTGCAGGGCGGCGGTTATCGCAAGCTGTTGCGCAACATGTACGGCGATCAGCCCGGCTGGTCGCCGGGGCTGAGCGGCTATGAGCGCAGCCGCGCGATCATCAACCTGTTCACGCGCATGCGCTATTGCACCCCGCGCGGGCGGATCGCCACCGACGACAAGGGTACGCCCGGCACCCAGGCGCAGGGCCTGTATCCCTGGTTCGAAGTGCCCGGCCGGGTCGAACGCGATCTGAAGATCGTCTGCGGGCATTGGTCGGCGCTGGGCCTGACGATCACCCAGGGCGTGCACGCCATCGATACCGGCGCGGTGTGGGGCGGCAAGCTCACCGCCCTGCAGCTGGACACCGATGAACTACGTGTCCTGCAGGTCCCCGGGCGCGAAGTCCCCACTCCGGCAGCACCGGCAGCGCATGCGCCGCGGCGCCCGCGCGAAGGCCAGGGCCGCCAGCGCGGGCGTGGCCGTGGACGGGGCCATGGCAGTGGCGGTGGCGCGAACACGGGGGCCGACACAACGGCGCCCAACCGGCCGGCCACACCGGCAACGGACTGATTTGCCAGCGAGGCGTGCGGCACAACGCGCGTCTGGCTGACTCTTCGAGACAGGCGACGCCGCATTGCACGCAACGGTTGAAGAGCAGCTGTTCCGTGCGGCCTATCGGCACTGTGACCAGAATCAGGTCAGGACAGCTGCACTGTTGGGAGTCAGCCGCAACGTCGTGCGTGCACGGCTGATCGCGCTGGGCGAACTGGTCGTGAACACGCGCTCCGGCTGAGGTGCGCCTGTCCGGCGCAGGATGACGGTGCCGAGCCACCGGCACGGCTGAGCGCACATGCTGCAACAGCAAGATCGCAGCGCAACGGCCAAGGCTCAGCGGCGCCGGTAGTCCACGTACTCGAACGCAAACGCATGGCGCTCGTCGGCCGCATGCGCCTGGCGCTGGACCGGTTCCCACACGGCGGGATCGATCGGCGGGAAGTGCGTGTCGGCGCCGGCGACCACGGCATCCACCTCGGTCACTGCCAGCAGATCGGCATCTTCCAAGGTCAGCCGATACACCTCCCCACCACCGATCACGCACAGCGCCTGCGCGCCCTCTTGCGCGGCACGTTCGATGGCCTGCTCCACCGATGCCACCGCCTGCATGCCCTCGAACGGCACGTGCCCCGAGCGCGTCAGCACCAGGTTCAAACGGCCCGGCAGCGCACGTCCCAACGACTGCGCTGTCTTGCGGCCCATCAGGATCGGCTTGCCCACCGTCAGCGCCTTGAAGCGCTTGAGGTCATCGGGCAATTTCCACGGCAAGTCGTTGTCGCGGCCAATGGCGTTGTTGCGGTCGAAGGCGACGATGAGGTGGAGCCTGGGCCGGCTGTCCCCCCGACTCATACCGCCACCGGCGCCTTGATCGCCGGATGCGGGTCGTAGCCTTCGATGGCGATGTCTTCGAAGCGGAACGCGAACAGGTCGGTCACCTCCGGATTCAGGCGCAAGCTAGGCAGCGCGCGCGGTGTGCGCGTCAGCTGCTCGCGCGCCTGTTCGAAGTGATTCGAATACAGATGTGCATCGCCCAGCGTATGCACGAAATCGCCCACACCCAGGCCGGTGGCCTGCGCCACCATGTGGGTCAGCAACGCATAGCTGGCGATGTTGAACGGCACGCCCAGAAAAATGTCGCCACTGCGCTGGTACAGCTGGCAACTGAGCTTGCCGTTCACCACGTAGAACTGGAACAGGCTGTGGCACGGCATCAGCGCCATCTGCGGCAATTCGCCGACATTCCAGGCGCTGATCACCAGCCGGCGCGAATCCGGGTTGCGCTTGATCTCGTCTACCAGCCATTGCATCTGATCGATCTCGACGCCGTCCGGGCCGGTCCAGCGTCGCCATTGCTTGCCGTAGACCGGACCGAGATCGCCGTTGGCGTCGGCCCACTCGTCCCAGATGCGCACCTGGTTGTCGCTGAGGTAGCCGATATTGGTGTCGCCCTGCAGGAACCACAGCAGCTCGTGGATGATCGAGCGCAGATGCAGCTTCTTGGTGGTGACCAGCGGAAAGCCGTCGTTGAGGTCGAAGCGCATCTGCCAGCCGAACACGCTGCGCGTGCCGGTGCCGGTGCGGTCGGACTTCTCGGCGCCGCGTTCCAGCACATGCCGCAGCAGATCCAGATACGGCTTCACTTGGCCGCCTCCGCCGTGGCCGGTGCTGCAACCACCGGCTGCAGCACCGGCGCGCGGCGCGACATCGCCAGCAACACCAGGCCCACGGCAATCAACGGCAGGCTCAGGATCTGCCCCATCGTCAGCCAGTTGAAGGCCAGGTAGCCGATCGGCGCGTCCGGCACGCGCACGAACTCCACGATGAAGCGGAACACGCCGTACAGCAGCGCGAACAGGCCCGACACCGCGTAACGGGCACGCGGCTTCATCGAGAACGCCCACAGCACCACGAACATCACCACGCCTTCCAGCGCCGCTTCGTAAAGCTGCGAGGGATGGCGTGCAAACTGATTCAATGCGCCGGCGGCGTACTGCGCCTGGATCTGCGCCGGCAACTGATTGGCAAGCTCCGGCGCATGCGGAAAGATCACGCCCCAGCCGGCCTGCGTGAACTTGCCCCACAACTCGCCGCCGACGAAATTGCCGAGCCTCCCGAACCCAAGTCCCAGCGGCACCAGCGGCGCGACAAAATCCATGACATCGAAGAAATGCAGCCGGTGCTTGCGTGCCCACAGCCAGCACGCGATCAACACGCCGAGCAGGCCGCCGTGGAAGCTCATGCCACCTTCCCACACCTTGAACAGGATCAGCGGGTTGGCCAGGAAGGTCTCGAAGGCATAGAACAGCATGTAGCCGATGCGCCCGCCCAGCACCACGCCGAGCATGCCGTAGAACAGCAGGTCGGAGAAACCGTCCATGTCCACCCCGGGCAGGCGGCCGCGCAGGATGCGCGAGCGACCCAGCGCCCAGGCCGAGAAGAAGGCCGCCAGATACATCAAGCCGTACCAGTGCACCTGCACCGGGCCGAGCGAGAAGGCGATGGGGTCGATGGCGTGCAGATAGATCATGCGGACCGCGGATCACATAGAGCGAGGCCGCTATTCTGACACCTTGGACGCGCTCAGCCTAAAAGCTGTGGCCGGTTGGGCAGCTCGTCTTCATGCGGCGCGTCGGCGCCGCGCGGGAAGTGAGCGACCAGCAGCTCGGTCACTGCCTCGATGCCCGCCAGCACCGCCACCTCGTACTGCCCCTCGCGCAGGAACTGCTGCATGCGCCGGCACACCTCGTCCCACTGCGCCTGGGGCACCCGGCTGCGCAGGCCGCGGTCGGCCACCACTTCGATGGCGTGGTCGGCCAGCAGCAGATAGACCAGCACGCCGTTATTGCCTTCGGTGTCCCAGGCGCGCAGCTGCGCAAATGCCTGCTCGGCGCGCTGGCGGGCCGTTTGCCCGCGCCACAGCGCCGCCAGCGGCAGGTCCGCCTCGACCGCCACCATGATCTGGCCGGTGTGGCTGCGCTCGCTGTCGGCCACTGCGGCAGTGATGGTCTCCATGCACTTGGCAGGAAACCGACGCTGCGCCGAGGGCGCGAACAGATGCCTGAGCAGTCGCATTACCAGCTCCCCGAGGCGCCACCGCCTCCCGATGATCCACCGCCGCCACCCCAGCCGCCGCCACCAAAGCCACCGCGGCCACCGCCCCCGAACCCTCCAAAGCCGCCACCGCCCCAGCCACCAGCGCCGACGAAGCGTCCCGGCGAGCCGGAGGCCAGCCCCGCCAACAGCCCGATCACCGCAGCGCCCGCGCTGGCGAACAGCAATGAGGTAAACAGCAAGGCCGCGCCACCAGCGGCCACTCCAGTCAGCACGGCACGCAACGGGCGCGGCAACGCGCCAAGGATCCCACGCGCCACCATCGCCACCACGAAGCCGATGAACAGCGCCATGATCCAGCCCCCACTAGCGCCAGCGCCGGCACCGCCCTCGTGCCCGCTGACCGGCGCCGGCAGCGCCTCGCCTTCGATCAGTCCGGCCAGCGTCGCCGTTGCATCACGAATACCACCGCCGTAGTCGCCCTCGCGAAAGCGCGGTGCCAGATATTCCTGGATGACGCGGTTGGCCACGATGTCGGGGATGGCACCCTCCAGGCCGTACCCGGGCTGGATACGCACGCGACGGTCGTCCTTGGCCACCAGCAACAGCACGCCATCGTCCACGCCCTTGCGCCCGATCTTCCACTGGTCGAATACGCGCTGGGTGTATTGCTCGATCGCCTCCGGCTGGGTGGTCGGCACGATCAGGATCTGCAGCTGCGCGCCCTTGCGTTGCTGCAGGGCCAGCGCCTGTTGCTCCAGTTGCTGGATCTGCGCGGCATCCAGCGTGCCGGTGACATCGACGACCGGCGAACGCAGCGGCGGGATGGCAGCCAGATCCTGCGCCAGCAGCGATGCCGGCAGCAGCAGCAACGCCATCATCCACACCACTCTCAAAGACGCTCGCCGCATTGCCAACTCCTACCTGATGCGTACTGAAATTCAGTCGTTTCCTTCCCCATTGAGCTGTCCTTCCTCGTGGGAAAGGTGTCCCGAATGGGTGGATGAGGGTGCGAGCGGAGCCATGTGCAATTGGAAGACACAAAAGCTTCGCGCCGTACCCTCACCCCAACCCCTCTCCCGCCGGGAGAGCGGCTTGCGGTTACTGCGCGGGCTGCTGATTACTGCGCAGGCTGCGGTGCAGGCTGTTGCTGCGGCGCCGGCTGGTTACCGAAATCCACCTGCGGGGCGCGCGAAATCTGCGCTTCGTTTTCCACGCTGAAATTCGGCTTGGGCTGGTAGCCGAAGATTTTGGCGGTGATCACCTGCGGGAACGAACGGATGTAGGTGTTGTAGTCCTGCACGGTCTGGATATACCGGCCGCGCGCCACGGTGATGCGGTTTTCGGTGCCTTCCAGCTGCACCTGCAGGTCGCGGAACGACTGATCGGACTTGAGCTGCGGATAGTTTTCGCTGACCACCAGCAACCGCGACAGCGCACTCCCGAGTTCGCCCTGGGCCTGCTGGAATTGCTTCAGCGAGGCTTCGTCATCGGCATTGACCTGGATCTGACCAACCCGAGCACGCGCATTGGTCACCTCCGTCAGCACCTGACGTTCCTGCTGCGCGTAGCCCTGCACGGTGCGCACCAGATTGGGAATCAGATCGGCGCGGCGCTGATATTGATTGAGCACCTCTGACCAACCGGCCTTGACGCCTTCTTCCTTCTGCTGGATCGCGTTATAGCCGCAACCGGACAGCGACGCGGTCAGGATCAGCAACACCAGAGCGCGAATCAGGACAGGCATGCAGGCGATTCCGTTGAAAGAAGGCGCGAGCATGCCATGGGCCAGGTCAAGCCCGCATGCACATGCCCGCACCTGAAGCGGCCCTGTGTTGTAGAGGCCGGCAGCAGGCAAGCGCGAATAATGGTCGGTGCGCGGTTGGCTAGCGCCTCGCCCGGCGACTTGCTGGCAATAAAGCGGCGCTCACCCTGGCCCAAGCCTGCGATGCGGGTTGCCACTGATGCCAGCACTTCAAGCGCAGCTTACGGGTGGCACTCATCCGCCCCAATCGCCGGACGCGCCTGCATCGCCATCCAGCCATGTCTCCATCCCCGCACCTGTCGCCGCATCGACGGTGCACGCGCGGCCCCGCAATCGCTTCGGGGCAATCCCTCTTGTGCTGCCGAGGGCCTTCAGAACAGCCGCGGCAACAGGATCAAGCCCCAGCACAGCAGCACGTTGAGCAGCAGCAGGAACACCGCGGCCGAGCCCATGTCCTTGGCACGCCCGGCCAGTACGTGATGCTCCGGGCCGTAACGCTCGATCACCGCTTCGATGGCCGAATTCAGCAGCTCGGCGGCCAGCACGATCAACAACGGCGCGATCAGCGCGATACGTTCCAGCGGTGATTGCCCCAGCCAGAGGCCCAACGGGGCCATGACCGCCGCCAGGCACACTTCGAGCCGGAATGAGGATTCATGCAACCACGCGGCGCGCAATCCCTGCCACGACCAGATCGCTGCCTTGAGCATGCGGCGCGGGCCGCGCGGCACGTGTCCCAGTTGATCAGCCATGCGTCGGTGCTTGCGCCCCGGCAGGGCGTGTCTGAGGACAGGGAAAACGCATGGCATGGTCGCTGCTGGGGAAAGTGCGAATCTTGCACCGTGGCGCTGCGCATCGCCAGCCGCAGTCCGGTTTGCCCTCAGCTTGCAGACTGCTGCACCATGGCAAGCCCGCTCAATCACTGCAGGTTTCTCGCATGATCAGACACAACTTGCGCACGCTGCTGTGCGCCCTCGTGCTGCTGTCCAGCCAGGTGCATGCGCAGCCCCTGCACGCGGCACCGGCCGTACCCGCACAGGTGTCCAACACCGCATGGGAACAGGACATGCAGCGCTTCGCCGCCAGCGATGCGCGCCAACCGCCGCACAGGCACGGCATCGTGTTCGTCGGCAGCTCGTCGATCCGCTTCTGGGAAACGCTGGCGCAGGATTTCCCCGGCACCCCTGTCATCAACCGCGGCTTTGGCGGCTCGGAAGTCCGCGACAGCACCTGGTATGCCGACCGCATCGTGATCCCGTACGCACCACGCCAGGTGGTGCTGTATGCGGGCGACAACGATCTCAACAGCGGCCGTACGCCCGAGCAGGTGCGCGACGATGTGCTGGCCTTCGTCACCCGCGTTCGCCGCGACCTGCCCGAGGCGCGCATCAGTTATCTGTCGATCAAGCCCAGCCCCTCGCGCGCGCAATTGCTGCCGGCGGTGATCACCGCCAATCGCCTGATCAAGGCGGCGCTGGCGCCACTGCCGCGGGTGGACTACGTGGATGTCTATACACCCATGCTCGATGCCGCCGGCAAGCCACGTCCGGAGCTGTTTCGCGACGACATGCTGCACATGACCGCCGATGGTTACGCAATCTGGCGCAAGGCCGTCGCCCCGGTGCTGGAACCGTAGTCACCCCCCGACCGACCCCGCTCGGACCAGTGGCGCGGCCGTTGGCCACGGCGCACCGCCAATGCGTCGATCGCAACGGCGAGCTGCAACGTGGACGCAGAAGGCCCGCCACCGCGCAGCCGTTCTGATCAATCCCGCCAGGCAGCTGACACTGACGGCCTGCCTGCGGGCAGACCGCCAGTGTCAGGCAACTACCACGGCCACCGAGGTCCCTTGTCCGGCCTCGCTTTCCAGCTCGATCCGCCACCCAAAGCGGTCGCACAAACGCCGCACGATCGACAGACCGAGCCCGGTGCCCTGCGGGCGCGTGGGGTCGGCGCGGAAGAACGGCTCGAATGCCCGCGCACGTGCTTCATCGCTCATGCCGATGCCGGTATCGCGCACCACGATGCGGTCCTGTGTCACCTCGACCTCGATGCTGCCGGTGTCGGTGTAGGCGCAGGCATTGCGCAGCAGATTGCTGAGTACCACCCGCATCACCCGCGGCGGCGCGAACATCTGCAGGCTGCGGTCACCCACCATGCGCAGGGACACCGGCTTGTCGCCGAGCAGCTCGCGCGCACTTTCGACTTCTTCGCTGGCCAGCTCGGCCGCATCGAAGGTCTCGCTCTGCGGGTCGATCTCCGCTTCGCGCGCCAGGATCAGGAAGGCATCGATCACCGCTTCCATGTCGCGGCCGGCGCGCTGGATCCGGCGCAGGCTGCGCTGGGTGCGCTGTGACAGCTCGTCGTCGGCCAGTGCCATGTCGGTGGCGACGCGAATCACCGTCAGCGGTGTACGCAGTTCGTGGCTGGCGTCGCGGGTGAAGTTGCGTTCGCGTGCGACATGCTCGCTGACCCGCAGCCCCAGCGCATGCAATGCAGCAGCCAGCTGCCGGGTTTCGCCCTGCAACTCTGCGGGCAGGCGTTCCGGCGAAAGTTCGTCGACATCCGGGTTGCGCGGATCCCAATGCGACACCCGCAGCGCAAGCCAGCTGATCGGTGACACCAGCCGCTTGGAGACGCGGTAGGTGAACCAGGACACGCCATAGATCCCCAGCAACACGATGATCGCCGGCACCACCCCAAACCACAGGGTCAGATGCGCCGCGCGCGCGCGCGGGAAAACCAGGTACAAGCGCCCTTCCGGATGTTGGTCCACATAGACCAGCGCGTCGGCGGCGGCCACTTCGCTGAAACCCGGCGACAAGGTCTGCAGCGCGCGCGGGATGGCTTGGTCGCCAGCGCCGGCAGGTGCGAAATATCCCTGGATGTTGCGCGTATTCGGCGGCCGATTGTCCGGTGCGCTCTTGTGCATCTGCCAGAAATGCACGGCCTCGTCGGCAAGCACGGTGCGCACCAGGCTGTACTTGATGACAAGTGAAATCAGGTACCCGCCCAGTACGATCGCCAGGCTCGCCAGCGCGACCTGTAGCAGGAAGGCAAGACGTATTTTTCGCGGGAGCCCATGTGGCATTGCTGCATCCAGGGGAGAGCGCCGGAGTATAGGCAACGCTTCCGTGAGTCCGTCGTGTAGCCAGCCGGCAGCACGGGAGAGCGAGCGGCGCGCGAGCGCCTACAGGACTGGCCGGCCGCCAGACGGCGGCCGGCCAGGACATCAGGCCATCGGTTGGGCGATGTCGGCGATGCGATAGCCGGCGCTCTGCACGGTGTGCAGCAGCGGGCGGTCGAACGGCTTGTCGATGATCTTGCGCAGGTTGTACAGATGGCTGCGCAGGGTGTCCGAATCCGGCAAGCCATTGCCCCAGATTTCGCGCTCGATTTCCTGGCGGGTCACCACGCGCGGCGACTCGCGCATCAGGATGGTCAGTAGGCGCAGACCGATCGGCGAGAGCTGCAGCTCGGTGCCGGCACGGGTGGCGCGCATGCTCACCGGGTCCAGTACCAGATCGGCGACCTTGAGCACTTCCGAGCCCACCTGGCGGCGCTCGCGACGGATCAGGGCACGCAGGCGCGCTTCCAGTTCCTGGATCGCGAAGGGCTTTGTCAGGTAATCGTCGGCGCCGAAGCCCAGGCCGGTGAGCTTGTCGTCCAGCGTGTCGCGGGCGGTCAGCATCAACACCGGGGTGGACTTGCGTGCGTCGTTACGCAGGCGGCGGCACACTTCGATACCGTCAAGGCGTGGCAGCATGAGATCCAGCACGACCACGTCGTAACTGTTCTCGGCGGCCAGACGGTAACCGTCGAGTCCGTCCTGCGCATAGTCGACCTCGAAGCCACGGCCTTCCAGGTATTCGCCGATCATTTCGGAGATATTGCGGTTGTCTTCGACGACCAGCACGAGGCCGGACGTTTCCTTGGTCTGACGCATGGACTTTCCTCGGTCTTCAGCTTTGTGAAACATGCCGGATCGGCGGTGGAAAGAACGTGAAGACCGGACAACGTTTTGTGACGTGCAGGGTCTAGCGCGGGAGCAGCGGACGTAGCGCGGGCCACACCGTCTCCAGCACCTTGGGCTGGGCTGCGGCGGTCGGGTGCAGGCCGTCGTTCTGCATCAGCCCCGGCTGCAATGCCACCTTTTCCAGGAAGAACGGCACCAGCGCGGTGGTGTACTGTTTCGACAGGTCTGCGTAGGTGGCCTTGAGGCGCTCACGGTACGCCGGGCCGTAGTTGGGCGGTACGTCGATGCCCAGCAACAGCACCTTGGCATTGGCCCGTTGGCTGAGCTGGATCATCTTTTCCAGGTTGCCCTTGAGCTGGGCCGGGGTCAGGCCGCGCAGCGCGTCGTTGCCGCCCAGTTCGATCACCACCACGCCGGGACGGTGTTTTTCCAGCAGGCCGGGCAGCCGGGTCAGCGCACCGGAGGTGGTTTCGCCGCTGATGCTGGCATTGACGACCGCCGGTGGCGTCGCCATGTCACGCTTCAGGCGTTGGTCCAGCAAGGTCACCCAGCCGGACTGCACCGGAATGTTGTGCGCAGCGCTCAGGCTGTCGCCAACGATCAGGATCGGTGCCGTGGTGGCCGGACTTTTGGCAGAGGCAATCCCCGGCGCAAGCAGGGACAGTGCCAGCAGCCACAGGGCCAGCACGCCATATCGCAGTGTTCTTTCACGCATTCGGAGATTCCTCATCGACAGTCTGGCCCCCCGCTCCAGCACCCGCACCGCCATCGACGTCCGCGAGGTCGGCAAGTCCGTCAGCGGACCGGAGGGAACACTCCACATCCTCGACAACGTGAGCTTGACGGTCAGTGAAGGCGACAGCATCGCCATCGTCGGCGCCTCCGGTTCGGGCAAGACCACCCTGCTCGGCCTGCTGGCCGGGCTGGACCTGCCCAGCCGCGGCAGCATCGCGCTGTCGGGCCAGGACCTGGGCCAGCTGGACGAAGAAGCCCGCGCCGCCCTGCGCGCCCGCGAGGTGGGCTTCGTGTTCCAGAGCTTCCACCTGTTGCCGGCGCTGACCGCCGAAGAAAACATCGCGCTGCCGCTGGAACTGGCCGGGCGCGAAGACCCGGCGCGGGTGCGCGAAGTGCTGGAAGCGGTGGGCCTGAGTGCGCGTGCGCGCCATTACCCGCGCCAGCTGTCCGGCGGCGAGCAGCAACGCGTGGCACTGGCGCGTGCGTTCGTGGCCCGCCCGCGCATCCTGTTCGCCGACGAACCCACCGGCAGCCTGGACCAAGCCACCGGCGCGCAGATCAGCGACCTGTTGTTCGCGCTCAATGCGACCAGCGATACCACCCTGGTGCTGGTCACCCACGACATGACCCTGGCGCAGCGCTGCAAGTACATCTACCGCATCGACAGCGGCCGCCTGCATGCACAGACCGGTCCGGCCGCATGAACGTGCTGCGACAAGCCGCACGCGCGGTACGCCGCGAATTCCTGGCCGGCGACCTGCTCACGGTGTTCGCTGCGCTGGTGCTGGGCGTAGCGGTAATGACCGCCGTCGGCACGCTGGTCAACCGGGTGACACTCGCCTTGACCTCCAGCGCGGCCGAGGTGCTCGGTGGCGATCTGGGCGTGACCGGCCGCCAGGAGATTCCGGCCGATTTCGCCGAAGAAGCGCAACGACGCGGCCTGCAGAGCACGCGCATGGTCAGCTTCCCCAGCGTGCTGTTCCATGGCGATGCCAGCCAGATGGCCAATATCCGCGGCGTTGGCGCCGGTTACCCGTTGCGCGGGCAGCTGCTGGTGTCGAGGGATGCCGCCGGCACGCAGGGCAGCGTTGCCAGCGCCCCGCCGCCGGGCCAGGCCTATGCCGACCCGCGCCTGCTCGAGGCGCTGGGCCTGCGCGTGGGCGAGCGACTCGAATTCGGCGCCGGCCACCTGACCATCACCGGCGTGCTGCGCGCCGAGCCGGATGCCTCCGGCGAGCTGATGCAGCTGTCGCCGCCGTTGCTGGTCAATCGCGCCGATATCGAAGGTGCCGGCCTGCTCGGGCCGGGTAGCCGTGCCTCCTACCGGTTGATGTTCGCTGGTGCGCCGGATGCCATCGCCGACCTGCGCGCCTGGCTGAAGCCGCGTGCCAGCGAGTACCGCCTGGTCGGTATCGAAGACACCCAGCGCGGCATGCGTGCGGCGTTCGATCGTGCCGGCCGCTTTTTGGCCTTGTCGGCCTTGCTGGCGGTGCTGTTGTCCGGCGTGGCGACCGCGCTGGCGGCAAACCGGTTTGCGATGCGGCGTATCGACACCGTGGCAGTGCTGCGTTGCCTGGGCGCGAAGCAGCGCGACATCCTGGCGATGCTGTCGCTGCAATTGCTGTTGACCGCGATTCCGGCCTGCCTGGTCGGCATCGGGCTGGGCATGCTGGCGCAGGAAGGCCTGGTGCAGGCACTCGGCAGCCTGATTCCGAACCGCCTGCCGCTGCCGCAGGCTACCCCGGCGCTGGCCGGTGCGGGCATCGGCCTGACCCTGTTGCTGGGCTTCGGCCTGCCGCCGCTGTTGCGGCTGCGCAATGTGCCGCCGATGCGCGTGCTCAACCGCAGTTTTGCAGCCGTGCCGCCGAGCTCGTTGCTGGTGTATGGCGCAGCCTTGGCCGCGACGCTGGCGCTGACCGTGTATGCCACCGGCAACCTGGTGCTGGCTGGCTGGGTGCTGGGTGGGCTGGCGGCGCTGGCGCTGGTGGCGATGATACTGGGCCTTGGCCTGCTCGCGCTGCTGCGGCCGATCCAGCACCGCCTGCGCGGTTCCTGGAAGCTGGGCCTGGCCTCGTTGACACGACGACGCGGGCTAAGCGTGGTGCAGTTGGTCGGGCTGTCGCTGTCCTTGTGCGCGCTGTTGCTGCTGGCCGTGGTCGGCCCCGGCCTGCTCGGCCAGTGGCGCGACCGCCTCCCGGCCGATACGCCCAACTACTTCCTGATGAATATCCAGCCCGAGCAGACCGAGCCGGTGCTGCAGACATTGCACGGCCTGGGCGTGGACAACGCAGCAGTGGAGCCGTTTTCCACCGGACGCCTGGTCGCCATCAACGACAAGTCGCCGGTGCGCGGTGACCGCGACCCGGCCGACGATGGCGACGGCGACAACCGCCCGGTCAATTTTTCCTGGCGGCATGCATTTCCGCCGGCCAATACGCTGTTGCGGGGCAAGTTCTGGGCAGCCGACAGCACTGCAGCGGAAGCCTCGGTGGAAGAAGGCTGGGCACAGCGCTACCAGCTCAAACTCGGTGACCGCATCACCTTGCTGCTGGGCGAACAGCAACGCAGTTTTACCGTCACCAGCATCCGCAAGGCCGATTGGGATTCGTTCCGGGTCAACTTTTTCCTGCTGCTCAATGAGGGCGCAGTCGGCGATGCGCCGTACAACCTGATTTCGGCCTTCCACCTGCCGCCCGGCAGTGCCCCCAAGCTGGCGTCGCTGAGCCGCGACTACCCCAACATCTCGGTGCTGGATATCGATGCCATCCTGGGCCGCGTGCGCGACGTGATCGACCAGGTGGCACAGGCGGTGCAACTGGTGATGGGCTTCAGCCTGCTCGCCGGTGTGCTGGTGCTGCTGGCGGCGCTGCAGGCCACCGCCGGCGAGCGCCGCTACGACAGTGCCGTGCTGCGCACGCTGGGCGCGCGCCGCGGGCAGCTACGCGGCGCAGTGCTGGTGGAATTTGGTGCGCTGGGGCTGCTGGCGGCGGGGCTGGCGGTAATGGCGGCGGCGGTGATCGGCGCGCTGGTCGGACAACAGGCCTTCGAGATCGCACTGGCACCGGACTGGCCGCGTCTGCTGCTGGGCGGCGCATTCGGGCTCGCCCTGAGCCTGCTGGCCGGCTGGTCAGGCACCCGTCGCATCCTGTCCACGCCACCGGCGTTGGCGTTACGCAGCGAATAAGAGCAGCCAACCAGACTACTGCGCAGATCTCAGGCGGGCGCGGCCGGTGTTCGGGATCCGCATGTAACACTGGTACACAGCGTTTCCTGCACGCCGTCCGCGCCCGTCTGACGGTGCGCGCTCCGTTCTGCGGCCGCCCTCGGCGCGCGGGCACGCCGTGCTGGCTGACGACGGCATGTGCTGCGCCGTCTGACGGCAACGCGGGAATCGGCGCAACGGTATCTGCGGCGGGCGAAGCACGATGTAGGTGGCGCATTTCATATACCCGCAGCGCATAAGCACCTTGCCAATCGTACGTTCGCAGCGACGGCATGACTGCCTAGAGTGACCAGTCCGGTCGCCGTTGGCGGCCTTTGCCGTTGTCGAGGTGCCAAGGTCATGGCCAGCAGTCGCTCCGCCCCGCGTGTGCAACCGCCGCGTGCCGATGCCACCACCGCGGCTGCGTCAGGCGTGCGGATCGTGCCGTTCGATGCGCCACTGGGCGCAGAGGTGATCGGGCTGGATCTGTCGCAACCGCTGGACGCGGCTACGTTCGCGCGCATCCATCGGGCGCATCTGGATCACCACGTGCTGGTGTTCCGCGATCAACGCATCACCCCGGCGCAGCAGGTGGATTTCAGCCGTCGCTTCGGGCCGTTGCAGATCCATGTGCTGCGCAATTTCCAGCTGCGCGGGCACCCGGAAGTGCTGGTGGTGTCCAACATCAAGGAAAACGGCGAGCCGATCGGCCTGGGCGATGCCGGGCATTACTGGCACTCGGATCTGTCCTACAAGCAGACCCCGAGCCTGGGTTCGCTGCTGCACGCGCAGGAGCTGCCAAGCGAGGGCGGCGATACCCTCTTCGCCAACCAGCACCTGGCGTGGCAAACGCTGCCCGACGCGCTCAAGCGCACGGTGCAGGACCTGCGCGCCGAACATAGTTATCTGGCCAAGTACGAAGAGCTGCGCGCGCGCAATCCGTGGCGGCCGGCACTGACGCCAGAGCAGATTGCCGAAGTGACGCCCGTGCAGCACCCGGTGGTGCGCACGCATCCGGAAACCGGCCAGAAAGCGTTGTTCGTCAGCGAGCATTTCACCACCCGCATCGTCGGCCTGCCCGAGGACGAAAGCCGGGCGCTGTTGCAGACCTTGTTTGCGCACAGCACGCGCGCGGCGCTGGTGTACCGGCATCGCTGGCAGCCGCATGACATGGTGTTCTGGGACAACCGCTCGGTCATGCATCTGGCCGCCGGTACGCCCGATCACCTGCGTCGCCGTCTCAACCGCACCACCATCGAAGGCGATGCGCCGTTCTGAGCGCGCGCCTGCCCTCCCCCCTCATCGACCGGAGCGCCGCATGCGTTTGACTGTCACTTCTCACGCACCTTCGCAGCGCCGACGCTTTTTGCGGCCCATCGCGCTGCTGTTTCTGGCCGCCTTGCCGCTGCTGCATAGCCCGCAGGCGCAGGCCGAAGGCAAGCTGCGCATCGCCAAGCAATTCGGCATCGTCTATCTGCTGCTGGATGTGGCGCAGGACCAGAAGTTGATCGAGCAGCAGGGCAAGGCCGCCGGTGTCGACATCGACGTGCAGTTTCTGCAGCTCTCCGGTGGCGCAGCGGTCAACGATGCGTTGCTCACCGGGGCGATCGATATCGCCGGTGCCGGCGTGGGACCATTGTTCACCATCTGGGACCGCACGCGCGGCCGGCAGAATGTGCGTGGGGTGGCCTCGCTGGGCAATTTTCCGTACTACCTGATCAGCAATAACCCACGCATCAAGAGCATCGGCGATTTCACCCCGCAGGACCGCATTGCGGTGCCTGCCACCGGCGTGTCGGTGCAGTCGCGTTTTCTGCAGCATGCCTCGCAACAGCGCTGGGGCGACAAGGGCACCCATCAGCTCGATCCGCTGCAGGTGGCGTTGCCGCACCCGGATGCGGCGGCGGCGATCATCCGTGGCCGCACTGAAATCACCGCGCATTTCGCCAGCCCGCCGTTCCAGGAGCAGGAGCTGGCGCGCAACCCGGCCGCGCATATCGTGACCAGTTCCTACGACATCGAGGGCGGCCCGTCGTCGGCGACAGTGCTGTACGCCACCGAAAAATTCCGCCGCGACAATCCCAAGACTTATCGCGCCTTCGTCGCCGCACTGGACCAGGCAGCCAAGTTCGTCACCGCGCATCCGGATCAGGCGGCGGATATCTTCCTGCGCCGCAATGGCTCGGGGATCGACCGCGCGCTGGTGCTGCAGATCCTCAAGGACCCCAAGGTGCAGTTCACCGTGGCGCCGCAAAACACGTTGAAGCTGGGCAAGTTCATGCAGCACAGCGGGGCGATCAAGCAGGCACCGGCCAAGGTCAGCGACTACTTCTTCGACGACCCGCTGGTTGCGGGCGGGAGCTGAGCGATGAGCACGCCCTTGCTGCAGGTCGATCATGTCAGCCTGGAATACGCCTCCGCCCAGCGGGTGGTGCGCGCCACCCATCGGGTGCGCTTCGATGTGCATGAAGCCGACCGTTTCGTGCTGCTGGGGCCATCGGGGTGCGGCAAATCCACCCTGCTCAAGGCGGTGGCCGGCTTCGTCGGCCCGCGCGAGGGGCAGATCCGTCTGGACGGACAGGCGGTGACCGGGCCGGGGCCGGATCGGGTGGTGGTGTTTCAGGAATTCGATCAGCTGGCGCCCTGGAAGAGCGTGCGCGACAACGTGATCTTTGGCCTGCGGGCGGCGCGCACGCTGTCGCGCGCCGAAGCACGCGAACGGGCGGACGAGAGTCTGGCCCAGGTCGGGCTGAGCGCGTTTGCCGAGGCCTACCCACACACCTTGTCCGGCGGCATGAAGCAGCGCGTCGCCATTGCGCGCGCGCTGGCGATGCGTCCACGCGTGTTGCTGATGGACGAGCCCTTCGCGGCACTGGATGCGCTGACGCGTTCGCGCATGCAGGAGCAGGTGCTGGAGCTCTGGGAACAATCGCGCTTCACGCTGTTGTTCGTCACTCATTCCATCGAAGAGGCGTTGGTGGTCGGCAACCGTGTGCTGCTGCTGTCGCCGCACCCGGGCCAGGTGCGCGCCGAGCTCAACGCGCATGCCTTCGGGCCACATAGCGCCGGTAGCGTGGCGTTTCAGCAGACCGCGCAACGGATTCACCGGCTGCTGTTCGATCTGCCCGACGACACCCTGGACGACGACAAGGTGGCGCCATTGCGTCGCAATGCGCCACTGCAGCGTGAGGCGCTGCCATGAGCCGCTCGCCCGCCACCACGTTGCCGCCGATTCCACCGGTGCGCGCGGAATACGAATTGACGCTGCAGCCACTGGACCCGGCCCTGTTGACCGCCGCTGCGCCGATCCGCTGGCAGGCGCCGGCCTGGCTGCGCAAGGCCGTGGTGCTACTGGTCCTTGGAGCGGCCTGGGAGGTCGCCGCGCGCGTGGTCGGCGACGATCTGATGCTGCCAAGCGCACTACAGACCGCGCGCGCGTTCTACGACGGCCTGCTGTCGGGCGAACTGCTGCGCCGGGTGGGCGCTTCACTGCGGGTGCTGGCGCAGGGCTACGCGCTGGGCGTGGTGCTGGCGTTCGTGCTGACCGCCGTGGCCGCCTCCACCCGTTGGGGCCGCGACGTGCTTGGCACACTGACCGCCATGTTCAACCCGCTGCCGGCCATCGCGCTGTTGCCGCTGGCCCTGCTGTGGTTCGGGCTGGGCACCGGCAGCCTGGTGTTCGTGCTGGTGCACTCGGTGCTGTGGCCGCTGGCGCTGACCACCTACGCCGGCTTTCAGGCGGTGCCCGACACGCTGCGCATGGCCGGCCGCAACTACGGCTTGCGTGGGCCGCGCTATGTGGCGCAGCTGCTGATTCCGGCGGCGCTGCCGGCGATCCTGTCCGGCCTGAAGATCGGCTGGGCGTTCGCCTGGCGCACCCTGATCGCCGCCGAGCTGGTGTTCGGCGCCACCTCCGGTCAGGGCGGGCTGGGCTGGTACATCTTCCAGAACCGCAACGAGCTTTACACCGACAAGGTGTTTGCCGGCCTGGCCATGGTGATCGTGCTGGGCCTGCTGGTGGAGGGCGTGGTGTTCCAGGCGATCGAGCGGCTCACCGTGCGACGCTGGGGCATGCAACGCTAGCGGCTCTGCCCCGGCGGCGGCGATGCGCAGCCGGGGTTGATGCCTGACTGGGCTGCATGCAGCCATGTCGGGCCGTCCCTGACCAGCCTCAGCCTGCCTGCCGGGCTCATCGGAACGGTCGCGTGCGCTTAACGGGTCTGGCTTATGCTGCCGGCCCCGTCGCTGCCGTCTGCCGTCATGCCCACCGCGTCGTTCACTGCCTACCTGTATCCGGTCCTGTTGCTGCTCGCCAGCAATGTGTTCATGACCTTCGCCTGGTACGGGCATCTGAAGTACAAGAGCACCCCGCTGATGATCGCGATCCTGGTCAGCTGGGGCATTGCGTTCTTCGAATACTGCCTGCAGGTGCCGGGCAACCGGTTGGGCAGCGCGGTGTACTCGGCGCCGCAGCTCAAGGGCATGCAGGAAGTGATCACGCTGCTGGTGTTTGCCGGGTTCTCGACGTTCTACCTGGGCCAGTCGCTGAAATGGAATCACTGGGCCGCATTCGGGCTGATCCTGGTGGCGGCGTTTTTGATGTTCAAGGAGTAATGGCCCTTTGAGCAACCAGCCCCCGCCTCGCCCGTAGGAGCGCACCAGGGCGCGACCTCGCAGCAGCGTCCCGGGGCGCGACGCGATAGCGTGTCGGGAATGCCGCGTCGCGCCCGGGTTCGCTCCTACAACCTGGGCTGGCTAGTTCGCCGCTTCCACCCATTGCGCAAACACTGCATCGATCTGCGCGTCCTTGATCCGCTTGCCCGCTTGCACAGCTTCGGCCTGCTCGAACATCGGCATGATCATCGCCATGCCATCGGGCTTGGACTTCAGGTGCAGGCCCGGCGGTGTGTCCAGAAATCTGGCCCAGCGTGCACGCACCTTGGCCCAGTAATCCTGCGTGCCCTTCCAGTAGGCATAGGCCGGAGCGAAATCGACCTCGGTGGTCTTGCGGTAGTCGTTGAAGCCGAACTCGCGTGCGATCGCTTCCTGGCTGCCGCCGGGCTTGCGCAGCACCTTGGTGTTGAACTGTTCGTGCGTCCAGCCATTGGGCGTGAGGGTATGCCGATTGATCACCGAGAGCGCGTTGTAGTCGCTGCGCTTGGTGTACTCGCGGCGCGGCAACGGGCGCCAGCTCAAGTCACTGGTCCAGGTCGGGTGGCCATCGGCGTAGTCCCAGCGGCCGGTACCGCAATAGCGTGGCGCATCGCTGACTTCGAACACGCATTGGGTCCACGCACCGGTGGTCGTGGCGGCCGGCACCGCACGCACCTGCCAGGTCTGGTCCGCACTGAACTCGAACCGCTGCGGCGCCTGATAGACCCAGTCCTGCCGCCAGTGCTTGGTCACGTGCTTGGTCTTCTCATCCACCAGCAGGTGCTGCAACACGATCTTTCGCGGGCTGTCCTCGACCACGATGACCACCTCGCTCGCACCGCTGCGCATCGCCGAGGCGCGCTCGTAGCCGGGCTTGAGCAACACGGTTTCGTCGAAGGCGAAATCCACCGCGTATTCGCCCTGCATCGCCAGGATGCTCTGGCGATCGCGCTCGGCATCTGTCGCTGCAGCGGCGACCACGGGTAACAGGCTCAGGGTCAGGGCAAGACAAGGGGGAACGAATCGACTCATCGGAACTCTCGGTGGTGATGACGGGGATGTCAGCGGCGCAGGCGCAGCAGCGCAGCGGTCATGGCGATGGGATCGGCACCGCGCGCGTCGGCCTGCGCCGCGCGCGACGAGGCAGCGCGCGCGCAGCAGCAATCGTCCACGGCCACGCGACCGTCGATGCCTTCTTCCCGCGCAAGCCGTGCGGCGACCTCCGCCCCCAACGCCGACACGGTCGCAAGGCTCGCCGCCAGGGGTTGCGCGCGCCCGCCCGCCGGGTGTAGCCGCAGCGCGCTCAACCGCCAGCTCTCGCCGCGCATGCGTCCGGCCAGCCGCCGCCACAGGCGCTCGCCCACGCCCAGGCCCTGGGTGTCGTCCGGTACGGACGGCAAGCGCGAAACCAGCCGGTCCCAACTCAGGAAGTCGCTGTCCGGCAACAGGTACAACCGCCAGCAGCAGTGGCCGTCGGCATCGAAGAACCACACGCTCTCGCGCACGCCCTCGCTATCGACCTGTCGCAAGGCGGCCGCATCGACCGCGCGCTGCCAGCCATCGAGTTCATTGCCCAGCGCAGGGCGGTACAGGCACAGCACCGTCCCCAACGCCGACAACTGCGGCGGACGCGGCAGCGCCGCGGCGGTAGCGCGTGCATGCGACGACACCGGCGGTGTGCGGGCGATGGGCATGGCCGCTACCAGCTCACGGCCAGGCTGACCGCGGCGGTGCGCCCGGCGCCGGTGAAGCGGTCCACCACCGTGCTGCCGGCCAGCGTGCCGTTGGGCAGTGCATTCCAGTCCACGTAGCGGCGGTCGGCCAGATTGAAGAGGCCGGCGGTGAGCCTGGCGCCGGGTGCGAACTCCCAGTGCCCCATCAGGTCCAGCGTGGCGTAGCCGGCCGGGGTGTAATAGCTTGCCAACTGGGGGCGCCGCTTGCGCGCGACGAAGCTGCCGATCAGCTCTGCGCCCCAGCTGTCGCTGTCGAAGGCCACGCCGAGCGTGCCGCGCAGCGGATCCACCGAGTTGAGCGGCGTGTTGTCGGTCAGGTTGTCGCCTTCCGAATAGGCAACCGCACTGTTCAACGACCAGCCCTGCCAGCCGGCCAGCACCCCGAGATCCAGGCCGCCGCGTGCCTCCGCGCCCTTGATCACCACATCGTCCACGTTGCGCGACTGGAACACCATGAAACCATCGGCGTTGACCCCGGCTGGCGCATTGGACTCGATGAAATCGCGGTAATCGGTGTAGTACACCGCCAGGCCGAGATAACCGAGCGCGTCGTTGAAGCGCAGCCCCAGTTCACCACCGCGACTGGTTTCCGCTTTCAGGTCCGGGTTGGCGATGGCGGTATAGCGCCCCTGCAGATTGGTGAAGCCGATATTGACGTCGTTGTACGGCGGCGCGCGGAAGCCATGCGCGTAGTTGGCGTACGCCGACCATGCATCGGAGAACCGCCACACCGCGCCGAACTTGGGCGAGACCTGGGTTTGGTCGATGGTCGCGGCGGCAACGCCGGGATTGTCTTCGCGGAAGATGTCGTCCACCTGCGGCGACAGCCGGAAATAGTCCACGCGCACGCCCGGCGTCAGCGACAGGCGGCCATCGAGCAGGCCGATTTCGTCCTGCGCATACAACCCGAGCTTGGTGGTTTCGCTGGTCGGGAAATCGCGTACCGGAAACACGTCCTGGCCGACCCGATTGGTGACTGCCCCATTGGCCAGGTTGACCGAATAGCCATCGCGCTTGGCACGCGTGTCGGTCCAGGTGCCGTCCAGGCCATAGGTGATTTCGTGGCGAAGCGTGCCGGTGTCGATGGCTTTGTGGGCGTTGACCAGCAGGCCGTAAACACGCTGGTCGAAGGTGTGTTCGTTATGGCGGCGGGTGTTGTTGCCGCGCAACTCGTTGGTGCGCTGCAGGCTCTCGCTGTCCTGGCGATACATCTGCCACTGCAGATCGTCGGCCAGTGCGGAATCCAGCGCATCGATCTCGTGCCGCAGCGACACCCGCGCACGGGTTTGATGGTCGCGCCCCACCTGCGACAGGATGCGCAACGATGCGATTGGCGAACGCGTGTCGATGCTGGTGAGCGCATCGATGCTGCCGTAGTCTTCGTTGCCTTCGACCGTGAGTTTGAAACGCTGTCGTGCGCTTGGCGCATACACCAGCTTGGTCAGTACGCTGCGGCCGTCGACCTGCTGCGGGTTGGCTGCAGTGCGGGTGAAATCGCGGCTGCGGATGTCCCCCTGGTTTTGCGCCTCCTGGCCCTGACGGTGCGCAACGGCCACCATCCCGCTCCAGCGCTCGCCGCCGAAGGCGCCGGTGGCGCCGGCAAACAGCCCGTTCCAGTCGCCTTCGTAGCCGAACTTCAGGCCGACGTAGCTGGACGTATCGTCGGTCAGATAATCGGATGGATCCTTGGTGACGAAGGCCACCACACCGCCCAGCGCATCGGACCCGTACAAGGCGCTGGCCGGCCCGCGCACCACTTCCACGCGCTTGAGCGTTTCCAGATCGACAAAGTTACGGTTGGCATTGAGATAGCTGCCAAACGCGAAGGTATCCGATACCGGCACGTTGTCGACCAGGATCGCCACGCGGTTACCGTCCAGGCCACGAACGCGGATGCCGCTGGCACCGGTGAAGCGGCCGCTGTTGGTGGTGACCGACACACCGGGCGTATAGCGAAACAAATCCTTGAGTTCGCGCACCAGTTGGTTGTCCAGCTGCTCGCGGTCGATCACGTCCACTGTGCCCGGCACGTCGACCAACGCCCGTTGGGTGCGCGTGGCGGTGACCTGCAGGCGGTCGAAATCGTGCACCTCACGCGCCGGCTCGCCGCCGGCATCTGCGTCGGCAGCATGGGCACACAACGGAACTGCAGGCAGCGCAAGCGACAGCGCGGCCACCAGCGGATGCAGGCGGATCATTCAAGAACCTTTGTGGGAGACCCCGGCCCTTGCGCGCAGCGACACGCCGCGTGCGGCAGCCGAGGGAGAACGGAATGGCGGACGGCGGCGGCAGCGCCCGCAGCGGTGATGCCGCATCCGTCAGCCGGTGCGTTGGTGCAAATCGACAGCACTGAAGCGCTGCTGTTGCAGCGGTGCCCTGGACACTAGCGCGAGGGCGCGCCTGCGCTGCCCTTCAGCATCGTACGGCCGCGCCCGCGTGGGGGGCGCAGCCGGGCGCGCTGCCAGGGTTACTTGGTGAGAATGAGCTTGTCGTTGCTGGTGTGGCGCAGGCGATACACACGGTCGCCATGCTGGATCAGCACTTCGCGGCGACCCTTGAGCAGCGCCTCGCTGCTGATGAGGTCTTCGGCAGGCACAGCACGCGGCGCGGCGCGGTCGCGCAGGTTGACCGGTTCGGAGCGGAGCAGTACGGGATGAGCGGTCATGATCTGGATCTCCAGTCGGTTGGCCAGACAAATAATAACCATTCTCATTTAATGATCAAGAGCCATTCTCATCTGAATGGCTGGATCTTTGCATCACCTCATCGCTCTCAATTGACCAGATCAATCGGTAGCGGTGCTTCGCGTCACCGTGTGACCGCGTCCACCCGCTCCCATCCGGCTGCGTCCATCTGCGCGAGCGTCTCCAGGGCGCCGAGGTTTTCTTCCAGTTGGGCGACCCGGCTGGCACCGAGGATCACACTGGACACGTGCGGGTTGCGCAGGCACCAGGCGATGGCCAGCCGTGCGGGCGCGTGGCCCAGTTCGGCGGCCAGGGCGCAGAAGGCCCGTACGCGCTCGACGCGGCGCGACTCCGCTGCCCCAAACACCTCTTCCTGCAACCAGGCGTTGCCCGGCTGGCCCAGGCGACTGTCCGCGTCCACGCCCTGGTTGTATTTGCCGGTGAGCAGGCCCGAGGCCAGCGGCGACCAGATGGTGGTGCCCAGCCCGCGCTCGCACAGCGGTGCGTACTCGTGTTCCAGCCGCTGGCGATGCAGCAGGTTGTACTGCGGCTGCTCCATCGCCGGCGCATGCAGGTGCTCCTGCTCGGCGATGGCGATGGCCGCGTGCACCTGGTCGGCACTCCACTCGGAGGTGCCCCAATACAGCACCTTGCCCTGGCGGATCAGCGCGTCCATGGCGCGCACGGTTTCCTGGACCGGCGTGTCCAGGTCGGGCCGGTGGCAGAAATACAGATCCAGATAGTCCACGCGCAGGCGCTTGAGCGCGGCGTGGCAGGCATCGGTGACGTGCTTGCGCGACAGCCCGCGCTGGGTCGGGCGCGGGCTGTCCACCGCACCGAAGAACACCTTGCTCGACACGCAGTAGCCGTCGCGCGGCAGGCGCAGATCGGCGATCACATCGCCCATCACCTCTTCGGCGCGGCCGCGTGCATAGACCTCGGCGTTGTCGAAGAAATTGATGCCGTTGTCCCAGGCCGCGGCGATCAGGTTGCGCGCTTCGCCGCGCCCGATCTGCTTGCCGAAGGTGACCCAGGCCCCGAACGACAACGCCGACAGCTGCAGCCCGGTGGAACCCAGACGACGGTAAAGCATGGCGAACTCCTGCAACCTCCGGGGCACCTGCCCCGGACCGGCTTGCGCAGTTTACCGGGCCGGGGCTGTGCGCAAGCCTGTGACGGCCGTCTGAATGCCGCTCGCCTTGCCCGCCGACACCCCCTGCTCTAGGCTTCTCGTTTTGCCGTCAGCAGCCCCGGGGATTGGAATGGTCGAAGGTTTGGGAAGGATCGGTTTCGGCCTGTTCGGTCTGGCGGTGCTCATCGGCATCACCTGGCTGTTTTCGAGCAACCGCCGCGCGATCGACTGGAAGCTGGTCGGCACCGGCCTGCTGCTGCAGATCTCGTTCGCCTCGCTGGTGCTGCTGGTGCCGGGCGGACGCGATGTGTTCGATTCGCTGGGCAAGGGCTTTGTGAAGGTGCTGAGCTTCGTCAATGAAGGCTCCACCTTCATTTTCGGCAGCCTGATGAACATCGAAAGCTACGGCTTCATCTTCGCGTTCCAGGTGCTGCCCACCATCATCTTCTTCTCTGCGCTGATGGGCGTGCTCTATCACCTGGGCGTGATGCAGGTGGTGGTGCGGGCGATGGCATGGGCGATCACCAAGGTGATGCGCGTGTCCGGCGCGGAAACCACCAGCGTGTGCGCCAGCGTGTTCATCGGCCAGACCGAAGCCCCGCTGACGGTGCGCCCGTACATCCCCAAGATGACCCAGTCCGAACTGCTGACGATGATGATCGGCGGCATGGCGCATATCGCCGGCGGCGTACTGGCCGCCTACGTCGGCATGCTCGGCGGCAGCGACCCCGCGCAGCAGGCGTTCTATGCCAAGCATCTGCTCGCCGCCAGCATCATGGCCGCACCGGCCACCCTGGTGGTGGCCAAGCTGCTGGTGCCGGAAACCGGCACCCCGCTGACCCGCGGCACGGTCAAGATGGAAGTGGAAAAGACCACCAGCAACATCATCGACGCGGCGGCGGCCGGAGCCGGAGACGGTTTGCGCCTGGCGCTGAACATCGGTGCGATGCTGTTGGCCTTCATCGCGCTGATCGCCTTGATCAACGCGCCGCTGACCTGGCTGGGCGAGGTCACCGGCGCGGCTGCCGCGCTGGGCCGGCCGACCAACCTGTCGACGATCTTCGGTTATGTGCTGGCACCGGTCGCCTGGGTGATCGGCACGCCCTGGGCGGACGCGACCACGGTCGGTTCGTTGATCGGCCAGAAGGTGGTGATCAACGAGTTCGTCGCCTACACCGAGTTGTCGCAGATCGTGAAGGGCCAGGTGGCCGGCGTGAGCCTGAGCGAAGAAGGCCGTCTGATTGCCACGTATGCCCTGTGCGGTTTTGCCAACTTCAGCTCGATCGCGATCCAGATCGGCGGCATTGGCGGGCTGGCGCCGGAACGTCGTCACGATCTGGCCAAATTCGGCCTGCGTGCGGTGCTCGGCGGTTCGATCGCCACCTTCATGACCGCTACCATTGCCGGGGTGCTCTCGCACTTCGGTTGAGGCGGCGCGGGTTCATCGGCGTCACGGTCTAATCGCCGCACGCCACGTTTCATTCAAGTCATTCAAGCAAGCAGGTATTTATGAGTTCGGTCGTCGTTGTCGGGTCTTTCAATGTCGATCACGTGTGGCGCTGCGACGTGTTGCCGGCGCCAGGTGCCACCATCGCCGGCCGCTACAGCACCGGGCCCGGTGGCAAGGGGTTCAACCAGGCGGTCGCGGCCGCACGTGCCGGTGCCAGGACGCACTTCCTGTGCGCGCTGGGCGACGATGCCGGCGGTGCGCTGGCGCGCTCGCTGGCTGCACACGACGGCTTTGCGCTGATCGCCGAGCCCAGCAACGAGCCCACCGGCACCGGTGGCATCTATGTGGACGGTCATGGCCGCAACACCATCGTGATCGGTGCCGGCGCCAACTCGGTGCTGAGTGCGGCCTTTGTCGACAACCAGCGCGCGCTGGTGGCCTCGGCACGTGTGCTGCTGGCACAGCTGGAATCGCCGGCGGAAACCGTCGAATCGGCACTGGCGCTTGCACGCGAATGCGGCGTGCTGACCGTGCTCAACGCCGCGCCCGCCAATGCGCCGACCTCCATCGGCCTGCTCAAGCTGTCGGACGTGCTGACCCCGAACGAAACCGAATTCGCCGCGCTGCTCGGCCGCCACGTCGGCGAGCGCATCAACGCCGACGATGTCGCGGCGCTGGATGGCAACACGCTGCACTCGCTATGCCGCAAGTTGCTGCCGGGCGGGACCGTGGTGGTCACGCTGGGCGCGGTGGGCGCCTTCATTTCGCACGCCGACGAACAGCTGCGCGGCGACACTGCCGCGCATTACCGCGTGGGCGCCGAAAGCGCGCAGACGGTGGACACCACCGGTGCCGGCGACGCCTTCAACGGCGCACTGGTCGCCTCGCTGGCGCAGTCGCCGGGGGCGAGCTTCATCACCCACGTGCGCTTTGCCACCCGCTACGCAGCGCGCTCCACCGAAGTGGAAGGCGCGGCCACCTCGATGCCGCGGATGCTGCCTGACGTGGCTGTGTAAGCCGCACGCGTCAAGCGATCGACAAAGGCGACGGCAGCGATGCGGTCGCCTTCTGCGTTCAGGGGTTTGGCGTGCATGTTGAGACTGTTTTGCGCTGGGGACCGCAGGTTGAGACGTGGCTGCCGACGGGCGCTGCGAGCTCTGCTGCTGCAGGAACTTCGGTCGCCTTCGTCGGAAAGCGTCGGGTACAGGAATCAGGTGTGATGCCAGGGAATGAGGCGTGATGCAGCGTCGGGCGCCCGTACCCTCATCCGGCGCTGACGCGCCACCTTCTCCCGACGGGAGAAGGAATAGAAGCTGCTCCCACTCGCGAAAGGAATAGAAGCTGCTCTCCTACTCCGACGCGGAGAAGGAAGAGACCCTGTTCTCTTACTCCCGAGTGAAGGAATAGGAGCTGCTCTCCTACCCACGAGGCGGAGAAGGAATAGAAGCCCCTCTCCCAGCGGGAGAGGGGTTGGGGTGAGGGTACGGTCAGCCAACAGGTTCACCGCCCTCGTTCTATCTAGTCGCGCGACCCGCACAGCATCGTGCAGGACCGAAGGCCGGAAACGCTTTCCCGATTCCCCATTCCCGATTTCCCACCCAGCTACAATGCCCCCATGCAGATCGGCCCCTACTCCATCGCCCCCAAGGTGATTCTCGCGCCCATGGCCGGCGTCACCGACAAGCCGTTCCGCTTGCTGTGCAAGCGGCTTGGCGCCGGGCTGGCGGTGTCGGAGATGACCATTTCCGACTCGCGCTTCTGGGGCACGCGCAAATCGCTGCACCGCATGGACCATGCCGGCGAACCGGACCCGATCAGCGTGCAGATCGCCGGCACCGAGCCGCAGCAACTGGCCGAGGCGGCCCGCTACAACGTGGACCACGGTGCGCAGCTGATCGACATCAACATGGGCTGCCCGGCCAAGAAGGTGTGCAATGCCTGGGCCGGCTCGGCATTGATGCGCGATGAAGCGCTCGTGGCGCGCATCCTGCGCGCGGTGGTGCAGGCGGTGGATGTGCCGGTGACCTTGAAGATCCGCACCGGCTGGGATTGCGACCATCGCAACGGCCCCACCATCGCTCGCATCGCGCAGGACTGTGGGATTGCCGCACTCGCCGTGCACGGGCGTACCCGCGACCAGCATTACACCGGCAGCGCCGAGTACGCGACGATCGCGCAGATCAAGGCGGCGCTGCAGATCCCGGTGATCGCCAACGGCGATATCGATTCGCCGCAGAAGGCCGCCCAGGTGCTGCGCGAGACCGGCGTGGATGCGGTGATGATCGGCCGCGCCGCGCAGGGCCGCCCCTGGATTTTTGGCGGGGTGGCGCACTATCTGGCTACTGGCGAGCTGTTGCCGCCGCCGTCGCTGGCATTTGTGCGCGACACGCTGTTGGGGCATCTGGAGGCCTTGCACGCGTTCTACGGCCAGCCGCAGGGCGTGCGCATCGCCCGCAAGCACCTGGGCTGGTATGCGAAGGATCACCCGCAAAGCGCCGACTTCCGCGCGGTGGTCAATCGCGCCGAGACGCCGGAGGCACAACTGGCGCTGACGCGCGACTACTTCGATGCCTTGATTGCCGGCGTGGCGCCAGAATTGTCGGACGCTGCCTGAGTTTTCCTGCATTGCTGGAGCTGCACACATGAGCGCACCGCACGACTCCTCGACCTACCTGCACGGATTTTCTGCCACCGAACAGGCGCGCCTGCTCAAGCAGGCCCGGCTGCTGGAAACGACCCTGTTCAACGAGGTCGACTACAGCGGCGCGCGGCGCCTGCTGGAAGTGGGCAGCGGGGTCGGCGCGCAGACCGAGATCCTGCTGCGCCGGTTTCCCGACCTGCACGTCACCGGCGTGGACCTGAGCGAGGCGCAACTGGGCGCGGCGCGGGCCAACCTTGAACGGTTGGCGTGGTGCCGCGAGCGCTACACGCTGCAGCAGGCCGATGCGGGCGACCTGCCATTCGAGGCGCGCCAGTTCGATGCGGCCTTCCTGTGCTGGGTGCTCGAACACGTGCCCTCGCCGGCGCGCGTACTCAACGAAGTGCGCCGCGTGTTGCTGCCCGGCGCGCCGGTCTACGTGACCGAGGTGATGAATGCCTCGTTCCTGCTGCACCCGTACTCGCCCAACCTGTGGCGCTACTGGATGGCGTTCAACGACTTCCAGCATGACCAGGGCGGCGACCCGTTCGTCGGTGCCAAGCTGGGCAACCTGCTGCTGGCCGGCGGCTTCCGCGATGTGCACACGCAGATCAAGACCCTGCATCTGGACAACCGCGAGCCCGGCCGGCGCAAGACCATGATCGGGTTCTGGGAAGAAGTGCTGCTGTCGGCGGCCGATCAGCTGCTGCAGGCCGGCGCCGTCGACGCAGACACCGTGGAGGGCATGCGCGGCGAACTGGCGCAGGTGCAAAGCGACCCGAATGCGGTGTTCTTCTACTCGTTCGTGCAGGCCCGCGCCACGGTCTATTGAGCGTTCGGAACAGGTGCGGCGGCCGGCGTCCCGGCCGTGTCCAGGTCACCGGTCAGCGTCGTGCCGCTTGGCGCCTGCCAGATGCGGCGCCACATCTGCGCCAGCACCGCACCGATCTGGTCGCGGGCCACCGGTGCGCGATACGCCGCCTGCACCTGCCTCGGCACGATCGGCTGCCACTGTCCGTCCTCGCGATGGGCCACGACGAAATTGAAGTTGTAGTCCGGCTCCAGGCCCATGCGCAGGTCGCTGAGCATCAGGTCGTCATCGACCAGGCGTGCGCGCATGAAGCCGCGATTGAACCAGGTCAGCCTGCGTACCGAATCGAACCGGGCCACTTCGCCCAGTGCCTGGGTATTGCTGGAGAACCCGCGGAACTGCATCGGGCCGCTGTCGGCCACCAGCGAACGTTCGCCGATCACATAACCGCTGGGCGTCATCGCCACCACGCGCCACAGCAAGGTGTTGAACGGCATGGGTACCGAGAAGCGTGGCGCGTCGGCCAGCCCCATCGCCGCCAGCGCGCGATCGGCCTGCTGGTCGACCAGGTGCTTGGCCATCAGCGACCAGCCCAGGTACGCACTGCTCGCCACCAGCCCGATCACCAGCGCGCGCTGCGCAAGCGGGCGCGCACGCGCGAACCAGGCCACCGCACAGGCCAGCAACAGCCACAGCGTGTACGCCGGGTCGATGATGAAGACGCTCGACCACATGGCCGGGTGCGGCTGCAGCGGCCACCACAGCTGGGTGCCGTAGACGGTAAAGGCATCCAGCAGCGGATGGGTGATCAGCGCCAGCTGGATCGCCCAGAACCAGCGCGTGGGTGCACTGGCCACGCGCCCGTTGTCGTAGCGCCGGAACAGCCACCAGATCAGCCAGCCCACCAACGGCAGCACGAACAACGAATGGCTGGCGCTGCGGTGCACGGTCATCAGGGTGACCGGGTCGTCGGTCAGCGGCAGCAACACCAGCGAGTCGAGGTCGGGCAAGGTGCCCAGTGCCGCGCCGGCCAACAGGGCAGCGCGGCGCTGTCCGGGCGGCGCGATGGCAGCGGCGATGGCGCCGCCAAGAACGATCTGGGTCAATGAATCCATCGGCCGATGCTAGCAGGCCCGACATGCACGCATGGGAATATCCACCGCCACGTTTCGTCGGCACGGGGCTGTGGATGCGTTGGCCCCTGCGCCGGACGCGCCGCGCCCACCGTCATCGGCTTAACCCCACGGCATCGCGTTCAGGCGCACAATGCAACCGACACACGGGGCGTGTATCATCCGCACCCATCTTTTCATCCGAATTAAGGGATATAAGCCTGATGTCCAGCTACCTGTTCACCTCCGAATCGGTCTCCGAAGGCCATCCGGACAAGATCGCCGACCAGATCTCCGACGCCGTGCTGGATGCCATCCTGGCCCAGGACAAGCGTGCCCGCGTGGCGTGCGAGACGCTGGTCAAGACGGGCGTTGCGATCGTCGCCGGCGAAGTGACCACCAGCGCCTGGATCGATCTGGAAGCGCTGACCCGCAAGGTGATCCTGGATATCGGCTACAACAGCTCCGACGTCGGCTTCGACGGCGAGACCTGTGGCGTGCTCAACCTGATCGGCAAGCAGTCGCCGGACATCAACCAGGGCGTGGACCGCAAGAAGCCCGAAGAACAGGGTGCCGGCGACCAGGGCCTGATGTTCGGCTATGCCACCAACGAGACCGACAGCTTCATGCCGGCGGCGATCCACCTCTCGCACCGCCTGGTCGAGCAGCAGGCCAAGATCCGCAAGAAGAAGAACTCGGCGCTGGCCTGGCTGCGTCCGGATGCCAAGTCGCAGGTCACCCTGCGCTATGAAGACGGCGCGGCGACCGCGATCGATGCGGTGGTGCTGTCGACCCAGCACGACCCGGGCATCAAGCAGAAGGACCTGATCGAAGCCGTGCGCGAGGAAATCCTCAAGCCGGTGCTGCCGGCCAAGTGGCTGCACAAGGGCACCAAGTTCCACATCAACCCGACCGGCAAGTTCGTGATCGGCGGCCCGGTGGGCGACTGCGGCCTGACCGGTCGCAAGATCATCGTCGACACCTACGGCGGCTGGGCCCGTCACGGCGGCGGCGCGTTCTCGGGCAAGGATCCGTCCAAGGTCGACCGTTCGGCTGCCTATGCGGCGCGCTACGTGGCCAAGAACGTGGTGGCCGCGGGTCTGGCCGACCGTTGCGAAGTGCAGGTGTCCTACGCCATCGGCGTGGCCGAGCCGACCTCGATTTCGGTCACCACCTTCGGCACCGGCAAGATCGCCGACGAGCAGATCGAAAAGCTGATTCGCAAGCATTTCGACCTGCGTCCGTTCGGCATCATCCAGATGCTCGACCTGATCCACCCGATGTACCAGCAGACCGCCTCTTATGGCCACTTCGGCCGCAAGCCGAAGGACTTCACCTACACCGACGGTGCCGGCGTGCAGCATTCCGCCACCTCGTTCTCGTGGGAAAAGACCGACCGCGCCGACGCCCTGCGTGCCGACGCCAAGCTGAAATAATCACGCCGCTTCTGCGGGAGCGAGCGCGATGCGTGACGACCGGGCCGCTGATGCGGCCCGGTTGCGTTTTGGCGGTCTGTCGGTGGGTTGCCCAACTGCAGGAAGTGGCAGGTTGCGGATGCGTCGGCTGACGGCGGACCCGTACGTGCAGGTGCGTGACGCAATAGAGCCCCTCTCCCCGCGGGGCGAGAAGGCACGGCTTACGCGCCACCGGCGCGTGTGCCTTGGAGCGCCCGCGCCGCAAGCGCGGGCCGGGGCGCAGAGAGGGGTTGGGGTGAGGGTAAGGGCGAAGCCACTCCCTGCCGAATAGCACCTGGCTGCGCACATGCCCTCATCCGCTCCTACGGAGCACCTTCTCCCGCCTTGCGGGAGAAGGGACAACGATGCCAGCAGTCTGCTCAAGCCCCTCTCCCTGCGGGAGACGGGTTGGGGGTGAGGGTACGGGGGCGAAGCCAACCACCTGCCGAATAACACGTGGCTGCGCACGTACCCTTATCCGCCCCTGCGAGGCACCTTGTCCCCATGAAAGAGGACACTGTGCCGCGGGGAAGAATGGACAACGACGCCAACCGCTGCTCAAGCCCCTCTCCCTGCGGGAGAGGGGTTGGGGTGAGGGTACGGGTCGAAGTCACAGGCCATGCAAACCATCGCAGGACAGTTGTCGCGAACCTGTTGCTACCGATCGAGCTGCAACTGCTGCTGCAGCGCCGTAGCAAAATCCGCCAATGGGCAGGCCGTGCGCTGCTCCGGTGCACACAGGCCCAGCGCCAATTCCTGCTGGAGCGGCGGGTGGTCCAGATCCAGCGGCGCGAGGGTGCGCAATTGGTCCAGCGATTGCGCCAGGTAACGTGCACGCACCACCTGGGTGCCATCTGGCGCGCGCCACAGGCCGAGCAGCAACGCGCCACCCGGTGGCGGGTCGTCGGCGCCGTAGCCGGGCAAGTGGAAGTGCACGCCCAGCAGGCTGCTCAGTGCAGCGATATGCGTGTCGCTGCCGACGAACAGCGAGACCTTCGGCGCCTGCGCATTTCCGAACCGTTGCAGCACCGCGCGCGCCAACGGGGCGCCCGAACGCTGCGCCATGTAGTGCGGGCGTGCATAGAGATCGAACAGCAGTGCATGCAATCGCGACACCTGTGCCAGACGCTCGGGGGTGGCGCGGCCCCAGCCGACCTGCGCCAGCGGCAGGCCATCGGCATACTGCAGCAACAGCACTTCGCCGGTGCCGGAGGTCAGGTCGATCGGCCCGCCCAGGGCCAGGCCCCGCCCATTGGCCGAGGGCGCCAGCGTGGAGGGCATGCGGGCAAAATCGCAGGGCGTGCGGCGGCAGCCCAGAATCTGCTGCATCGCCTGCAGTTCGGCCGCGTGGCCTACCAGCAAGGCGGCCGGGCCGCCGGTCTGCCGCTGGATCGATGCCACGGCAGCGGCTGCGTCGAATGCCACCGCGCCGGCTTCGATCGGCCGGAACAGCGGGTCGTCGCTGCCTGCCTCGCGGTGGCCGGCGACCAGGCCGCAGCCGGGTGCCAGTGCGTCGGCCAGCAGCGCGCCGCTGTCGATGGTGCGTTGATCGGTGTTGGCCCAGACCGACACGCTGCCCGGCGACGGGCAGCCGGCGTACGGCAGCAGCCCCTGCGCCGCCAGCCACTGACGCAGATACTCCCCGCTCAAGCGCACTGCCGTGCGACCCCGCGGGGTCAGCAGGCTGGCCGGGGTGGACCACTGCGGCCAGGGCCGGTCGGCATAGCGTGCCGCCGCTGCTTCGCCCTGTAGCGGCGCACGCACGCCGTGGCGGAAGATCACCACCACGCGCTCGAGGTGGGCCGTGGCTGTCGCGGGTGATGGTTCCGCTGCTGCGGCGCTGCCCTGCGTGCGCGCATCCGACGTCGGCAGCGGTGCATGCGGTTCCGATGCTGCGCAGCCGCTCAACAACGTGGCGGCCAACGACGTCCACAGCGCGCTTGCGACGAACATCGATGGCATACCGATACGCGGCATGCGCGCGTCATGCGTTGCGCCGTTTGCCGGCGGCGCAGGGTACCCCGTGGAGTGCGGCGGGCGCCACGCGATCCCCATCGCATCGCGCCCGCTGCATCGATCCGTTGCGGACCGCGGCAATTCCCGCTTGCCGGCGAACGCCCCCTGCGGCCCGGCACCCTGCCCTACATCACCGACTTCGCGCGCGGCGATCCTGCTGCGCCGGCTCCTGTCGACGACGGCAGTCCACATCGTCTGCATGTCCTCTGAGCAGCTTCGTAAGCGGTGCAGCAGCCAACAACGAGCGTACATTCCGTCATCCAGAGCACAGCCGGGCTGCAACACCGTCGGACGTCCCGACAGTGCGACGGCACGAGCGGAAAAGCGATGCAGCAGCCCTGCATCACGCCTGCAGGCAGGCGCGGCGCATGATGGGGATGGGTTGTTTCACCCCGGTGACGCCCGGGCAAGACCCGAAATCTGCATGCCTCAGGCGCGCACCTCGGCACAGTTGCGCGAGTACGCAGCTGGAATGGCGGCCGGGCTGCGCAGACGAGGGCCGCGGCGCGGTCGCGGACATTTCCACTCGGATCGCAGTGCGGGCACTCGCGCTACGGCCCCCGCAGCCTGTTTCGCCATCCACTACTCGCCATCCAAAAAGCGTGACCATGCACCCGCCATCCATGCCGTGGGCAGCGGGCCGCACTCACGTCCGCAGAAAGATCTCCACGCGCCGGTTGAGCTGCCGTCCGCCGGGATTGTCCTGCCCGTTGAGGGTGTTGGGTGCCACCGGCTGCGATTCGCCATAGCCCTTCGCACCGGCCGTCTGGGCGGTACCGCGCGTACGCAGCGCGGCAAGCACGGCGTTGGCGCGGCGCTCGGACAGGGCCTGGTTGTAGGCGTCGTCCCCCTTGCTGTCGGTATGCCCGCGCACCTGCATGTCCTGTGCTGTCACCTTGCCGAGCGCAGCGGCCAATGTATCGAGCACGCGTGCCGCATCGGGACGGATGTCGGACTTGTCGAAGTCGAACAGGATGCGGTCGTTCAAGGTAATCAGATAACCGCAGGGCGCACCGGGCGGGGCGAACTTCTGCAGCGGCGGGAAGCGGCCGGCCGGCGGCACCTTGGGCAGCGGCGGCATGCGCACCTCGCGGGGAGGCGTGCCCACCGTGCCGGTGCCGTCGCCGTGGTTCTGCACCAGACCCTCGGGCCCGTTCCAGGTACCCGACCCATCGGCGTTGATGGTCACCAGCCCGCGTGGACCGTTCCAGGTGCCGCTGCCATCGCCGCGATTGTCGATCAGGCCGCTCTTGCTGCTGTTCCAGGTGCCGGCGCCCTTGCCGTCCAGGCTGATCAAACCGGCCGGGCCGTTGTAGGTGCCGCCGCCATTGGACTGCACATCGATGAGCGCATCGTCGCCGTTCTGGCCGGTGCCGTTGATGGTGCCGCTGCCATCGGCGTTGATGCTGATCAAGCCACCGTCGAAGTTGGCGGTGCCACTGCCGTCGGCCTTGAGATCGAACAAACCACCATCGCCGTTACGCAGCAGGTTGCCATGGGCATCGACGCTGGTGATGCCGGCATCGGCGATCAGCGTGCCGCCATCGCCACAACGCGCGGGCGCCACGCTGACGCCTTCGATCGGGTCGAGCACGTCCTGCAACGAGGCTTCCAGTGCGCGTTGCGCCGGGGTCACGCCGACGATGTCGGGGACCACGATCATCGGGATGGCCGGAAATTCGGGCACTGCCGCATCGGTCGCGGGTGCCGCATCGTTGGCAGGCGTTGCGGTCTGCGTTGCCTGCGGCCTTGTGCCTGCAACGTCTGCCGCAGTCTTCTGACCTTCGCCACGGCTGCAAGCCGCCAATAGCAAGGGAACCCAAATCAATGCCGACAACGTCTTGCGCATCGCGTCTTCCTTGGTTCGAGCGAGTTCGAGGGAACCGCCTGATAGCACGAGCCTGGTCAACACCGCGCTAAGAGCGGCTGACAGACCTGCCGCGCGTCCGTCCGTCCGCCCGTCAGGCGGGCGGGCGTGTGCAGGTGTATTTACGTGCGTGCAGTGATTTCCCGGCCACGTCTTGGCGATGCCGTCAGACGTCCAGGCCAAATGCCGAGTGGGTCGAGGGCGCGGTGCCCTCACCGCTCGCGGGACACGCCGTGAATCCGTCCGTGGAAGCTCGATGGCGGTGTCCTCGCCGCCAACGGTCCCGCAATCGGCGAGGACACCACGCCAGACAGTTGGCTGGTGGTTTTGTTGAAGAACGAAAATGCTGCATCGCGCAGGTTGTCGGTTGCTGGTTGAACACTCTGCGCACCGACCATCGTGACTGGCCCTTGCCCGCCCACCGTCTTGGGACCCATGGCGGCATGGATGCCGCCATGGAGCTTACGGCGACGTATTTGCGCCGTGTCCCGCGGCCGCCGTACTTCCTGCCGCTTCGGCCTGCAACTGCGCGTGCAGAATGCGGCGGATCTCCAGAATCGCCTGCGGCGTTTCCTGCACGCTGTGCCAGGAAGTCACCACCAGTTCGGAGGCGGCGCCATCCAGATGCGCGCTGCGATACGGCACCAACCCGTCGTCGGAGTCGGCCAGCGGCACCTGCGGTTTTTCGCGGCCGACGATGGTGTGGTACTGCACCTGCGGTGAGATCGGCAGATCCATCGTGGCGCGCACGAACGGGTCGGTATCGCGCAGGTTGTCGATGCTGGTCGGCGGCAGCAGGCGGCCCTTGCGCCGGGACTGGCCACCGCTGCTCTCACGTTCGCTGTTGGCAAGGTCCTGCAATACATCACCAAACCGGTCCAGCAACGCAATCGGCAACCGCACCAGGCGCCCGACGAAGCGCCCCAACCCGCCTTCGGCCAGTGGCGTGCCGCGATGTGGCGCGGCGATAAAAATCGCGCGATCGATCTGTGGCATCGGCGAAAAATGCAGCAGCGGCGACAGCTTGGCGCGCACGCGGGCACCGCGCTCGCCGTCCAGGCGATAATCCCGCAGCAGCGCGTCCCAGAGCTGTTCGCCGGACGAGGACACCAGCAGCCGTCCGATCACTCCGCCCATGCTGTGCCCGATCAGGACCATGTCGTGCGAGGCGACGGCGCTGCCCGCCGGGTCGAAGTGGCGCAGGCTGCGTTCCACCAACGCCTGGATTTCCGCGCGATTGACCGCGATGGGCGCATTGGTCGGGTAGTACACCTGCCAGATCTGGTAACGCTGACGCAGCGTTTCATCGCCCATCAGTTCGTTGGCCACGTTGACCCAGGCCTCCGGGCTGCTGGCCAGCCCGTGCAGCATCAGCAGCACGCGGCGATCGGGATCGTAGGGCTGCATCAGATACAGATGCGGGCGCTCGATGCCGCGCGCACTGCCCAGCATCGAGCGCAGCGACTGCGCCGCAAACCCCGACTTGGCCAGCCACAGTCCGTAGGCGGCGGTGAAGTTGGCTGCCAACGGCACGCGCTGTCCATGCAGCACCACCTCGTTCTGGCGGTACGGGTCGTACGGCACCAGGGTCACCAGATCGGTCTTCAGCACCGCTGCGAGCGTGTCGCCATCGAAGCGTAGCAACAGCGTCGCCGGTGCGTATGGCATCTCGCTGAAGGTCGGCAGCGGGCGCTCGGGCGCGGCACTCGGGGCGATGGCTTGCTGGACCGCCAGCCCGGCCGGATCGCCGACCAGTTGCGGGTCCACTTCGGCCACCAGCTCGGCACCGAAACCGTCGCGCCGATAGGTGCTGCGCAATCCGTTGAAGCGCAATGCCGAGGCGGCAAAGATGGCGCGCGGGGTATTACCGCCACCGGGCAGCCGGTAGGCCGACATGTCGACCACCACCTGCCAGCGGCCGACCGCCGTGGGCGCCGGGGTGGTGTCGCCGGCCTGCTGGGAGCGCGCAAACAGGCGCTCGACCACCTGCTGCACGGCATAGTTGTAATAGTCGCGCACCTGCGTCTGGCGGTTCTCGAACGCACGCGCGCTGGGCGCGCGCGCAGTGAAAAACAGGTAGGCATACGCATGCCGCGCGGCCTCCAGCCAGGCATCGGTGGCCACGTCGCTCATTTGCGCCGGATTGCGTCCGCCCAGGTCGATTGCGCGCGCGGTCCAGAGCTCGGCCTGGGTGGCCAGGCGACGCTCTTCGCCGATGCCTGCCACCGTGGTCAGGTGCTGCAGGCAGGGCAGCGGCTGCGTGCGGCAGGCCTTGGGCTGCAGCCCCGCCACCTGCAGGGTTTCGCTACCGGCCTGGCTGAGCGCGCCGGTGCTGAGCACATCGCCGCGCGTCTGCGCGACGTAATCGCCGCTGTTGCGCGACTGCACCGTGACCATGGCGCAGCCGCTCAACCACCCACTCATCACCACCGCCACCAGCACGGTCGTGGCCCGCCGCCATGGCCTGCGCGGCATCACTGTTTCGCACTCACCGAGGTGCCGGGCGCCGGCGCCTGCGGCATGCCGGCACGGATGCGCTCGGAGAAATCGCTCGCCTTGTCGGCAGCGATCGCACGCGCGGTGAAATGCCCGCGCTGCTTCAAGGTGGCGAAGTCATAGCCCGGCATTAGGCCGTGATGATCGTAGGCGTACGCGTCGGCGTAGCCGGACAGCAGCAGGCGGTGATCCAGCGGCAAGGTGGGCTGCAGCTGGCGCACCAGCGCAAAGACAATGGTGGTGCAGTTGCTGGTCAGCGTGTTGTAGAAGGCCGGCGCGCGATCCAGCTGGTTGGCCAGCTCCACATAGCCCATGAACATGCGACGCAACCCGGCCTTGGGAATGGCCAGGCGATACAGGTACATGTCCTCGCCGCGCACATTGGTGCGCACGCGCAGGATGTCGCGCTCGTCGGCGGCCACCAGGGTTTCCTCGAAACTGCGAAAAAACCCGCCCAGCGCCGAAAACGCCTCGTCGCGTTCCTTGCGGATTTCCAGCGAGAACACCACATGCGAGCCATCGTCGAAGCCGAACGACACCAGCGTGTGCGCGATCGCCGGGCCCATCCAGTACGACAACGCCAGATCGGCGCTGACCAGATGGTCCAGATCGTACCGGCGGGTTTCCCAGCGCGGCACGTAGCGGGTTTCGCTGTGCCAGTCGAAATTGCGCACGTTGTGCAGGGTAACGATGTTGCCTTGCACCTGCGGCTGCAGACGCTGCGCGACATCGTCGGCCCAGTCGCGGTCCTGGCTGGGCTGCATGAGCCCCCATGACACCGCCAGCACCACGAACGCGGCAGCGAAGATGCCCACCAGCGCCCAGTTCTCGCGGCCACGGCGCAGGCCCCACAGCGCTGCCAGTGCCATCGCGCACCACGAGGCCACCCAGCCGATGCGTACCAGTGCATTGCCACCGAGCGCGAAATAGATCGCCAGCCCGCCCCAGCACGCGGCCAGCACCAGCGCGGTGCGCAACGCCCAGCGGCCGATGCGTGCGCGGGTGGCCGGTGTCATCGCGTGCCGCCCTCCGGCACCTGCATGCCCAGCGCGTGCATCAGCAGATCGGCCGAACGGTGGGCCAGCCGCTTGCGTTCTGCTTCATCGTTGCCGCGCAGGCAGCTGCCCAGCATGTCGATCACCAGCAACAGCTGCTCGTCGTCGACATCGGCCCGGCACAGGCCGGCGTCGCGGGCGCGGTGCACGAAGGGCAGGAAGATCGCCACCACGCGCTGGTCGGCCGCCTCCACCGCCGGGTGCGCGCGCTCGATCGAGCGCCAGAAGTCCACCAGCGGTGCGGACTGGGCGATGTGTTCGGCCACGTCGTGCAGCAGCACGGCCAACCCGTCCGGGCGGTCGGCCAGGTCGGCGGCCAGCCGCTCCAGGCCATCGAGCCCGCGCGCCATCAGCGCGGTCATCAGCGCCACGCGGTCCGGGAAATTGCGGTACAAGGTGGCGCGGCCAAGGCCGGCACGCTCCACCACCAGCTCCAGCGGGGCATTGACGCCGTGTTCGCTGAACACTTCGTCGGCGGCATCGAGAATCTGCCGGCGGCGCAGCGCGGCATCAGGGCGGGAAGTCATCATGCCGGCATTATCGGACAGATTTGTCCGGTAATGCCAGAGTCCGCTTGCTTGAGCGACGCCCTCCCCGACCGACGGTCGCAGCGGGCCGTCGCAGTGGGCGGCCAGCTTGGGTCTTCGGAGTGGGCCATCGGAGCCGATGGTCCACTCGGCCAACCGGATCAGCCGGTGTTCTGCACGCCTTGCGAGACGCCGTTGACGCAGGCCACCAGCGCGCGCAGCAATGCGTCGTCTTCGCCATCGGTGGCCCGCCAGCGTTGCAGCAGGTCCACCTGCAGCACGCTGATCGGGTCGATGTAGGGGTTGCGCAGGCGGATCGACAGCGCCAGCCGCGGGTCGTGCTGCAACAGCGCTTGCTGTTGCAGCAGCGCCTTGACCCAGCCCTTGGTCAGCGCCAGTTCGTCGCGGATCTGCGGGAAGAAGCGCTCGTGCAGATCACCCGACAGCCGCGAGAACAACTCGGCGATATTCAGATCGCCCTTGGACAACACCATGGCGATGTCGTCCAGGAAGGTGCGGAAGAACGGCCAGTCCTGCGCCATCTCGCGCAAGCTGTCTTCATGCCCCGCATCCACTGCCGCCTGCAGACCGCTGCCCACGCCGTACCACCCCGGGATCACCGCACGCGCCTGGCTCCAGGCAAACACCCATGGAATCGCGCGCAGGTTGGACAACGCCGCATCCTGGCCCAGCCGCCGCGACGGACGCGAGCCCAGCGTCATGCGCTCGATAACATCGATCGGTGTGGCCAGGCGGAAGTACTGCATGAAGTCCGGCGCGCCGACGAAGGCGCGATAGGCCACGGTGCTGCGTTCGGCCACCAGGTCCATCACCGGGCGCCAGCGCTCCTCGCGCGGCTCGGGCGCACGCGGGCGCAGGCTGGACAGCAACACCGCGCCGGTCATCTGTTCCAGCGAGCGCAGCGCCAATGCACGGATGCCGTACTTGCGGTGGATCACCTCGCCCTGCTCGGTGACGCGCAGGCGGCCGTCCACGCTGCCGCGCGGGGCGGCATCCAGTGCGCGGCTGGTCTTGCCACCGCCGCGGGCGATCGACCCGCCGCGGCCGTGGAAGAAGGTCAGCCGCACGCCCAACTCGGCGGCCGCTTCCAGCAGCTCGACCTGCGCTCGCTGCAGACCCCAGCGCGAGGCCGCAATGCCGCCGTCCTTGCCACTGTCCGAATATCCCAGCATCACCATCTGCGTATCGCCGCGCGCGGCCAGGTGCTGGCGATACACCGGGTCGGCCAGCAGGTCCTGCACGGTGCCGGTGCCACCACGCAGATCGTCCACGGTTTCGAACAGCGGCACGATATCCAGCGGCACAGCGCCGGCGTCGTCGACCAGGCCGCCGCGGCGCGCCAATGCGAGCACGGTGAGCACGTCAGCGCGGTTGTGCGCCATCGAAATGATGTAGCTGCCCAGCGCATCGGCGCCATGGCGTGTGCGTGCATCGGCGAGCGCGGCGAACACCGCGTCCAGGCGCGCATTGCCTTCGTCGGCCACGCGCGGCAATGCCTGTTCGCCGGACGCGTACGGACCAAGCAAGCCAGCGCGCTGCCTGGCGTCCTGTTCGTCCCACTCTGCCTGGCCCAGTGCGTCGGCCACCGCGCGCGCATGCACGCTCGATTCCTGGCGCACATCCAGCCGCGCCAGATGAAACCCAAAACTGCGTACGCGCCACAACAGGCGCCGCACGGCGAACCAACCGGCGTGCAGGCCCTTGTTGGCCTGCAGGCTGTCCAGGATCAGTTGCAGGTCGTGTTCGAGTTCCGACGGCGCGGTGTAGGCACCGGCGGCATCGTCCAGCGTGGCCTGCAGGCGCGCGCGCATCAGGTCGTTGAGCAGGCGGTACGGCATGTCGCCGTGGCGCGGGCGCGAACGTGCGGCGTCTTCGGGGAGCAGCACGCGGTAGCGTTCCAGCTGCGCAGTGAGTTCCGGGCTGACCTGCACCAGCGTGGTCGACTGGCTGAGCAGGCTGGCCAGTTGCCAGAGTTCCTTCTGGTAGCGGTCCAGCACCGCGCGGCGCTGCGCATCCAGGGTGCCGGCAATGGTGGTGGCATCCACGTTCGGGTTGCCATCCATGTCGCCGCCCACCCAGGTACCGAAGCGCAGCAGACGCGGCAGCGTTGGCACGCTGCCGTAGGTTTCTTCGATGGCGTGTTCGAGCGTTTCGTACATCACCGGCACCACCCGGTAGAGCACCTGGGTGAGGTAAAAGCCCACGTGCTCGCGCTCGTCGTCCACGGTGGGGCGCACCGGCGAGGAATCGGCGGTCTGCCACGAGGCAGTCAAGGCCATGCGGAAGCGCGCGGCATCGCTGGCGCGTTCGTTGGGCGTGCGCATGCCGTCCAGGTTGTCGACCAGGCTGGCGACCATCAGCTGTTCTTTTTCCAGCAGCGCGCGCCGCACCGCCTCGGTGGGGTGCGCGGTAAACACCGGCTCCACATCGATGCGTGGCAACCACTGGCTCAGCTCTTCCAGGGTCACGCCCTGCGCCTTGAGCCGGCGCATGGCATCGTGCAGGCCATCGGGCTGCGGGGTGTCGGTGCCGCTGCGCTGGTATTCGCGGCGGCGGCGGATGCGATGCACGCGCTCGGCGATGTTGACCACCTGGAAATAGGTGCTGAAGGCGCGCACCAGCGCTTCGGCTTCACGCGGTTCGCGGCCGGTGAGTTGTTCGCTCAAGGTGGATGGCGGAGCATCGCTTTCGCGGCGCGAGATCGCCGTGGTGCGCACGCGTTCGACTTCATCGAGGAATTCCGCAGACACCTGCTCGGCGAGCAGATCACCCACCAGTGCGCCGAGCCGACGTACGTCGTCGCGCAAGGGAAGATCGGGGGTAGCGAACACAAGACTGCTGCGGTACTCGTTCATCGGAAACGCACACCCTCTTCAAGCGCAAAGTCGTCGAAGACTAACCCAAAAGGATTAGATGATCGCGACGCGCAGGACGGTTTCAGACCGAACCATCCTGCACCAAGTGCCGCCCACGTTCGTGCGCGCCATTGGAATCCGTCGCCCGGCGCCGGCAAGCAATGCGTAGGAGCGCACCCGGGCGCGATGGAGCTTTACCGGTAACGCCTGGTCGCGCCCGGGTGCGCTCCTAGGTGCGGTGCGACGATCCGAGTTGCGTTCGCACCGCATTGCGCGCGCCGACGATCAACGCTTGGACGGCACTTCCGCCTGCGCGGGATCGCCGACATTGGTCTTCAACCACTGCTCGCTCTCGGCCAGCATCTGCATGATCGATTGCCGCGCGCGGTAGGCATGCGATTCGTTGGGCAGCATCACCAGCCGCGCGGTGCCGCCCAGGCCCTTGATCGCGGCGAACATGCGCTCGCTCTGGATCGGGAAGGTGCCGGTGTTGTTGTCGTCCTGGCCGTGGATCAGCAGCAGCGGGTCCTTGATCTTGTCGGCGTAGTTGAACGGCGACATCGCCTGGTATACCGGTTGCGCCTGCCAGTAGTTGCGCTCTTCGGCCTGGAACCCGAACGGGGTGAGCGTGCGGTTGTAGGCGCCGCTGCGCGCGATGCCGGCCTTGAACAGGCGCGTGTGCGCGAGCAGGTTGGCGGTCATGAAGGCGCCATAGGAATGCCCGCCGATGGCGATGTGCTGCCGGTCGGTCACCCCGCGCCGTACCACTTCGTCCACGGCCGCCTGCGCATCGGCGATCAGCTGCGGCACATAGGTGTCGTTGGGTTCGGCATCGCCTTCGCCCACGATCGGCATGGTCGGGTTGTTGAGCACCACATAGCCGATCGCCAGAAACGCCTGCGGCCCCCAGTAGCTGATGGCGTTGAAGCGATAGGGCGAGTCGGTGACCTGGCTGGCGGTGTCGGCGCTTTTGAATTCGCCCGGGTAGGCCCACATCAGCAGCGGCCGCGGGCCGTCGCGCTTGGGGTCATAGCCGGGCGGCAGCAACAGCGTGGCGGTGAGGTCCACCCCATCGGCGCGCTTGTAGCGGATCTGCTCCTTCTGCACACCGCGCAGCTGCGGCAGCGGGTGCGCGAAATGCGTCAATGCACGCGGTGCGGCTGCGCCATCGCCAAGCGTCTGCACGACATAGTTGGCCGGCTCCTCCGGCGATTCGCGGCTGAGCAGCAATTGGGTGGCCTGTGCGTCCAGCAACGCCAATGGCGCGGAATAGGTCGGCGCCTGCGAGTGGAACAGGCGCGTGGCCTGCTTGCTGCGCAGATCGAACCGGTCCACGAACGGACGGTCGCCTTCCGGCGAGGCGCCCTTGCCGAGCAGGAACAGGCTGTTGCCGTCTGCACTGGTCTGCAGCAAGGTGCGGCCCTTGCCATCGGCCGCCGTCGCCGGTGTGCCCGGGTCCTTGTAGCGGTCCTGCGAGGAGCGGTCCCACAGCAGGTCGGGCGCGCGTTGCGGTTGATCCGGTGCGATGCGCCACTGCTTGGTGCGGCGGGTCTTCCACCAGCTCTCGCTCACGATCGCCAGGTCGCCGCGGCCCCATTGAATGCCGTCAAAACGGCTCTCCAGCTGTGCCAGCGTCACCGGTGCACGGTTGAACGGTGCGGCCTGCATCCGCACCGCGTCGCGGATGGTGCTCTCGCGTGCCGGGTCGCCGCCGTCCTGCGCTTCGGCCCACACCAAGGTGGCCGGCGCATCGTGCCGCCAGGCGATGTCGCGCACGCCGGTGGGCACGGCGTCGTTGCCGGTCGGCAGGCCTTCGACCAACGGCAGCTGCGCGATCTGGCGCACCAGCTTGCCCTGCAGGTCCAGCACCTCGATGCGGCGCGGGAAATTGTCCACCGGCACCAGATACGAAAACGGCCGCTCAGCGCGTTCGCTCAGGATGTAACGGCCATCCGGCGACACCGACAGGTTGAGATGGATGCCGGGCGCGGCGATCGGGCGGACCTGCCCGCTCAGGGTGACGATGATCGGCTGGCCGGTGGCGTAGTACTCGAACACGCGCGCATCGGCCTCGTTGCGCAACAGGTCCTGATAGGTCGGCAGCGAGCGCACCCCGGCAGCGGCGCTGGTCTGCTGGATCGCCGGGCCGGCCGGGGTGGCCTCCCGCGATGGCGGCGCGCCCTGCCCGGCCACCTGTTGTTGCAGCAGCAGCCCGCTGCCATCGGGCAGCCAGCGCAGTTCGTCATCGACGGTGGTATTCAGGCCGGTGACCAGACGCCGCGCCTGCCCGGCGGCCACGTCCACCAGCCACAGTTCGTTGGCGCCACTGCTCGCGTCCTCGCGGCGGAACGCCAGATAGCGCTGATCCGGCGACCAGCTCGACGTGGCCAGCGACAGCGGCGACGGCAGTCCGGCGATCTGCCGCTCACCACCATCGGCCACCGACAACAGCCACAACTTGCTGGCAAAGGAGAACCGGCTGGCTGCAAAGGTCTTCGGGTGGATGCGCAGGCCGGCCAGCTTCAACTCCGGCTGGGCCACCTCGGCGATGTCCGGCAGTGCCGGCAACTGCAGCATCGCGGCCAGGTCGCGTTTGGGCGAGAGCTGCAGCAGCGGTGCGCGCGGTGCGTCCACCACCGCCTGCAGCGCCTTGGACGGCAGCTGGTACGCGCTGCCTGCTGCAGCGTCTGGCTGCGTCACTGTTGCGCCGGCCGCCGGGCCGGCCGCCATCGCCAACACCGGCGCGCTCAATGCCAGCGCCCCTGCCAGCGCCCATGTGTGCTGCCGCCAACCTTGCGCATGCGGTTTCTCCTGCATTGCCCGTCCCCGGTGATGATCGACCTGCGACCATAGCAGCCGCCTGTCGGCCGCTCCCCTGCCGTTGGTTGGGGGTCATGCCACTTCAAACCGGCCAATTCATGCCGGAGGGGGGTGCTGCCGATATAATCAGCGTTCTCGTCGAGGGGCGCTGCGACCGGTAGGGCGGACTGATCCGCTCACTGCACCACAAGGTGCAGGCAATACGGCCAGGCTCGACCAGCAGTTACCGTTCAACGGCGCCCGGAATTGCAGACATTCGTTTGCCTACCGGAGCCATTGCATGAACGCTGTCACAAAGATTACCCCGCACGCCGATTACAAGATTGCCGACATCTCCCTGGCCGATTGGGGCCGCAAGGAGCTGGACATCGCCGAGCACGAAATGCCGGGCCTGATGTCGATCCGCCGCAAGCATGCGCAGACCAAGCCGCTGAAGGATGTGCGCATCACCGGCTCGCTGCACATGACCATCCAGACCGCGGTGCTGATCGAAACGCTCAAGGACATCGGCGCCAACGTGCGCTGGGCCTCGTGCAACATCTTCTCCACCCAGGACCATGCCGCCGCCGCGATCGCCGCCACCGGCACGCCCGTGTTCGCCTGGAAGGGCGAGACGCTGGAAGAGTATTGGGACTGCACCCTGGACGCGCTGACCTTCACCCTGCCTGACGGCACCCTCACCGGCCCGGAGCTGGTAGTGGACGACGGCGGCGACGTCACCCTGCTGATCCACAAGGGCTATGAGCTCGAAAACGGCAGCACCTGGGTCGACGAGCCGGCGTCTTCGCACGAAGAGAGCGTGATCAAGGCGCTGCTCAAGCGCGTGGCCGTGGAGCGCCCGGGTTACTGGGGCCGCGTGGTCAAAGACTGGAAGGGCGTCTCCGAAGAGACCACCACCGGCGTGCACCGCCTGTACCAGATCGCCGAAGCCGGCAAGCTGCTGATCCCGGCGATCAACGTCAACGACTCGGTCACCAAGAGCAAGTTCGACAACCTGTACGGTTGCCGCGAGTCGCTGGCCGATGGCCTCAAGCGCGCGATGGACGTGATGCTGGCCGGCAAGGTCGCCGTGGTCTGCGGCTACGGCGACGTGGGCAAGGGCAGCGCCGCTTCGCTGCGCGCCTATGGCGCCCGCGTGGTGGTCACCGAAATCGACCCGATCTGCGCCCTGCAGGCGTCGATGGAAGGCTTCGAGGTCAACACCATCGAATCCACCCTGGGCCGTGGCGACATCTATGTCACCACCACCGGCAACAAGGACATCATCACCGTCGAGCACCTGCAGGCCATGAAGGACCAGGCCATCGTGTGCAACATCGGCCACTTCGACAACGAGATCCAGGTCGATGCGCTGAATGCACTCAAGGGCGTGGAGAAGATCAACATCAAGCCGCAGGTGGACAAGTATGTGTTCCCCAACGGCAACGCGATCTTCCTGCTGGCCGACGGCCGCCTGGTCAACCTGGGCTGCGCCACCGGCCACCCGAGCTTCGTGATGTCCAACTCGTTCGCCAACCAGACCCTGGCCCAGATCGACCTGTGGGAAAAGCGCGACAGCTACGAGAAGAAGGTCTACATCCTGCCCAAGCACCTGGATGAAGAAGTCGCCCGCCTGCACCTGGAAAAGATCGGCGTCAAGCTGACCACCCTGACCAAGGACCAGGCCGATTACCTCGGCGTGCCGGTGGAAGGCCCGTTCAAGCCGGATCATTACCGCTACTGACCCATCGGCAAACCATCGCCATGCGTAAACGGGCGCCGCGAGGCGCCCGTTTTTTTTTAAGTGCTCAGCGCGTAAGCGCGCCTCAAACGGTGCTACCGGCCGATCATGCACCGAGGGAGGCCGCGCAACGCAGCGCCTGGCGCGAGGTCGAGCATGCAGAAGAGACAGCCGAGGAGATCGTCAGCGCGTTCGACGTGCTGGCAGGTATTCCGTTGGTCGGCCGCCCAGTGCATGGAGACAAGCGCGAACTAGTGTTGGGCCGCGCTTCCCACGGGTATGTTGCGTCATATCGCTACGTGGACGTGACCGACACGGTGTGTCGTGATCGCGAACTGCGCGCAACGCGAGGCGGGCTACGCACGCGATGCTCGAAACGCCGCGGCGCGATCATGATCAGGCTCACGGCCGCCAGTTTGCATTGGACTCCCAGAACGCCACGCTGCGCCGGTAGGACGCGCGGTCCAGCGGCACGCCGGAGCCGCCCTCATCCACGCCCAATGCATTGCGCAACATGGTAATCGGCGCCATCGGGATGTCTGCGGGCTCGGCGGTGTACAGACAGCCGACCACACCCCACTCCGCATCGATCGGCGCGCCTTCCTTGGCCAGCTGTTCGCGGCTGTACAGGATCGGCACCATGTACTGCGCAACCGGCGACTCGACGCCTTCGAACCAACGCACCAGCACGGGAAGTTCCTGCGTGTTGCGCGCTTCGTAGCCCGAGCGCAGCAGGTGCCGGTTGTCTTCGGTGATCGGCACCGTCAGGCAGCGCGTGCTGGTCCAGTTGCGGTGAACATGCAGCTGGCAGAACGGCGCGTAGCCTTCGATCACGCGCAACGGTGGGGCGTCATTGAGATGCTGGATGAACTGCTCGGGCGTGCAGTCCTGGATGGCATTGCGACGGCCATCGCGCGGAAATAGACGGGGACGGGCAAACGCGGTCAGAACGATGGACATGGCAGTGCGGGCAGCGGTAAGGCCGTCAAGGGTAACCCCTGCATGCGGTTCTCACGCGCAGGCCGGCGCTGGCAAACGGGCCGCGATGCAACGCATGCGTCGCTGCCGTTGAAGCGGGCTCACGGTTGCGCGCGTCGAGCGACAGGCCGCGTCGACGCCCGCTGCGGCGTCACCAGATCAGATCGTCCGGCACCTTGAACTGGCTGTAATAGTCATCGTCGCTGTCCGGCGCCGGCGAGCTGCCATTGCGGCCGTGATCCAGCACCACGGTTGCCGCATCGCGGCTGTAGACCTTCTCGGCGGCCGCACGCGGAATCAGCTCGAAGCCTTCGCCATGTCGCACTATCACCAGGGCGCCACTGGCGAGCTGGGTGCGCAAGGCGGGATTGACCAGCACGCTGCGGATGACGCTGCCATCGTTGAAGCGATAGTCGATCTCGCCCTCGCGCTTGACCTTGCTGGTCTCCACGATCTGCCGCACCTGGGCCAGCACTTCCTGTTTGCGTAGCTGCGCATTGCGCTCTTCGGCCAGTGCGCGATCGCGCTCGGCACGCTCGGCCTGCAGCCGTGCGGCATCCACCTTGTCGGTCTGCGCCGGCGCCACCGCGCCACCCTTGGCATGGCGCTGCTTGACCTGCTCGCGCGCGACCTTGTCCACCTGGGCTTTTTTGACCAGCCCGGCCTTGAGCAGCTGTTCTTGCAGTGGATTGCGCATGGGAGACGCCGGCAGTGAATTGGCCGCCAGTTTAGCGCGGCAGGCGGCGGGCTCCCGTCGCAGCCCCTGCCACCCCCTCCCGGCGAGCACGCCAGCCGGCCGCTGCGCCCGATGAAAGCATCGGCCGCACCACGGCATTGCCGCTACCGGCGACAAGCCGCGCCCCAACGCCATGCCGCATCGCCTGCTCACGGCACCACTCACCAATGCGCGGCCTTGGGCAACTGGTCAGCAACTGCGCAGAAAGGGTCGCTGACCACACGTGCAGTCCTGCGGCAACCATGTCCGCTCGTGGCCCGCGTACGACCTGCATCCCCGATGATGATGGCGCCGGGCCTGGCGACACCTGCGCTGGTCGAGCCGGTCACCCAGCCGGTGATCTGCCACAGCAGATGCATTCGTCGCTGAAGCAGGCGCCGCGTCCCTGCGTACCAGCGCGATCGCGGAGGGCTGGCAATTCTGCGACCCGGCACCCCGTTGCCCTCGAACCCTGCACGCAATTCGGCGGTTCACCGCATTGAATACGTATGCACACCACCGATGTTGCGGCGCGATGCGCGCTTAGCATCACCGCGCGCTGCACGCCGTGCGCGCGCTTTCCGGAACAGGGGCCGGAGGCTTGAATGTGGGCATCGCCAGCTGCGCGGATGCTCGCTCCTACCGACTGGAGATCCACCCGATGCGCACCCTCATTGCTCCTGCTCCGCCTTCGCTCACGCAGCGATGCACCCGCCTGTTGCTGACGGCACTGGTTCTGCTGCTGACCAGTGCCAATGTGCAGGCCGATGTGATCCTGCACGCCTTCAACTGGCCATATGCCACCGTCGAAGCACGCGCCAAGCAGATCGCCGATGCAGGCTATCGCAAGGTGCTGGTGGCCCCTGCCTACCGTTCACAAGGCAGTGCGTGGTGGGCGCGCTACCAGCCGCAGGATCTGCGCGTGATCGACGGGCCGCTCGGCGACACCGCGACGTTTTCGCGCATGGTGCAGGCATTGGCCAACAACGGTGTGCAAACCTATGCCGACGTGGTGCTCAACCACATGGCCAACGAAGCGGCCACGCGTCCGGATCTGAACTATCCCGGCAGGGCGGTGTTGTCGCAGTACGCCGCCAATCCCGGCCGCTATGATTCGCTGCGCCTGTTCGGCACCTTGCAGTCCAATTTCCTGAGCGCCAGCGACTTCGGCCCGGCGCAATGCATCAGCAATTACAACGATGCCTACCAGGTGCGCAATTACCGCATCTGCGGCGGCGGCAGCGATCCGGGTCTGCCGGACCTGGTCGGCAATGATTGGGTGGTGCAGCAGCAGCGTGCCTATCTGCAGGCACTCAAGGGCCTGGGGGTGAGCGGCTTCCGCGTGGATGCAGCCAAGCACATGACCTTCGATCATCTCAACCGCGTGTTCGATGCAGGCATTCGCTCGGGCGTGTACGTGTTTGGCGAGGTCATCACCGGCGGCGGCAGCGGCAATGGCGATTACGACCAGTTCCTGGCGCCGTATCTGCAATCCACACCGCATGCGGCCTACGACTTCCCGTTGTTCAATGCGGTGCGCAATGCCTTCGCGGTCGGTGCGAGCATGCAGCAGCTGGCGGACCCCGCCGCGTCGGGGCAGGCGTTGCCGGGCAACCGTGCGGTCACCTTCGCCATCACCCACGATATCCCCAACAACGCCGGATTCCGCTACGCCATTCTCGACCCGGTGGACGAAACCCTGGCCTATGCCTATCTGATCGGACGCAATGGCGGCATGCCGATGGTGTACACCGACAACAACGAAAGTGGCGACAACCGCTGGGTCAACGCGTATCAGCGCGATGACCTGCGTCGCATGATCGGCTTTCACAACAGCGTACAGGGCACCGACATGCAAGTGCTGTCGTCCAGCGCCTGCCACATCCTGTTCCGCCGCGGCAGCCTCGGCATCGTGGGCATCAACAAGTGCGGCAACCCGGTCAACACCACGGTCGGCATGAACAACAGCGTGCTGTACTGGAATGCCGACTACGTGGATGCCCTGGGTTCGGGCAGCGTGGTGCGTATCTCCAGCGGCTCCTACACGTTCACGCTGCCGGCGCGGGGCGCGCGGATGTGGCGCCGCTGAGCCAAGCCGCAGACCGCGCACAGCGTGCGCCCCCGCAACGTGCCCGGGGTATGTAAAGCAGACCTGGGAATCGTTGCGTGCATCAGGCCGTTGCAAGCAACACCGCCTCCGCCGCCTTGCGCGCGCGGAGGCGTTTTGCATTCTGCAGCCTGCGCTTGCTCCGCTCGGTCATGCGATAAGCGGTCTGGTCAGACATGCGCCAGGTCACGATCATTACGAACTTCGCTGCAACATGAATTGATCGAAAAGACCAGGTCCTCGGACGCAACAAAACCGGCTGCCGGGTGGACCTACCTCGCAGCCCGATGCATGCCGATTCATCTGCCCACCCGGCATGCAGACGGCCGACCGCAACGCGAGCGCGCCACCGTGGCAACGCACGCGATCTCGCACCCGAGGAGCAGAACCGGAGCAAGCCGATGCCTTTGTACTTCGTGCGTCACGGCGAGTCGCTCGCCAACGAACAGAACTATTTCGCCGGCGCGCAGAACTCGCCATTGACCCCGCTGGGGCGTCGCCAGGCGCGGCAGGCGGCCGAGGAGGTCAGGCGCCGTGGACTGCAGTTCGACCAGGTCCACGTCTCGACGCTGGAGCGCGCGCAGGCGACCGCGGCGATCATTCTCGACGGTGTGCCCGGGACGCCGCAGGTCATCTCCAGCGCGGCATTGGTGGAACGCGATTTCGGCATCTTCGCCGGCAAGAACAAGACCCTGATCAAGAAGTCGATCGGCCACCGGCTCTACGACGCCTGCTTCCATGACGCGCAAGGCGCGCCACCCAACGGCGAGCATTGGATGGACATGTACGCGCGTTGCAAGCAGTACTACGAGACCGTGCTGGCGCCGCTGGACCGCCAGGGCAAGCAGGTGCTGGTGGTGGCGCACAAATACATCGTCGAGGTGTTCGCCCTGATCGCCTCCGGCCTGCCGCCTGCCGACTACATCGACTTCCGGCTTCCCAACTCGCGGCCGCTGTCGTGGGACGAACTCAAACACATGACCGCGCGCAGCTCCTCGCGTTTGAACTACCTGGGCGAGCAGACCGAAATCCATTTACTGCAATGGATGCTGATTGCCGCAGTGGCCGGCTTTGCGCTGTCGTGCCTGGGCGTGTCACTCCCGCATGGCATCAGCTCCGCCGCCATCGTGGCGCTGCTGGCCGCCAATGCGTTTTTTCTGTCGGTGCGTATCGAACCTGACGCGATGCGACTGACCCGCGGCCCGGAGAACGTCGCGCTCAGCGTGATCAGTGTGGGGCGCGCACTGATTGCGATGGTGCTGCTTACCCAGTTCGACAACGCGTGGATGCACGTCCTGGGCTTGTTGCTGATCGTGCCACCGGCGCTCTCGGTGCCGACCTTTTCGCTGGCGCGCGGCGGCGACTATTTCTTTGCCGCGCGCTATACCCTGGTGCTGTCGATGCTGTTGCCGGTGGTGCTGTTGCTGCTGTTCCTGGATCATCGCGAGGTCCTGGGCAGTGCGCATGCACTGGAGCGGTATTTCGTGGTGCTGCTACTTGCGCTGGCCTTGCCCTGCCTGCTGGCACAGGGCTGGCGGCGTGCGCGTCCGATCGCTGCGGGCAAGCTGGCAACCAACTGGGGCTGGGTCGGCTCACTGACGATGGTGCCGATGGCCTTGCTGGTCGCGCTACGCGCCGGTGGCACCGCGTTGGCGGATGCATTGGCGCATGGCGGCTGGCGGTCCTGGGGCGCACTGCTGTTGCCGTTTGCGCTACTGCTGACATGCCGGCTGGGCAGCGCGGCGTCCCTGTACCTGCAGCAGCGCGTTACCGGCAAGCGTATCGGCGCGGCGATCCGCTCCGATATCCATCTGCTGCAGACATCGCCCAACATCTTCCTGTGGCTGAGCCTATTGCTGCCAGGCACCTTCGCGCATGCGCCCAAGCTGGTGGCCGGCACGCTGCTGAGCTTCTTCGCCTTCGCGCTCCTGGATGAAACCTGGGTCGTGCGGCGCTTCCGCGCGCAGATCAAGCCGGCGTTGCAGCAGCACCCTGCGCGCGCCACGACCGCGGCTTCGCCGCCCGCCACGCCAGGCGACGTCGCACTGGACAGCCGATGACGCGGCCCGCCTCAGGCGCGGCGATCACCGCGCCCGGGGCGGTCATCACGATGAGCGCCATGTTCAATGAAGACAGCCATCAGCATCGTTGCGGATCGCTGCGTGCTGGAGTTACCAGGCGAACGGCGCGGTGACTCTGCGTGCACCGAGCAGGAACGCATCGGCCACATGCACGAACGGTGCGACATCCACGTCCGAGTCGCCCGCGCGCACCAGCTGCACAAAACGCCGGTACAGCCCATCGTATTCACTGGATGCCGGCACTGCCTGCGGCTGCCCGTCGATGCTCAGCTTGGCGCCGCCTTCGCTGAGCACGAGCAGCCCCTGCGTGGTTTCCACCTCGATGTCCCAGCGCTGATGACCGGTCTGCAGAAAATCGAATTCCGCCGTCACCGGCACGCCGGCGGTATCGACGAAGGCGAGCCGGGCAGACAGCGGTGCCTGGCGGTTTTCCGGCGTCTGCAGTTCGGCCTCGCGCAGGGCGAAGGGGCGCGGCAGCAGATGCGTGACGATGGACAAGGCGTTGATGCCGGGATCGAACACGCCCATGCCGCCGGGTTCGAGAATCCAGTCCTGCCCAGGGTGCCAGTGGCGGATGTCTTCCTTCCAGGTGATATGCGTCCGCACGATCTGCTTGTCGGCCAGCCACGCACGCGCAGGCTCCACGCCGGCCGCGTAGCGCGAATGCCAGCTGGTGAACAGGCTGCGCTGCGCATGCTGCGCCACAGTGCGCAGATCGTTGATCTCGGCGAGCGTGGCCGCCGGCGGCTTTTCCAGGAAGACATGCCGGCCAGCCGCCAACGCCGCTTGCGCCAACGCATGTCGCCCGACCGGTGGCGTGCACAACGCGACCGCTTCCAGCTCCGGATGCGCGGCAAACGCCTCATCCAGGGTTTGATACGCCGGTACGCCGTCGACCGTGCCATGCCGGCTTACCGTGGCCACCAACTGCACATCGGGGCGCGCGGCAATGGTCGGCACGTGTTGATCACGGGCGATCTTGCCGATCCCCACCAGGGCAATGCGCAATGCGTCTGGATGCTTCATCGAAACCTTCGTGCTGATAAGGAGAGCGGCGACACGATCGACTGATCGCGCACCATGGGGCAGCGCAGCGGTAGGCCGCGTCCGCCAGCGCGATGCAGTGTACGGTCAGCGCGCAGCCCACCGCGAGACATCGCTCCTGCTTGTTTTGCTATACCTGCCCACGTACGGCGATGGCGACCTGCAAGCGCCGGCATTCCCGCGCCAGCCAGCGCCATGGTCCTGTCCTGCGATTGACCTCACCGTCGATGCAGCCCAGCATCGCCGCCGGCACGCCGATGTGCCGTCGTCACGGAAGGCCGCTTCGATGTTGCATCATGTTTCGCTGGGCGTTCGCGCAATCGAGGCATCTGTCGTGTTTTACGACGCCGTTCTGGGGCGCTGGGCCACATGCGGGTGTGGTCCGATCTTGAGCCGGGCACGCTCGACCAGGCCGTGGGCTACGGCAGACCCGGTGGCGAAGACAGCCTGGCATTGAAGCAACGCCCGGCCACGCACTGCGCGCCGGGGGACGGCTTCCACCTGGCCTTTGCCGCGATCGATGCAGCAGCGGTGGATGCCTTTCACCGGGCAGCGCTGCAACACGGCGGCCGTTGCAACGGTGCACCCGGTCTGCGGCCGGATAACGGCAGCAGCTACTACGCCGCCTTTGTCATCGACCCCGACGGCCACCATCTGGAAGCGGTGCGAGCCGGCACGCGATAAACCGCCCGGCGCTGCGTCGCTGCATGAGCACCAGCAGCCAGGCCTACGGTCGCATCGCCAGGCTGCTGATCGCGTGCGCTCACATTTCCAGCACCACCTTGCCCAGGTGGCTGCCCTGCTCCAGATAGCGGTGCGCGGCGGCGGCCTCGCTGAGCGGGAACCGCTTGTCGATCAGCACGCGGATCTTGCCCTGTTCGATCCAGGGCCACACCACGCGTTCGACCTCTGCCGCCAGCCGCGCCTTTTCATCGGCGTTGCGCGGGCGCAGGGTCGAGCCGGTCAGGATGGCCTGCTTGCGCATCAGCTGCGGGATCGGCACCTCGATGGTGGACCCGGCCTGCGAGGCGATATAGACGATGCGTCCGCGCGGGTTGAGCGCGTCGAGCGTCTGCGCAAAGACGGCCGCACCCACCATGTCGAGCGCCACATCCACCCCGGCGTGCGCCTTGGCCACGTCGACGAACGACTCACGGGTGGAGTCGATGGCGATATCGGCGCCCAGCTCGCGCGCCTGCGCCGCCTTGGCTGCCGAGCGTGCGGTGGCCAGCACGTGCGCACCGGCAGCCTTGGCCATCTGGATGGCGGTGACGCCGATTCCGGACGTCGCCCCATGCAGCAGCAGCCATTGGCCGGCTGCCAGCTGACCATGTTCGAACAGGTTGGTGTAGGCGGTGAAGATGGTCTCCGGCAGCGCGGCCGCCTGCACCAGATCCATGCCTGCAGGAATCGGCAGCACATGGCGCGCATCGACCGCGGCGTATTGCGCGTACCCGCCGCCGCCCAGCAAGGCGCAGACACGGTCGCCGACCTTCCAGCGACCGGCGGGCTCCACGATCTCGCCGGCAACTTCCAGCCCCAGCGTTTCCGGCGCGCCTGGCGGCGGCGGATAGTGGCCGGCGCGTTGCAGCAGGTCGGGCCGGTTGATGCCGGCGGCATGCACGCGGATCAGCACCTGCCCCGGTGCCGCACGCGGGCGCGGTTGCTCGGTGGCGTACAGCGCATCGGCGTCGCCCTTGCCATCGCGGATGGCGATGGCGGTCATCGTGGTGTCGCTCATGCAGGCGCTCCGTTGAGGGGCGCCCAGTGTAGGCAGGCAGACGTCAACGTGCGGCGCAGATGCCGCATGTTGCATCGCGCGCCTGCCAGCAGCAGACGCGCGTGGCAGCGTTCATTCCTCGCCGGGGACCACGTCCTGATCGATGTACTGGCGGATCGCCTCGAACACCTTGGAGGTACCGTCGTCCTGGCCCGACGGCAGACGCGCGGCAAAGTCGCTCAGCAACTTGTTGCCATCCACGCCGGGCTGCTCGGCCAGCGCCAGCGCCAGATCGCCGACGCTACGCGCCAGCGCAACCCAGATGCGGCCCAACGATTCGGCGATTACATCCATTTCTTCTTCTTGCATGTTGCGCTCCGGTCAAGCGGCGTGGGGTGACTGAGCTTACCGCGTGCAACGCAGACCGAGACAAGCGCGTAGAAGCAGGCTCGGCCCTTCCAGCCGCTGCACCTTTTGGCTGCCTGCACGGCGCGCAGATGCGTGCGCAGGATCAACCACCACCGGATATGCATTCATCGCGATGAAGCGATAGTATGCCGGCACGATCCGCAGAAGCCGCCGCGATGACGCATCTCAGTTTCGAGTTCTATCCGCCCAAGACCGACGACCAGCGCGCGCAGCTGGACCGCACCGCGACCAGGTTGAAGGGCTACGCGCCGGAATATGTCTCGTGCACCTTCGGTGCCGGCGGCTCCACGCTCAGCTACACCTCCGAGACGGTGCGCCATCTCAAGCAGAAGCACGGGTTCGAAGCGGCGCCGCACCTGTCCTGCGTGGGCGGCAGCCGCCAGGAGATCCGCGAACTGCTCAAGTTGTATCGCGCCATCGGCTGCACCCGCATCGTGGCGCTGCGCGGCGACCTGCCCTCGGGCATGGGCCATCCCGGCGACCTGCGCTACGCCTCGGACCTGATCGCCTTCATCCGCGCCGAGCACGGCGATGCCTTCCGGATCGAAGTGGGCGCCTATCCGGAAACCCATCCGCAGGCGACCGATGCGCTGAGCGATCTGCGCTATTTCAAGGCCAAGGTGGATGCCGGCGCGGATGCGGCCATCACCCAGTATTTCTACAACGCCGATGCCTACTTCCATTTCCGCGATGCGGTACAGCGCATGGGCGTGGCGATCCCGATCATTCCCGGCATCATGCCGATCTCCAATTTTTCGCAATTGCGGCGCTTTTCCGAGCAGTGCGGCGCGGAGATTCCGCGCTGGATCGGCAAGAAGATGCAGTCCTATGGCGACGATGCCGAAGCGGTGCGTGCCTTCGGTGCGGAAGTGGTGGCCACGTTGTGCCAGCGTCTGATCGCCGGCGGCGCGCCGGCGCTGCACTTCTACACACTCAACCTGGCCAAGCCGACCACCCAGGTGCTGCAGCTGCTCGGTCGCTGATCGCAGCAGCGCACCTGGCCACGGGCAATGCGCCGCACGTGCGCTACCTCACCGCCGGCTCGCACTTGCTGCGCACGGCGCAAGTCGGCAACCCGCATACCTGCCACATCGGGGACTGTCAGCAAGTCCACCACGCAGGCGTGGCCGGCGGCACCAGACCTGGAGGGCCATGAATCCTGGTATTTGTCGCCAGCTCACACGTGGCCGGCTACGCTGCGTGGATGCCTCGCATCCCGCCCATGCTGTTACTGCTGCTTGGCCTGTCTGCCGCTACCGGCGTGCAGGCACAGGAGATCCGTCGCTGCGTCACGCCGGATGGGCAGACCATGTTCACCGACCGCCGCTGCGAAGATGTGGGCGCCGCTACGCGTGCGCCACCTGCCCCACGCGCGCCGGGCAACACCGGGCTGCATCGCTATGGCTGCCCCCGGCGGCTGAGCGAGCTGGTGACGTTGCTGCAAACCGCCGTGGACAGCCGCGACGTCAATCGATTGTCCAGCCTGTACCTGTGGAGCGGGCAATCCGACGCGGCGGCCAACCAGGTGCTGAGCCGCCTGGAGGCCATCGTGCAACGCCCCTTGCTGGACATCGTGCCGATGTATCCGCAAAGCGACCCACCCACCTGGGACGTAGACAACACCGCAACAACACCCTCGCTGGACGGCAGCGCAATCGATGCGCCCTTGCCGGCGCCCACGCGCCCGCGCCCATGGGGATTGCGCCTGGAACAGAACCTCGCCAGCGGCACCCCGGCGCGGAGCGTGTTGCGGCTCCGCCGGCAGTACAACTGCTTCTGGGTGACGTTCTAGCGCAGCGCGCCCTTGGAGGACGCCAGCGGATTGCATGGGCGAAGTGCCTGCGTCGGTGGAGCGTATCGGCTCCGGGAGTCCGTTGGACCCCATGCCTCGGGAGGTGATGCCTGCAGGCTACGCGGCAAGCCGGTCCATGATCTGTGTAGCCGCCTGCTGCGGGTTCGGCCCGGCGCTGTCGATCACCCAATGCGGCTCGCTCCACACCGCGCATTCATGCGCGAGTACGGAGGACCAATCCGGCACACGCAGTCCGACCACGTCGCTCCGACGCGATTCCACGCGCTGCCGATGCATCTTGCGATCGCTGCACACTCCTTCGGTTTCAAGCAGGCGGCTGCGTGTGCGGCGATCGCCCGGCAATCCGCCGAACACCACCAAGGTCGCTGACCGCACGGTCACTGCGGCCACAGCGCGCGAATCGCCGCAATACCTTGTGCGCCGTGGGAACGCGCTTCGCGCAGGTCGTCGGCCTGCATCCCGCCGAGTGCGTAGATCGGCAGCGCGACCTGCTCGCGCAATCGTTCAAATCCGTCCCATCCCAACGGCGTCGCGCCTGGATGCGACGCCGTCGCCTGCACCGGCCCCAGCACCGCAAAATCGCAGCCGAGCCGTTGCGCGTGACGGAGATCCTCCAGGCCATGGCACGACGCGGCGACGACCTGTTCGGTTGGCAACGGACGCTCCTGCAAGGTGGCAAGTTGCTCCGAGCCCAGATGCACGCCGATGCCGAGCTCCCCGGCCAGCGCGATGTCGCGGTTGAGCAACAGCTGCGCGCGTGCACGACCACGCAAGCCCATCACCTGTTGCAGCAAGGCCCTCCAGTGCGCGGGCTCGGCCTGCCGTGCGCGCAACTGGATGCGCGTGAGTCCGCTTTGCAAGGCGCGCTCCAGACCTTCCAGCCATAACGCAGCGTCATCGGGCTCGGGGGTGATCAGATAATGGTCGGGCTGACGCAGCACGCCCACCACCGGCACGTCGGCCGGCGGCATCGAATAGCGGGCAAGCTTGTCGGCCGCCACCCAGGTCATCGCCTGGCCCTCGCGGCCGCGCGGGCTGCCTTTCCAGGCGGTGATGTGGCGCACTTCCAGACGCAGCCGCTTGTCCGGATACAGCTGCGGCACCTCCATGACCCACTCGCCTACCTGCGCCTCGATGCCGAGCTCTTCGTTGAGCTCGCGCACCAGCGCCTGCTCGGAGGTTTCGCCGGGTTCGCGCTTGCCACCAGGGAACTCCCACAGCCCCGGCATGTCGCGGGTTTCGGTACGGCGGGTCAACAGGATCCGACCGCGGGGGTCGGTGATCACGCCGGCAACGACGTGAATGGATCGAAGGGAATCAGGCATGGCGCAAGAGTGCCGCGAGTGAGCGGTGCAGCGCAATGAGGCCGGGATTGGGAATTGGGGATTCGGGATTGGCAGAAGCACACATGCGGCGCCTTGACCAATCCCGAATCCCGAATCCCCAGTCCCGACACTACAGCGGATGACCGATGCGCCAGAGCACGCCGCTGGGGTCATGCAGTGTGAAATCGCGTGCGCCCCACGGCCGATCTTCCGGCGCGCTGAACGTCACGCCGAACTGCTCGTCCAAGCCGATGTCGTGCACGTGCTGCCACCACCCGTCGGCATCGTCCACCCACAGGTGCAACATCAGGTTTTCGGCCAGCTCGCGCACATAGAAATCCTGCAGCAGGAACGCACAGTGCGCACCGTGCCGAAAGCAGGTCACATTGCCGACCTCGTCTTCCTGCACGAATCCCAGCGCACGATAGAACTGCTGCGACAGCACATAGTCCCGTGCAGGCACGAACACCTTAAGTTGCTGGCTCGACAGCTGCGACATGACGCACTCCACGCGGGACGTAGCGGCGAGCATACGCCTTGCCTGGGCAGGCGAGACCAGAACCCAAGAAGAGGTGACTGACGACGCGAGAGCAACATGGCTGGCAGCCTATGCCAGGAGGCATCGTCACGTACCGGTCGGGGTGCTTGAGGGCCGTCCGTGCGCGAGGCTTTGGCGTCGCCCAGATCGGAACATCAATGGTCGGCAGCGTGTGTGGTTGGAAGCGCCGATGAGATCCAGACTAGCGAACGCTGGCTGGAAACCCGCGCGAGGTCCTGAAACGACGAATGGCTCCTCACGGAGCCATTCGATGATAGGTTAAAAGCAGACCGATGCCGCTTAGAACGCCACCTTCCAGTTCAACTGCGCGCCCACCTCACGCTGACCATCGCCGGCACGTCCCTGTCCGACTAACGACAGGCGACTGTTGGCGGAGGTGTTGAGGGAGACGCCGAGCTCGGCGATGCCGACATTGCGTGCCAGCGGTACACCGCCAACAGTAAATGTGCTGCTGCCGGCAGCGAAGCGTTGCCTGGAATCGGCGCGTAGTTCACCGGCGGCATTCTGCCAGGCCAGGCCAGCTTCCAGGCGTGCACCATCTTGCAGACCGCCACTGATATCCCAAGAGGCTCGCACGCCAGCGGTGGACGTCCACACTTCATCCTTGCTGGCATCAATCGCCAGCGCCGCACTGCCGCCAGCTTCTACTCCCGCGTTAGTGGACAACCGCGTGTAAGCCGCGGCGACGTATGGGGTCAACGTGAGCGTTCCCAGCTCGAAGTCCCAGCCGCCCTCAACAAAAGCCGACACTGCGTCGGCGTCGTAACGACCGCCCAAGCGCTGGGCAATACCGGTTCCCACGCCGACAGTGCGTTCGGTGCCTATCTGGTAGTCCGCATAGCTGGCACCGCCGTCGATCCATACAGCCTCGCCACGATAGCCAGCGTATAGCCCGGCATGCACCGCATCGACGTCGGAGGACGCGTTACGCGCCTGTAGCTGCTGACGTAGCGACTCGGCACCGGCGGCAAGCCCGACCGTCCAACGCTCGCCAAACGACCAGTCCACACCGGCCATCAGGCCGTCGCGATTCTGGCGAGCACGGGCAGCGGAGCCATCGCCATCCTGCCGATTGGAAGCGCCGCTGCCGGCGACCCAACCCGATGCACCGCCGTCTTCGGCGATGCTTGAGGTCTGACGCAGGTGCTGGCTGATCCCTTCGCGCAGGAAGCGATCCTCCAATAGCAGTGCCCGATTGCTGGCGTGGACTTCACCCGAGAGGTCATCGAATGCCGCACGGGCAGTATCGGCATCCATGATCAGCAGGCCGTTATAGAGCGCCAGTGCATCACCGGATTGCCGCAGCGTATCCAATGCCGCGGCGGTAGCACGCTGGTTGCCGCTGATTGCGACCGTACCGAACACCAAAGGCGGGGCAATGGGAGCAACCGGGGTGACAGGAGCGATCGGCGGCGCAGGTGTCACCGGCGTAACCGGATCGACCGGGGTGACCGGAGTACCCGGATCGACAGGTGGGGCCGGAGTGACAGGCGGAGTGGTGTCCTTCACCGCGAGGGTCAACTGCACCTGGTTGGCGGTATAGACAACGCTCGGGTCGATAAAGGCAGAGCGCGAGGTCACTTGGTCGAAGCGGCCCTGCACCCCGCCAGCTGCCTCCAGAATCGTATATGTCTGGCCGTTCTGATAACTGACAGACGGGTCCAGCGCAGTCACGCGCAACGCGGCGTCGGCGGTGTTGGTCAAGCCGGAGGTACGGCCCAGATAGGCCGTGCCGCTCACGGCGAGCTGATCGCTCTGGCCGTTGCCGAGCACATCGACGTCATAGAACGAGGTGCCGCTAATCGTGGCGCCCAACCCATTATTTGCAGCAAGGTAAAGGTCTCCATCGAAGGTCATCTTGCCGATGCCGTTCTGGCCCGGCGACAAAGTGCCACCGTCGCCAAGAAAGGTGTCCCCGAGCCTGGCGTTACCGGCCAGGATGCCTTCGCCAGCTACCACAGCAATCGAGCTGCGTACAGTCTCGGCCGTGCTACCCAGATTGATCTGTTGTTGAAAACCTGACGTACCGTTAAGCACAAGAGTGCCGCCGGACACAAGGATCTCCTGGACAAATGCTCGGCTAGGATCTGTGTAACCCTGACCGGTATAAAGATCCGAGTTAATAACCAGCGTGCCGCCGGTGACATTGATCTCACCGCCGAACGCGGTCAGATTGCCATCCAGACGAGTGTTGCCAGAGAGTTGTAGCAGTTGCCCGCTAACCCACGAATTGCCGCTAGGCACGCTGCTGATGGCGTTCGGCAAGGTGGCATCGCCAGTGTGATTGAACACCAAACCACCGGAGTTTGCCTGCATCAAGATTGGCGATGCAGATAATTGCCCAGGCGCTTCGGCAGCGCGCCAGGCCGGCGCAGTGTTGGCGATCGACCACTGGTCCATGCCCCCACCTAAAGCCAGATAACCTGCGCTGCCCAGCGTAATCCCGCTGCCTCCGTCGATGCGGCCGCCGCTGCTCGCGCTGAGCACGCCATACGGTTCAAACACCGTGCCTCCAATGGTAAGGCCGTTGGCTGCTGCGATCGCTGATCCAACACCACTGACACGAACCTGATCGTGCTCAAGCCGGGGCGCAAACGTCGAGGAGTTAAGTCCGCCGGAAACCGATAAGGTATCCGTATTGATGACTGCGCCATCGAGTACCTCAACGTTGGTGAAGGTCCGCATCGCACCACTATTGGTCCAGCTGGAACCAGCACCGGTAAGTGTCGCGTTGGTCCGCGTATTGGCGTAGGAATCCTTGATGGTGGCAGTGGTCGAACGGATCGCCGCACCGCCTTCAACCAGCAGCTCATTGCTGACATCCACGCGGGGGGCTTCGATCGCCGAACCGGCACCGCTGACCACGATACGGCCGGTCTGGCCAAAGTCGTCACTGATGCCGTTCGGGCGCTCAGCGCGCACGTCGGTGGTTGCGCGGAGCACAGCGCCGCCGGACAGGGTCAGACTTCCGTCTCCGTTGGAGCCGACCGAGACCGTGTCTGCGTTGATCCTGCCCGTGCCGGTCACGGTCACCACGCCGCTGGAATCGCTCTGTACACCGAGCATCAGCTCTGCGGTATTGAGCTCACCGCCATCGGCCACGTTCACGGTGCCATTGCTGGTGCCGTTGTTGGTAAGGTTGATGAGGGTGCCGCCCAGATGCACACCGCGGTCTGCGTTGACCGTGCCGCCGTTGCCGACGTTGAGAGTGCCGTCGCGCACCATGCCGACCAACAAGAAATTGTCGGTGATGGCCAGAGTACCGCCGTTGCTGACATTGACAGTACCGGCGCCGTTGGTGCTGTGACCAAGGCTCATGCCGTAGTCATTGACCACTGAGTAGGGCCGTGTTGTCGTGACGGTTCCGCCGTTGGTGATCTCCATGGTGCCGGTGCCGCCGCGGCCGACGATGATATTGCGGGCGGTAAGTGCCGAGCCAGCACCAGTGACCAGCACATTGCCGGTACTGCCCTGCTGGTTGCCCAACGTCATCAAGCCCGCCGTGGTGGCCTGGCTGCCGTCCTGCAGGGTCATGTTGCCGATGCCGGCATCGCCAACGAGCAGGTCCCAGAACCCGCTATTGATGGCTAAGCGTGCGCCCGGACCAGTCAGGCGCAAGGTGCCATTGCCCGCTGCGGTGCTGCCCAGCGAGATATCCTCTTCGGAGGTGACCACAGCGGTGCCGCTGACATCGACCACAACGATGCCATTTGGACCAACGCGGAAACCATCGCTGTATACGCGCGAGCTGGTGATGGTCTCATCGCTATTGAAATCGAATACGGCAGCAAACCCGGAAGGCGCTGCAACCAGGGCGAGCGCAGCCAGCATCGCCGCAGTCAGCGGCGAACGATGGCTGATGCCGACGCTGCCGGTAGCGCGGGCAGAGGAACCGTGAGACGTGGCCAATTCAGATGCAACCTGCATCGAGCCGGTGGCGCGGTTACGCACCAGGCGATAGATCCTGTTCATGAAGCTCCATTTTGTAGATTGATCAAGGACACGATGACGCCGCATTGCACGGATTTTCGTCGTGAGCTGAGACCCGGCGTCGTGCAGGCAACGCGGCTCACAAAGGTAAATGGTCATCGCGCCACGACCTAGGCCGACTGACCCGGTGCAGCGTGGGGATGCGCCTGACGGCAGTGTGGGGTTTTTCCTAGCAGTGCATATCTGATATGCAGGCCATATGCAGGGCCGCGTGGCGTTCGATGAGGCGTTCGCTAAAGACCGTGCGCGCCCCAGGAGTGACAGCGAAAAAAAAGCCCCGCACTAGGCGGGGCTTTTCAATCAATGCAGCTCTGCTCAGCTGAGCTGACCGTGGCAATGCTTGTACTTCTTGCCGCTGCCGCAGGGGCACGGGTCGTTGCGGCCGACCTTGGGTTCGTCGCGGGTGACCTGCGAGACCGGCACCGGGGCGTTGGCGCCCTGCATCTGTTCCACTTCTTCGTCGGCACCATAGCCGCCGGCATCCTGGTGCTGGAACTGCGAAGCCATCAGGCGGGCTTCGGCCTGGCGACGCTCCTGCTCTTCCAGTTCGGCCACTTCGTCTTCGCTGCGAATACGCACGCGTGCCAGCAGGTTGATCACCTCGCGCTTGACGTTCTCCAGCATTTCGGAGAACAGCTCGAAGGCTTCCTTCTTGTATTCCTGCTTGGGCTGCTTCTGCGCGTAACCACGCAGGTAGATGCCCTGGCGCAGGTAATCCATCTTGGCCAGATGCTCCTTCCAGCCCTGGTCGAGCACGGTCAGCATCACGTGCTTTTCCAGTGCGCGCATGGTGTCGTTGCCCACGGCCGCTTCCTTCTCGGCAAAGTGCGCGCCCACCGCTGCCTGCACTTTGGCGGCAATCTGTTCGGCGTCCAGTTCTTCCTGGGTGCGTGCCATTTCGCGCAGCGCAAGCGGCATGCCCAGTTCCGATTCCAGCGTGGCTTCCAGGCCCTGCAGGTCCCACTGTTCGTCCACCGAGTTGGGCGGCACGAAGCGTGCGACCAGGTCGTAGATCACATCGCCGCGGATGCCGTCGACGTTGTCCTTGACCGATTCGGCATCCAGCAACTCGTCGCGCTGGGCGTAGATCACCTTGCGCTGGTCGTTGTTGACGTCGTCGAAATCCAGCAGGTTCTTGCGGATGTCGAAGTTGTGCGCTTCCACCTTGCGCTGCGCCTTTTCGATCTGCCGGCTGACCAGGCGGTCTTCGATGACGTCGTCTTCCTTCATGCCCATCATGCGCATCGCCTTCTGCACCCAGTCCGAGGCGAAGATGCGCATCAGGTTGTCTTCCAGCGACAGATAGAAGCGCGACGACCCCGGGTCGCCCTGACGACCGGCACGGCCGCGCAGCTGGTTGTCGATACGGCGCGATTCGTGGCGCTCGGTACCGATGATGTGCAGGCCGCCGGCCGCCTTGACCGCGTCGTGCCGACGCTGCCATTCGGTCTTTACCTGGAAGCGCGCTTCTTCGGTCGCCTCCTCGCCGAGTGCGTGGTATTCGGACTCGAGCGACCCACCCAGCACGATGTCGGTACCGCGACCGGCCATGTTGGTGGCAATGGTCACCGCGCCCGGCTGGCCGGCGTTGGCCACGATGGTGGCTTCGCGCTCATGCTGCTTGGCGTTGAGCACTTCGTGCTTCACGCCTGCCTTGCGCAAATGCTCGGAGAGCATCTCCGAGGTTTCAATCGAGGTGGTACCCACCAGCACCGGCTGGCCACGCTTGGCGCAGTCTTCGATATCGGCCAGCACCGCATTGAACTTGCCCTTGCGGTTGAGGAACACCTGGTCCGGATGATCCTTGCGCACGGTCGGGCGGTTGGTCGGGATCACCACCACTTCCAGGCCGTAGATGCTCTGGAATTCATAGGCTTCGGTATCGGCCGTACCGGTCATGCCGGACAGCTTCTTGTACATGCGGAACAGGTTCTGGAAGGTGATGCTGGCCAGCGTCTGGTTCTCGCGCTGGACCGGCACGCCTTCCTTGGCCTCGACCGCCTGGTGCAGGCCGTCGGACCAGCGCCGCCCGGACAGCGTGCGGCCGGTGAACTCGTCAACGATGACCACTTCGCCATCGCGCACGATGTAGTCCACATCGCGCTGATAGATCGCATGCGCACGCAGCGCGGCGTTGAGGTGGTGCACCACGCTCAGGTTCTGCGCGGCATACAGGCCGTCTTCGGCATTTTCCAGGATGCCGGCCTGCATCAGCAGTTCTTCGGCGTGGCCCATGCCCGCCTCGGACAGATGCACCTGCTTGCCCTTCTCGTCGATCCAGTAATCGCCCTCGCCTTCCTCGCTTTCCTGCTTGGTCAGCTGCGGCACGATGCGGTTGACGCGGATGTACAGCTCCGGCGACTCGTCGGCCGGGCCGGAAATGATCAGCGGGGTGCGCGCTTCGTCGATCAGGATCGAGTCGACTTCGTCGACGATGGCGTAATGCAGGTTGCGCTGGTAACGGTCGGCCCGCGACAGCGCCATGTTGTCGCGCAGGTAGTCGAAGCCGAACTCGTTATTGGTGCCGTAGGTGATGTCGGCAGCGTAGGCGGCGTGCTTGTCGCTATGCGGCATGCCCGGGTACACCACGCCTACGCTCAGGCCCAGCCAGTTGTACAACTTGCCCATCTGCGCGGAGTCGCGACGCGCCAGGTAGTCGTTGACCGTGACCACGTGCACGCCCTCGCCCTGCAGCGCGTTGAGGTACACCGGCAGGGTCGCCACTAGGGTCTTGCCTTCGCCGGTGCGCATCTCGGCGATCTTGCCCAGGTGCAGCACCATGCCGCCGATCAGCTGCACATCGTAATGGCGCATGCCCAGCACGCGGCGGCTGGCCTCGCGGCACACCGCAAAGGCTTCGGGCAGGATCTTGTCCAGGGACTCGCCGGCGGCAAGCCGCTGCTTGAACTCCGGGGTCTTGGCTTGCAGCTCGGCGTCGGAGAGCTTCTCGATCGTCGGCTCCAGCGCATTGATCTGGGTGACGAGGCGGTTGAGCTGGCGCAGCTGGCGTTCGTTACGACTGCCAAAGACACGGGTAAGCAGACTGTTGATCATTGAAGAAACCGGTTGAAAAGGAACGGTTTGACCGACGCCGGTCCCCAAGACCCGACCGCCGTAAACGAAACAGGGCGCACTGCGCCCTGTCATGGCAACACCCTATTGTAGCTTGGGGCGAGCCTTCACGAATCAAGCAGCTCCGCGGGAGCCTGCCATGCCTTCGTCAACCGCGCCCTCGGCGCCCCACCGGCGTGTTGGTGTCGCCCAGGAACTTGCGCGGATTGACCACGCGCCCGTCCGCCCAGACCTCGAAATGCACGTGTGCGCCGGTGGACCGGCCGCTGGAACCGGCCCTGGCCACCTGCTGGCCGGCACGGACCAGGTCGCCCACCTTCACCACCAGCCGCGAGTTGTGCGCATAGCGGGTCACGTAGCCGTTGCCGTGGTCCACCTCGACCACATTGCCGTAGCCGCCGCGCACGCCGGCATAGCTGACCACGCCGTCGGCGACCGACATCACCGGGTCGCCCACGTTGGCATGGAAATCCACACCCTTGTGGAAGGCCGAGCCGCCATCGAACGGGTCGGCGCGGCCGCCAAAGCCGGAGGTGATGTAGGTATTGCGGATCGGCATCCGCGACGGCACCGCGTTCTGCTCGAGCTGATGATCGAACATCAGCGAGGCCAGCACGTTCAGCTGCTGCCCGGACGCGGAAAACTGCTGTTCGACCTGGCCCAACGTCTCGGTGAGCTCCTTCACCGGCATGTCGCTGACCAGCTCGTCGCCGCCACCGACGCCGACCGGCTCGTCGAAGTCGAACTCACCGTCCTTCAGCTTGCCCATTTCGGTCAACCGCTCACCCAGCGCATTGAGGCGGGTGGCCTGCGCCTGCAGCTCGCCCATGCGGGCCGCCAGCGCGTTGACCTGCGCCTGCGAGGCGCGCTGCGCCTGGGCCAGCTCGGCCTGCTGCTGCGCGACCTTGGCCTGCAGCGCGGAATTGGTCACCATGCCGGTCGCGGTACTCGCGCCGACGCCCATCAGCATGCCCAGGCCCAGTACCGCGCCCAGGACGACCATCGGCCGATCTGCGGCAAAGCCCTGGATCTGCCGGGTCAATCGTTCTGCCCGTGTCTGACGGGATTTGATTACAACTTTTTTCAACGCCATATGAGTGTCATGTCCAAGCCCAAGTCCAACGCACGCAACCCCTCCACACCACAACCGGCCATCGAGGCCGCGCTGGGGGAAAAGGCTGGCGACCCGTTGCGCCGGGCCTTGTGGCTCGATGCGCTGGACCGGCAGTTGCGTCCCCTGTTACCGCCCCATCTGGCCACCCGTTGCCGGTTGGCCAATGTCCGAGGCGAACAGCTCGTTTTTCTGGTTGATTCACCGATCTGGCATGCCAAGGTGCGGCTTGCCGAGACCCAACTCCTTGATGCCGCCCGATCCCTCGGATTGAAGGCCACCGCAGTGACCGTCAAGACAGCAAGCACTCCGCTGCATTCCCCAACACAGCAGAACCGCGACCGTCCACGGCCGGTATCCGAAGCCACGCACAAAGGTCTGCGCGAAGCGCTGGCGTCCCTGCAGGACGTCTTACCGACCAAGCGGTGACGTCCTGGCCGCCTTCTCGAAGCGACCATCCGTGCGTGAAAAGATTGCGAAGACCACGCACGACCCGACGCATCCTAGCGGGCGTGGAGGCCGCAGGAGTTAGAGAAGTCTTAAATAAAGGTTAAGAACCGGCCTGAAATTCGACAGAGTTCACACTTTGAATGCCGATTGCGGCATTCCCTGACACAAACGCTGCCGAATACTCGGGTGCGTCAGGGTAGATGGCACGCGTGACACGACCAGCGGATGCCGGGCGCTGCACGCTGGGCCTTGGCCGCGTCCGTCGCCCGCTGCGCGGGGTTCGATCAGCGCCTTCAGGCGTAGACAGGGCTGGCGTAGGTGACCGGCGGCTGCTGGGACCCTGGCGGGTAACTCACCCATTCCCAGGCAGCCTGATCCGCCAGCAGGGCGCGCACCAGCTTGTTGTTGAGCGCGTGGCCGGACTTGAAGCCCTCATAAGCGCCCAGAATGGCGCCGCCAGCCAGATACAGGTCGCCAATGGCGTCCAGGATCTTATGGCGGACAAATTCGTTGGTGTAGCGCAGGCCATCCTCGTTGAGCACGCGGAACTCGTCCAGCACGATGGCGTTGTCCATCGAACCGCCCAGGCCCAGGTTGCGCTCGCGCATGTATTCCAGGTCGCGCATGAAGCCGAAGGTACGGGCGCGCGAGATTTCCTTGACGTAGGCCGAGGTGGAGAACTCGATTTCCTGGCGCGACTGCTTGGCCGGGATCATCGGGTGGTTGAATTCGATGGTGAAGCCCAGCTTGTAGCCGTCATACGGCTCGAAGCGCGCGACCTTGTCGCCCTCGCGCACTTCCACCGGCTGTTTGATGCGGATGAAACGCTTGGGCTTGTCCTGCTCAACGATGCCTGCCGACTGCAGCAGGAACACGAACGGGCCGGACGAGCCATCCATGATCGGCAACTCGGCCGACGACAGTTCGACGATGACATTGTCCACGCCCAGCCCAGCCAGCGCCGACATCAGGTGCTCGACGGTCTGGATCTTGGCGCCGTTGCAGGTCAGACCGGTACACAGCGTGGTCTCGGTGACCAGCTCCGCATCGGCAGGCACTTCGACCACCGGTTCCAGGTCCACACGTCGGAACACCACGCCATGGTCGACCGGGGCCGGTCGCAGCGTCATATAGACCTTGTCGCCGCTGTGGAGGCCGACGCCGGTGGCGCGAATGGTGTTCTTGAGGGTGCGTTGCTGGGTCATATGCGAAGTCTGGGGGAACAATGCAGACAGACGCTGAACCGGCTGTCTAATCCGGTGAGGTTATCCGAATTTTAACAAGTTGCGCGTGACGGCCGCTGTAATCCTGCGGTCACGCCAGTGCAAAAGCTGCCGGACGGTCACCGATCCGGCAGAAAGGACATGGCATTACAGCCCCGAGGCAACCCTCGGGTGGGACGGGCGACGCCGCCGTGGCGGCGCCGCCGGCGCCCCTCAGTCGGCCTGGCGGCGCAGGAACGCCGGAATGTCCAGGTAATCGTTGGGCAGGTCTGCGGCCGGCGGTGCGGAATTGCCGGTGCTGTGGCTGCTGCCGACCGAATCGCTGCTGGGACGACGCAGGCCCAGGCCCATGCTGCCGCCGACGGCCTTGGACACCGCATCACCGCTGGAGGCGTCGAAGTCGCCGAACTCCGGTTGGCCCGTGGTGGCGTTGCGCACCAGCTTGATCGGGGCGCGCTGGTCCGGACGCTGGGTCTGACGGGCAACCGCACGGTTCAGGCCGGTGGCGACCACGGTGACGCGCACTTCGTCCTGCATGTCCGGGTCGAGCACGGTGCCCACGACCACGGTCGCATCTTCGGAAGCGAACGCTTCGATGGTGCGGCCGATCTCGTCGAACTCGGACATGGTGAAATCGGGGCCGGCGGTGATGTTGACCAGGATGCCGTTGGCACCGGCCAGGTTCACATCGTCCAGCAGCGGGTTCTGGATGGCGGCTTCGGCAGCGGCCTGCGCGCGATCGTCGCCGCGTGCCGAACCGGTGCCCATCATGGCCAGACCCATTTCCGACATCACGGTGCGCACGTCGGCGAAGTCGACGTTGATCAGGCCGGGGCGCACGATCAGGTCGGCGATGCCCTGCACGGCACCCTGCAGCACGTCGTTGGCGGCACGGAACGCCTGGATCATGGTGGCGTTGCGGCCCAGCACGGTGATCAGCTTTTCATTGGGGATGGTGATCAGCGAATCGCAGTGCTGGCTCAACTCTTCGATGCCCTTCAGCGCAACCTGCATGCGGCGACGGCCTTCGAACGGGAACGGCTTGGTGACCACGGCCACGGTCAGGATGCCCATTTCCTTGGCCAGCTGTGCGACGACCGGTGCCGCACCGGTGCCGGTACCGCCGCCCATGCCGGCGGTGATGAAGACCATGTCCGCACCCTGCAGCGCGTCCATGATGCGCTCGCGGTCTTCCAGCGCGGCCTGACGGCCGACCTCCGGATTGGCGCCTGCGCCCAGGCCCTTGGTGACGTTGGTGCCGAGCTGCAGCTGCAACTTGGCGCCGCAGTTCTTGATCGCCTGCGAGTCGGTGTTGGCGGTGATGAATTCCACACCATCGACATTGGTGTTGACCATGTGCGCGACGGCATTGCCGCCACCGCCGCCGACGCCAACGACCTTGATGACCGCGTTGGGAGCCATTTTTTCAATCAGTTCGAAATGTGCCATGTCAGTGTCCTCTTGAGCCGGGATTGGGGAGTGGGGATTGGGGATTCGCAACAGCGTTGGTCCCTGCCCACTCCGCATCACGGCGAGTGTTGTTGTTTGAAAGTCGGGCCTCGGTTGCGCGGTCATCGATGCGCTATGCGCTCAACGACTCACCACACCTGCTCCTCGACGCAATGCCTGCAAAAAAGTTTACCGCCTACCTGCTCGCCGCTCTCTACTTATCTTCGCCGCCGCCCTGCTTTTCTTTCGCTCTTTCCAATCCCGAATCTCAAATCCCGAATCCCGACCCCTCAAAATTCGCCGCGATACCAGTTCTTCAATTTCTTGAACAAGCTGCCCGCGCGCCCGGTCGGGATCGACGGACGGCGCGGATGTTCGATCTGGCTGCCCATCAGCAGCAGGCCCACGCCGGAGGCGTGCACCGGGTTGCCAACGACTTCGCCCAGGCCGGTGACGTGCTGCGGAATGCCAACACGCACCGGCATCTGCAACATTTCTTCGGCCAGCTCGACCACGCCTTCCATCTTCGAGGCGCCGCCGGTGAGCACCATGCCGGCGCGCACCATTTCTTCAAAGCCCGAACGGCGCAGTTCGGCCTGCACCATCTCGAAGATTTCTTCGTACCGGCCCTGCACCGCCTGCGCCAGCGCATGCCGTGGCATGCGGCGCGGCGGGCGGTCGCCCACCGACGGCACCTGGATGCTTTCTTCGGCGGTGGCCAGCTGCGCCAGCGCGCAGGCATAGCGCACCTTGATCTGTTCGGCTTCCGGCGTGGGCGTGCGCAGCATGTGCGCGATGTCGTTGGTGACGTGGTCGCCGGCGATCGGCAGCGAGGCGGTGTGGCAGATCGCGCCTTGCACGTACACCGCCAGATCGGTGGTGCCGGCGCCGATGTCCACCAGCACCACGCCCAGCTCGCGCTCGTCGGCGGTCAGCACGGCCACCGAGGAGGCCAACGACGACAGCACCAGATCGTCCACCTGCAGGCCGCACTTCTGCACGCACTTGGTGATGTTGGCCGCGGCCGACTGCGCGCACACCACCAGGTGCGCGTGCACCTCCAGGCGCACGCCGGTCATGCCGACCGGGTTGCGGATGCCTTCTTGCGAATCGTCCAGCACGTACTCGCGTGGAATCGCATGCAGGATGCGCTGATCGGCCGGGATGGCCACGGCCTTGGCCGCATCGAGCACGCGTTCCAGATCGCTCCAGGTCACTTCGCCATCGCGGATCGGCACGATGCCGGGCGAGTTCTTGCACTGCACGTGGTTGCCGGAGATCGAGGCATACACCGAACGGATCTCGCAGCCGGCCATCAGCTCGGCTTCTTCCACCGCACGCTGGATCGACTGCACGGTGGATTCGATATCCACCACCACGCCGCGCTTGAGACCGCGCGATTCATGCGAACCGATGCCGATTACTTCGATCGGATTGCCGGGCGAATACTCGCCGACCAGCGCAACGACCTTGGAGGTGCCGATGTCCAGTCCAACGATGAGGGATTTGTCGCCTTTGCGGTTCATGTCTTAAAGCCGGGATTCGGGATTCGGGATACGGGATTGGGGAAACGCGGAAATGCCAGGGCGACGGGAGGTACGGAAGGTGTTGCGCGATGCCGGGGCTGCGCTTTTTCCAATCCCGAATCCCCACTCTCTAATCCCTGCCTTTCAACCGTGAAGCCATTGGTGTAGCGCAGGTCGGCGCGAGCGATCGGGCGCTGCGGGTCGGCCAGCTGCGGCAGCACGCGGGCGAAGCGTTGCAGGCGGGCGCGGGCATCGTCGCGGCCGATCACGATCTGCACGCCGTTGCTCAAGCCCAGCGACCAGCTGCCGCGCGCATCCATTTCAAGACGCTCCACATCCAGCCCGGTCGGTGCGAACAACGCGCGCGACTCGTTGTAGAGCGCCACCACCTCCTGGGTCTTGCTGTCCGGGCCACCGAGTTGCGGCAACTTGAAATCCTTCAACAGCGGCGGGGTGCGGAACAAGCGGCCCTGCTCGGACAACATGCGGTCGGTGCCCCAACGCGCGAACGGCTTGTGCTCGGTCACGTGCACTTCCAGCACATCCGGCCAACGCTTGCGCACCTGCGCACTTTCCACCCACGGCAGGCGCGCGATGGCGTCTTGCGCACTCTGCAACTTCACCGCGAAAAAGCCCGAGCGCGCATATGGCAGGACCACCGCACGCAACTGCTCGGCCGGCACCCGCTTGAAATCGCCCGACACCCGCAACCGCGCCAACGGCCAGCGCTCGGCGCCGACCCAGCCATTGAGCACGGCCACCACCGGCAACGCGACCAGCGCCACTGCGAGCAACCACGCCAGGATGCGCAGGGTGGCGTTCATGGGTGTGCTCCGCACACGGGATTCGGCATTGGGGATTGGGGATTCGTCACGGCAACGGCAACAGCAACAACGCGCATGGCGCCGCCGTTCACCAATCCCGAATTCCGAATCCCCAATCCCGGCGTCATAGCGTCTGCTCCAGCACGCGCCAGACCAGTTCTTCGAAGTCGATGCCGAGCTGGTGGGCGGCCTTGGGCACCAGCGAGTGGCTGGTCATGCCCGGGGCGGTGTTGACCTCAAGCAGATAGAGCTGGCCGCTTCTGCCATCGCGCATCACGTCCACGCGGCCCCAGCCGCGGCAGCCGGCAGCGCGGAAGGCGTCCAGGGCGAGCTGGCGGATCTGCACTTCGGCTTCGCCCTCCAGACCCGGGCACAGGTATTGCGTATCGTCGGCCAGGTATTTGGCGTTGTAGTCGTACCACTGGCCCTTGGGCACGATGCGGATCGACGGCAACGCGGTATCGCCGAGCACGGCAACGGTCAGTTCATCGCCTTCGATCAATTGCTCCATCAACAGCGCACCGTCGTAGCGGGCAGCCAGGGTCACCGCCTCTTCGAGTTGTGCCTGGTCGAACACGCGGCTGACGCCGACGCTGGAGCCTTCGTTGGCCGGCTTGACGATGACCGGCAAGCCGATCTGCCGGGCCGCGGCATGGATGTCGTCGGCGCTGGCGCCGGCGGCCAGACGCGCGTAGCGCGGCGTGCTCAGGCCCAGCGACAGCCACACCTGCTTGGTGCGGATCTTGTCCATGCTCAGCGCCGAGCCGAGCACATCCGAGCCGGTGTACGGCACGCCGAACGCTTCCATCAGGCCCTGCACGATGCCGTCCTCGCCACCGCCGTTATGGCCGTGCAGCACGTTGAAGACGCGATCGAACTGCTGTGCGACCAATGCCTGGGCCAATGCCGGAATGCCATCGACCGGCTGTGCATCCACACCGCGTGCGCGCAGCGCTTCCAGCACATTGCTGCCGGAGTTCAACGAGACTTCACGCTCGGACGAGGTGCCGCCGAGCAGCACCGCGACGCGGCCGAATGCGGCCGGGTCGCTGGTGCGGGCATTGGCGATGACAGCACTCACGCCTGCTCTCCAACAAACCCGTTGTTGATGATGTGCTGGGCCACATAGCCGATATCGCCGGCGCCCATCATCAACAGCAGGTCGCCGTCCTGCAGCACGTCGGGCAACACTTCGGCCAGGCCGGAAATCTGCCCCACGACCACCGGCTCGCTGCGGCCGCGCGCACGGATGGCGCGTGCCAGTGCACGCGAATCGGCGCCGGGAATCGGCGCTTCGCCGGCCGGGTAGACCTCGCTCAACACCAGTGCATCGACCGTGCTGAGCACTGCGGCGAAGGCATCGAACTGATCACGGGTGCGGCTGTAGCGGTGCGGCTGGAAGGCCACGACCAGACGCTTGTCCGGCCAGCCGCCACGTGCTGCCGCAAACACCGCTTCCAGTTCGCGCGGGTGATGGCCGTAATCGTCGACCACGCGCACACGTGCGCCGGTGCTGGTGGTGACTTCGCCCAGATCGTTGAAACGACGGCCGATGCCGGCGAAATTTTCCAGCGCGCGCGCAATGGTCTGCGGCTCCACGCCCAGCTGCCAACCGATTGCGGCAGCGGCCAGGGCGTTGAGCACGTTGTGACGGCCCGGCAGCGCCAGGGTGACCGGCGTGGTGGTGCCTTCGGGCAGACGCAGCGTAAAGCGCATGCGCGGGCCGTCCTGCACCACGTCCTCGGCGCGCACGTCGGCGCTTTCGCTCATGCCGTAGCTCATCACGTGGCGCGGCGTCTTGCCGGCCAGTGCAGCCACTTCCGGGTCGTCGATGCACAACAGCGCCAGGCCATAGAACGGCAGGCGCTGCAGGAATTCGGCGAATGCGGCCTGCACGCGGGCAAAGTCGTTGCCGTAGTTTTCCAGGTGATCCGAATCGATGTTGGTGATCACCGCCATCAACGGATTCAGCCGCAGGAAGCTGCCATCGCTCTCGTCGGCTTCGGCCACCAGCCACTGGCCGCCACCGAGCTTTGCGTTGGCACCGGCGGCCAGCAGCTGCCCGCCGATGACGAAGGTCGGGTCCAGGCCACCTTCGCTCAGCACGGCTGCCGCCAGGCTGGTGGTGGTGGTCTTGCCATGCGTGCCGGCCACGGCGATACCGCGGCGGAAGCGCATCAGCTCGGCCAGCATCGCTGCGCGCGGCATGATCGGAATGCGCTGGCTGCGCGCTTCCATCAGCTCGGGGTTGTCTTCGCGGATGGCGCTGGACACCACCACGCAATCGGTGCCGAGCACGTTGGCGGCGGAGTGGCCGCGCATCACGCGCGCACCCAGCTTGGCCAGCCGCCGCGTCGCCGCGTTATCGGAGTTGTCCGAACCGGAGACTTCGTAACCCAGCGTCAGCATGACCTCGGCAATACCGCTCATGCCGGTGCCGCCGATGCCGACGAAATGCACGCGCGGAAATGCGCGCACCAGATCGCCACTGTCCTGCAGACGGCGGATCACAGGGCACCTCCTGCGGAGGTGCCGTGATTGGGGATTGGGGATTCGGGATTGGTGGCGATCAACTGCGCGGAGCGGTTGCCATTAACGGATTTCTGCATGCTGTCCTGCTTGTGCTGTTGCTCTTTACGAATCCCCAATCCCGAATCCCCACTCCCGGCCTCCTGGAGAATGATGTCGGCAATCCGCTCGGCGGCGTCCGGCTTGGCCAGGGTGCGGGCGGCTTGCGCCATCGACAGGCGACGGGCCGGGTCGTTGAGCAGGGTCTGCAGGAGCTGTTGCAGACGCACCGCGAGGCTGTCGTCCTGCTTGAGCAGCACGGCGGCATCGGCGCTGACCAGGTATTCGGCATTGCGGGTTTGATGGTCGTCCACCGCTGCGGCGAATGGCACCAGCACGCTGCCGATGCCGGCGGCGCATAGTTCGGCCAACGTGGATGCACCGGCGCGGCACACGACCAGATCGGCCCAGGCATAAGCAGCCGCCATGTCGGCGATGAAGGGTTCGACACTGGCGTTGACCCCTGCCTGTGCGTACGACGCTTCGGCTTCGGCGCGCAGCTTTTCGCCGCACTGATGGCGCACCTCGACACCCGGGTGACCGAGTGCAGCCAGCGCGGCCGGTACGGCCTGATTCAATGCCCGTGCGCCCTGGCTGCCGCCAAGCACCAGCAGGCGCACCGGGCCATCGCGACCCACCAGACGTGCAGCCGGCGCAGGCAGTGCGGCGATGTCGGCACGCACCGGGTTGCCGACCGCTTCCTCGCCGGCGAAGCTGCCCGGGAAACCGGTCAGCACGCGGCGCGCAAAACGCGACAGCACCTTGTTGGTCATGCCGGGCGCGCGGTTCTGTTCGTGCACCAGCAGCGGCGTGCCGAGCAGGCGCGCGGCCAGGCCGCCCGGGCCGGCCGCAAAGCCGCCAAAACTGATCACCGCACGCGGCTGGCGCTTGCGCAGCACGAAGCCGGCGGCGCGCACCGCGCGCATCACCCGCACCGGTGCACCCAGCAACTTCACCACGCCCTTGCCACGCAGGCCGCTGATGGCCAGGGTGTCGATCTGGATGTCGTGCTGCGGCACCAGACGGTTTTCCATAGCGCCATCGGCGCCCAGCCAGGTCACCGGCACGCCGCGCGCGCGCAATACCTTGGCCACGGCCAACCCCGGGAAGATATGCCCGCCGGTGCCGCCAGCCAGAATCATCACAGGCCGAGCTCCGGCAGACACTGCGGATGCTTGCGAGGCAGTCGCATCAACACTCATGCGATCCTCCCGAACGTCGGTTCCACACGCGGCTGCATACGGCTGGTACCGCGCAAGATCGCTGATGCCGGTGCCACCGAAGCGGCAGCGACCGGTGCGGCGGCCACCGGCGCGGCGGCCACCGGCGCGGCGGCCGCAGCGGTCTCGCGCTGCGGCTTGCGCGCTGGCGAATACGTCGGCGCCGCCGCGTCGGCGACAGGTTCGGCCGGCTCGGCAGCCGCAGTGCCCGCACCCTGTGGCGACAACTTGCTGCGCAGGCGCTCGGCGCGATCCATTTCATAGGACACGCGCAGCAACAGGCCCATCGCCACGCAGGTCATCAGCACCGACGAACCGCCGGAGGAAATCAGCGGCAGGGTCAGGCCCTTGGTCGGCAGGATGCCCAAGTTGACGCCCACCGACACAAAACTCTGCAGGCTGATCCACAGGCCGATGCCGAACGCGATATAGCCGGAGAAGTGGCGCTTCATTTCCACGCAGCGCATGCCCAGCCAGAACGCGCGGCCGACCAGCAGCGCGTACAGCGCAATGACACCGCAGACGCCGACGAAGCCCAGCTCTTCGGCGATCACCGAGAAGATGAAGTCGGTATGCGCCTCGGGCAGATAGTTGAGCTTCTGCACCGAGGCGCCCAGGCCCGCGCCGGTCCACTGGCCACGGCCAACCGCCATCAACGCATTCGACAGCTGATAACCGGAGCCGAGCTGGTCGGCCCACGGGTCCAGGAACGAGGTGATACGACGCAGGCGGTACGGCTCCAGGATCGCGATGAAGGCGAACACCGGCAGGCCGAACACGATCGGCATCGACATGCGCGGCAGATTCACCCCGCCCAGCACCAGCATGCCGGCGGTGATCGCCAGCAGCAGCGTGGACGAGCCGAAGTCCGGTTGCATCAGCAACAGGCCAACCAGTGCGATGGCCACGCCCAGCGGCTTGAGCATGGCCGGCCAGGTGGCGTTGACTTCATCGCGGAAGCGCACCAGGTAGCTGGACAGCCACACGATGTAGAGCACCTTGACCGCTTCGACGGTCTGGAACTTGGACACGCCCAGGTTGATCCAGCGCTTGGCGCCGTTGACGCTGCTGCCCAGCCCCGGCACGAACACCACCATCAGCAGGCCGAAGCAGGCCAGCAGCAACACCTGGTTGTATTGCTCGATGGTCTTGAGCTCGGTACGCATTGCCCAGAACGCCAGCCCGATGCCGATGCCCAGGAACAGCAGGTGACGGGTCAGGTAATAGAACGGGTTATCCGACAACTCGATCGAGCTGGAGGCCACCATCACCACGCCCAGCGAGGCGAGCGTGGCGGCCGCGCCGAGCAACCACGGGTCGTAACGACCGCCGATGGCGTCCAGTCGCGTGGCCTGGCGGGACATGTCGTTCATCAGCGCACCTTCAACGTGGCAAGGCCGATCAGCACCAGCACCACCGAAATGATCCAGAAGCGCACGATCACCCGCGGCTCCGGCCAGCCCTTGAGTTCGAAGTGGTGATGGATCGGCGCCATGCGGAACACGCGCTTGCCGGTCAGCTTGAAGCTGGCCACCTGGATCATCACCGACAGGGTTTCGATCACGAACACGCCGCCCATGATCACCAGCACCATTTCCTGGCGCACGATCACCGCGATGGTGCCGAGCACCGCGCCCAGCGACAGCGCGCCGATATCACCCATGAACACCATGGCCGGATAGGTGTTGAACCACAGAAAGCCCAACCCTGCCCCGGCGATCGCCGAGCAGATGATGATCAGCTCGCCAGCGCCTGGAATCAACGGGATTTTCAGGTATTCGGCAAACACCACATTGCCCGAGGCATACGCGAATACGCCCAGCGCGCAGGCCACCAGCACGGTCGGCATGATCGCCAGACCGTCCAGGCCGTCGGTGAGGTTCACCGCGTTGGAGAAGCCGACGATCCAGAAATAGGCGATCACCACGAAGCTCACGCCGGCCAGCGGCAGCGCGATCGACTTGAACATCGGAATGTAGAAGGTGATCGCCGCCGGCACGTCGGCGGTGTAGTACAGGAACAGGCCGGCCGCCAGGCCGAAGATCGACTGCAGCAGGTACTTCCAGCGCGACTTCAGGCCGTTGGGATCGCGACGCACGATCTTGATCCAGTCGTCGTACCAGCCGATCGCGCCGAAGCAGATCATCACCGCCAGCACCAGCCACACATAACGGTTGCGCAGGTCGCCCCACAGCAGCACCGACAAGGTGACGGTGAGCAGGATCAGCGAGCCGCCCATGGTCGGCGTGCCGGCCTTGGAAAAATGCGTCTGCGGGCCGTCCTGGCGGATCGGCTGGCCGCCCTTGAACTGGGCCAGCTTGCGGATCACCGCAGGGCCCATCCACAACGACAGGAACAGCGCGGTCAGCGCAGCCAGGATGCCGCGGAAGGTCAGATAGTTGAACAGCCCGAACAGGCTCTCCAGTTGCTGCAGCCAGCGCGCCAACTCAAGCAGCATGGGAGGCATCCTCCGCCGGTGCGAGCAACGCGGTGACGATGCGGTCCATGGCGCTGCCGCGCGACCCCTTTACCAGCAGCGTGATGGCGCGGGGACCCGGGACCCGGGACCCCGGACCCGTAGAAGCGGGCGCGGGCTGCGACTGTTGTTGTTCTATCAAAGCGTGTTCCTGCGCATTTTCTGATGCGTCGTGCTGTTGCTGTTGCTGTTCCCGGGTCCCCGGTCCCGGGTCCCCGGTCCCGGCTTCGGCAAGATCCGCCCGCAACGCCTCGATCAGTTCCGCATGCGTGGCAAACACCCGGCCACCTTCACCGAACGCCTGCGCGGCGGCTGCACTGAGTTCGCCCAATGCATACAGACGCTGCAACTTGGCCGCGCGTGCGCGCCGGCCGGCAGCGGCATGCAGCGCGGCACCTTCCGGGCCGAGTTCGCGCATGTCGCCTAGCACCAGCCAGCCATCGCCCAGTGCGGCAGCCAGTGCATCGATGGCCGCGTCCAGCGAGCCGGGGTTGGCGTTGTAACTGTCGTCGATCAACAACGCGCCGCCGGGCAGCCGATGCGTGATCTGCCGGCCGGCCACCGGGCGCGCCTGCGCCAGGCCGGCGGCAATGACCGGCAACGCGATGCCGGCGCCGAGCGCCAGGCCGGTGGCCGCCAGGGCGTTGAGTACGTTGTGGCGACCGGGCAGCGGCAGCGCAATCTGCGCCTCGCCCTGCGGCGTCACCAGCGTGAAGTCTGCACCGTCGGCCTGCAGCCGCAGCTGGCGTGCACTGATGTCGGCGCTGGCCTGCAGGCCATAGCGCAACACGCCACGGCCCTGCAGCGGCTGCGCCAGCAGTTGCTGCTCGAACCAGGCGCCGAACGCGTCGTCGGCGTTGATGACCGCCACGCCATCGGCCGGCAGCGCGGCGTAGATGGCGCCCTTGGTCTGCGCCACGCCGAGCAGGCTGCCCAGGCGCTCCAGATGCGCCGGCGCGATATTGTTGACCAGCGCGACCTGCGGCCGCGCGATGTCGGTGAGATAGGCGATATCGCCCGGCTTGCCGGCACCCATTTCGTAGATCGCCACGTCCGCATCGTCCGGCGCGGCGATCACCGCCAGCGGCAGGCCGATTTCGTTGTTGCGGTTGCCCGGCGTGGCATAGACGGTGGTGCCGTCCACGCGCCCGGCTTCGGTCAGGATCGACAGCAGCAAGGCCTTGACGCTGGTCTTGCCGTTGGAACCGGTCAGCGCAACCACGCGGGTGGCGCGGTCGCGCTGCATCCCGGCGGCGATCCGCGCCAACGCCAGCTCGGCATTATCCACCACCACCTGCGGCACGCGCAGCGCCGGCAACAGGCGCTCCACCAGCAACCCGCTGGCGCCGTGCGCCACTGCGTCCGCGGCAAAGTCGTGCCCATCGAAACGATCGCCACGCAGCGCGACGTACAGGCTGCCGTTGGACAGCGTGCGCGTGTCGTTGCTCACCGCATCGATCATGGCGTCGTCGCCCTGCAGCTCGCCGCCCGCCCAGTGCGCAATCAACGACAACGGGGTGAGCTTCATGCGCGCACTCCCAGCGTGGTGCGCGGCAGCAAGGCCTGCGCGGCCACGGCGGCATCGTCGAACGCATGCCGCACGCCGGCGACTTCCTGGTAGGGCTCGTGGCCCTTGCCGGCGATCAAGACGATGTCGGCGGCGCTGGCCATGCCGATGGCCTGATGGATCGCGGCCGCGCGATCGCGCTGCACGATGGCCGCGTCCGGGTGCGCAAAGCCGCGCAGGATGTCGGCCACGATCGCATCGCCGTCTTCGCCGCGCGGGTTGTCGTCGGTGACGATCGCCACGTCGGCGTTGAGCTCGGCAATCGCCGCCATCTGCGGGCGCTTGCCGGTATCGCGCTCGCCACCGCAACCAAAGACGCAGATCAACCGGTCCTGCGCATGCGAGCGCAGGCTGGCCAAGGCCTGTTCCAGCGCATCGGGGGTGTGCGCGTAATCCACCACCACCAGCGGTGCGCCGTGCGCGCCGCCGAGCCGGTTCATGCGGCCGTGGATCGGCTGCAGCTGCCCAAGCACGTCGGCGATCCGCGCCGGCGCATGGTCCAGCGCAGACAACGCGCCAGCCACTGCCAGCAGGTTGTCCACATTGAAGCGCCCCAGCAACGGCGAGCGCACCGCATGCGCCTCACCGGCGATGTGCAGCGCGAAATTGATGCCGGTGTGGTCCAGCTGCAGATCGCTGGCATGTACGCCGGCATCGGCCTGCCCGCGTGAACTCACACCGATCGCGCGCAGCGCAGGATCGAGCGAGGCAAACAGCGTGCGGCCGAAGCCATCGTCCAGATTCGCCACCGCCGCCTTCAGCCCGGCACGGGTGAACAGCCTGGCCTTGGCGGCGCCGTACTGCGCCATGTCGCCGTGGTAATCGAGATGGTCGCGGGTGAGATTGGTGAACACCGCCACGTCGAAATGCACCGCATCCACGCGGCCCTGGTCGAGCGCGTGCGAGCTGACTTCCATGGCCACCGCCTGCGCACCCTCATCGCGCAGCTGCGCCAGCAGCGCATGCGTGGACAGCACCAGCGGCGTGGTGAAGCCGGTGGGCACGGCAGCGCCGTACAGGCCGACGCCCAGCGTACCGAGCGTGCCTGTGGGTGTGCCGAGCAGGGTCAGCGCCTGCGCCAGCAGCTGCACGGTGGAGGTCTTGCCGTTGGTGCCGGTGACGCCGAGCATGCGCAGCGCGCGCGACGGATGGCCATGGAACTGGTCGGCCATGCGGCCCAGCCGCGCGCGCAGGCCCGGCACGGCGATCGCATCGGCCGGCGCCGGCAGATCGGCCGGTGCGGGCGGCTCGAACAACACCGCCACCGCGCCATTGGCACGCGCCTGTTCGACAAAGCCCAACCCGTGTGCGCCGAAACCGGCGATGGCCACGAAGGCATCGCCCGGACGGACCGCGCGGCTGTCCATCACCAGGCCCGACACCTGCACGTCGTGCGCCAGCGTCAGGTCCGGCAACAGCTGCGACAGCGGCAGCGAGCGGCTCACTGGCGGCTCTCCTGCAGCGGCGCGGGTTGCGCGGATGCAGGCGCTGCCGGCGGCGGCGCGACGGCGGTCGGAATACCGGCCGAGACTTCATCCACCGGATCAGGCACCAGCGCCGGATCCAGATCCACCGGCTGCGGTTTGACGATCGGCTGGCCGGTCTTGCCGGCGGCCTGCGCGGCCAGCCACGACTGGATATCGTCCGGCGGCACGTCCATCAGGCGCAGCGCACCTTCCATCACGCGATGGAAGACCGGCGCGGAGACCAGGCCGCCGTAATACACCTTGCCCTGCGGATCGTTGATCACGATCACCGTGGCAAAGCGCGGGCGCGTGGCCGGCACCAGGCCGGCAAACAGCGCGTTGTAATGCCCGCGTTCGTAGCCGTTGGCGCCGTTCTTGCGTGCCGTACCGGTCTTGCCGGCCACGTGATAGCCCAGGATCGCCGCGCCCTTGGCGCCGCCCTGGGTGACCACGGTTTCCATCATGTCGATGACCTGCCGCGCGACTTCCGGCGTCACCACCTGGCGGGCTTCGTTGTGCTGGCCGCGCACGAAGGTCGGCGGTGTCAGCTTGCCGCCGTTGCCCAGCGTGGCGTAGGCCTGCGCGATCTGCAGCGGCGTCACCGACAGGCCGTAGCCGTACGACATCGTGGTCTTGGACGGGCCGCTCCAGCGTGCCGGCTGCAGCACCACACCGGACGATTCGCCGGGGAACCCGCTGTGCGGTGCGCTGCCATACCCGAAGTTGCGGATCGACTGGTAGAAAGTCTGGTCCGGCACCTTGGCGGCAATCTTGGCCGCACCGATGTTGGAGCTGCGGGTGATCACGCCGGTGACGTTGAGCACACCGTTGTTGCGCGGCACATCGCGGATGGTGAAGCGCCCCACCGACATGAAGCCGGGATTGGTGTCGATGACGGTGTCCTTGGTCACCACGCCGGCGGTCAGCGCGGTGGCCACGGTCAGCGGCTTCATCGTCGATCCCGGCTCCACCAGGTCGGTGACGGCGCGATTGCGCCGCGCCGACGGGTTGATCCCGGTCACCGAATTGGGGTTGTAGGTCGGCAGGTTGACCATGGCCAGCACTTCGCCGGTGGCCACGTCCATCACCACCATCGACCCGCCGGCCGCATTGTTTTCGACCAGCGCGTTGCGCAGTTCCTTGTAGGCCAGGAACTGGATGCGGCGGTCGATGCTCAGGGTCAGGTCCTTGCCCGGCTGCGCCGGACGCACCAGATCCACGCTCTCCACGATGGCGCCGCGCGCATCGCGCACCACCTTCTTGGAGCCGGGCTTGCCGCGCAACCATTCGTCGAACGCCAGCTCCAGTCCTTCCTGGCCGCGGTCGTCGATGTTGGTGAAGCCCAGCACGTGGGCCATCGCTTCGCCTTGCGGATAGAAGCGACGGAACTCACGCTGCGAAAACACGCCCGGGATCTTCAGATCGACGATCGCATGCGCCTTGTCCGGATTGATCCGGCGCTGCAGGTACATGAACTCCTTGCCGGCCTTCTGGGCCAGCTTGGCGTTCAGCTCATCGAGCGGTTGGCCCAGTGCCTTGGCCAGCTCGGGAATGCGGTCCGGGTTGCGCAGCAGTTCCTGCGGATTGACCCAGATCGATTCCACCGGCGTGGACACCGCCAACGGCTCGCCGTTGCGGTCGGTGATCATGCCGCGCGAGGTGGCGATGGGCAGTTCACGCAGGTAACGCGCTTCGCCCTGGCGCTGATAGAAATCGCGGTTGACCAGCTGCACATAGGCCGCCCGGCCGATCAGGGTGACCGAGCACAGCCCCAGCGCCACGCCCACCAAGGTGAGGCGGCCGCGCAGGTTGAAATTGCTGCGGGGGCGGTTGCGACCAGCCTTCACCGCACACCTCCCTGCAGAATGCTTGGCCGTGCAAAACGGCTGTCGCGCGAATTCGTCATGGGCGCACCACCACGATGTCGTTGGTCTCCGGGAACTTCATCCCGATGCGCGCACGTGCGACCTGATCGACACGGTTACTTTCCGCCCAGGTGGCCTGCTCCAGCTGCAGCCGGCCGAATTCGATGTTCAATTCATCGCGCGTGTGTTCGAGCTTGGACAGCTGCACGAACAGCTTGCGATGCATGTGGCGCATGTACACCACCCCGATCGCCGAGGCGATGCTGCAGGCCAGCAGCACGATGAGCAGCAAGCGGCTCATGCAGCGTCTCCTTGAGACGCCGGGATGGGGAATTGGGGATTGGGGATTCGCGCAGAGCGCTCCTCCAATCCCGAATCACGACTCCCGAATCCCAGCTTCTCGGCTACCCGCAACACCGCGCTGCGCGCGCGCGGGTTGACGCTCAGTTCGGCGTCGTCGGCCTTGATCGCGCCGCTGACCAGTTGCAGCGTCGGTACGAAGGGTTGCGCTTCGGGCAGGCGGCGATTGCTTGGTGGGGCCTTGGCGTAGCGGGCCATGAACTGCTTGACGATGCGGTCTTCCAGCGAATGGAAGCTGATCACCACCAGCCGGCCGCCCGGCTTGAGTGCGCCCAGCGCAGCGTCCAGGCCGGCTTCCAGGTCGGCCAGCTCACGATTGATGTGGATGCGGATCGCCTGGAAGCTGCGTGTGGCCGGGTGGGTCTTGCTGTCGCCGCGCGGCATCACCGAGGCGATCAGGTCGGCCAGCTGCGCGGTACGCAGTAGCGGCTGCTCGGCACGACGCGCCACGATGGCGCGCGCGATGCGGCGGCTCTGGCGTTCTTCGCCATAGGTCCACAGCACGTCGGCGATCTCGCGGTCACTGGCGTGGGCCAGCCACTCGGCTGCGCTCTGGCCGCTGTCCGGGTCCATGCGCATGTCCAGCGGGCCGTCCTTGCCGAAACTGAAACCGCGCCCGGCCACGTCCAGCTGCGGCGAGGACACGCCCAGGTCCAGCAGGATGCCGTCGACGGTCGCTGCGGCAACCACCTGGCCAAGGCCGGCAAAGCTGCCGCGATGGATGGACACGCGCGCATCGCCACCGAACGCCTGTTCGGCCACTGCGATCGCATCAGGGTCCTTGTCCATCACCAGCAGTCGACCTCCCGGGCCAAGGTGTTCCAGCACGCCGCGTGCGTGTCCGCCACGCCCGAACGTGCCATCGAGATAGGTTCCGCCTTCGGTCACCTGCAGGCCATCCAGAACCTGCGTGTACAGCACCGGCACGTGGGCCGCCGGCGGCTGCGACACCGGGTGACCGGGCTGCGCTTCACCGCGCATCCGGGCACCCCGGCTCACAACCTGAGATCGAGCAATTCATCGCCCAGATCCCCGTCAGACAATGTCTGCTGGATCAGTGCGCGATGTGCCTGCTCGCTCCAGAGTTCGAACTTGTCGCCCATGCCCAGCAGCACGGCCTTTTTTTCGATGCCGACCGCGTTGCGGTGGCTGGCCGGGATGCTCAGACGGCCATTGGCGTCCAGCTCCAGCACGGCCGAGGAACCCACCAGTTTCTGCTGCAGCGTGCGGACCACGCGCTGGGTGTTGGGCTTGGACATCACATCGTCGCGCACCCGCTCCCACTCCTTCTCCGCGTACAGCCACAGGCAACCGGCTTCGAACGGGTTGTAGGTGAGTACCAGGCGGTTGCCGCTCACGCGCGCGACCAGGTCGCGATATGCGGTTGGCACCGCCATGCGTCCCTTGTCGTCCACCGTGATGGCAGTCTCGCCCTGAAACACCGAATGCAACCTCGAATACCCGCTGGGGGATCATTGAACCACGAAAAACCACAAAACACCTGGTTTTCCCTCCGATGCCCACCTTAGCAGCGCGTCAAAGGTTGTCAACAGTTTTCCGGGTCACAAATCGCCAGTCGCATCAATGAGTTGCAGCACTCTTTAGAGACTTGTTCAAAGCTTATCCACAAGTTGCTGTTTCGTCTCAGATTTTGAGATTGAACAAAAATTCAGGGGCGTGAAGGGCATGTAAACCCGACCCTCGTCTCACTTCACATTGCGCCAGCCGCATATCTCGACTGCGCAAACAGTGGACAATCGACGCCATGTGCCTGGTCGCTCTCGCCTGGAAAACCCACCCGCGCTGGCGCCTGCTGCTGGCCGGCAACCGCGACGAATTCCACGAGCGTCCCACTGCGGCCCTGGCGCGCTGGGCCGCACCGGCCGACGGCGTGCTGGCCGGTCGCGATCTGCGCTCGGGCGGCAGCTGGGTCGGGCTGGGCAGCGACGGCCGTGTCGCGGTAGTGACCAATGTGCGCGACCCGCTGGCCACCAGTTCGGGGCGCTCGCGCGGACATCTGATTGCCGACTACCTGGGCGGTACCCTGGATGCCCGCGCCTACGCGGGCGACCTGGCCGCCGCGGCGCACGAGTTCCCACCGTTCAACCTGCTGCTGTGCGATGCCGAGCACTGCGAGCACCTCAGCAATCATCCGCCGCTGGCGCGCCACCTGGCACCCGGTATCCACGGCATGTCCAACGGGCCGCTGGACGCGCACTGGCCCAAGACCAACGCCCTGACCGATGCCTTGCGCGCCTGGTGCGACGACACCAGCGGCGATCTGCAGCCGCTGTGGACGGCCCTGGGCAACCCGGACACTGCGCCCGACCACGCCCTTCCCCACACCGGCGTGGACCTGGCCACCGAGCGCCTGCTCTCGGCGGCCTTTATCAGTGGCGTCGGCTACGGCACCCGCGCCAGCACGATCGTTGCCGTGGACCACCAAGGCCGCGGCTTCATCCACGAACGCCGCTTCGGCCCGAACGGCATCTTCCAAGGCGAAACACGGCTGGACATCTCTGGCACGCATTGACAGCCCGGAATCATGCGCATAGCGTGCGCATGACCGCAGGAGGCCCGTCATGAGCCGTTATTACGATAGCTCCGCACCAAAAAAGCCCCTCAACCTGACCATCAATGCCGACTTGGCCGCCCAGGCCCGCGCCATGACCGGCAACCTGTCGGCAAAGGTGGAGGAACTGCTGGCCGAGTACGTGACGAAGGAGCGCGACAGCCACAGCGCCCGGGCGATGGAGTTGCAACGCGCTGCAAGCGAATGGAAGGCCTTCACCGACGCGCACGGCGCCTTCGCCGACGAGTTCTCCACCCTGTGACCGACCAGTTCGATGTATACGCCAACGTCGGACGCAACAAGAACATTCCTTATGTTGTGGTCGTCCAATCGAAAATCTTCGATGCCTCCCCCCGCCGCGTCGTCGTCCCGTTGGTCATCGCCTCCACGCACTCCCCGACTCCCTCCCGCTTCACCCCCGAATTCGTCGTCGCCGGCCAGCGCGTCGTACTGCAACCACTGGAAATGACCTCGGTACCGCTCTCGGTACTCAGCCACCCGGCGGGTTCGTTGAGGGACGAAGGGCAACGCATCGTCGACGCCCTGGACGAGCTGTTCACCCGCTCGTTTGGCTAGGTGGCACGCTGGCAACCGCAGCGTGAGCGAGACGCCCATGACGCAGATCACGGCAGGTTGCGCACGCTGAATCATCGGCTGATCCAGCATCCCAGCGCGTGACGCCCGATTTACCGCCAGGACGCCAGAGCGAAAAGCTCGCCCCCATCCGCCCTTCGGGCACCTTCCCCCGCAAGCGGTGGAAGGGAGCCGAGTACCTACCGCTGCAAGCGGTGGAAGGGAGTTGATCCAGGTCACGTGCAGGCACCCCGGCCAACCACCTGTCTGCAAGCCCCTTGAGTCAAGGGGGCGCGGCGACAGCCGCGGGAATCTGGCATGCCCAGACCGGGACTTACGTTGTGTAACGTCGCAGGCGGCACGAAATGCTGCCCCCCATCCGCCCTTCGGGCACCGTCCCCCCGCAAGCGGTGGAAGGGAGCCGAGCACCTACCGCTGCAAGCGGTGGAAGGGAGTTGATCCAGGTCACGTGCAGGCACCCCGGCCAACCACCCATCTGCAAGCCCCCTTGAGTCAAGGGGGCGCGGCGACAGCCGCGGGGATCTGGCATGCCCGGGGCGAGACCTACGTTGTGTACCGCCGCAGGCGGCACGAAATGCTGCCCCCATCCGCCCTTCGGGCACCTTCCCCCGCGAGCGGTGGAAGGGAGCCGAGCACCTACCGCTGCAAGCGGTGGAAGGGAGTTGATCCAGGTCACGTGCAGGCACCCCGGCCAACCACCTTTCTGCAAGCCCCTTGAGTCAAGGGGACGCGGCGACAGCCGCGGGGATGTGGCATGCCCGGAGCGGGACCCGCGTTGTGTGCCGCTGCAGGCGGCACGGAATGCTGGCCCCCATCCGCCCTTCGGGCACCTTCCCCGCAAGCGGTGGAAGGGAGCCGGGCACCTAACGCTGCAAGCGGTGGAAGGGAGTTGATCCAGGTCACGTGCAGGCACCCCGGCCAACCACCCATCTGCAAGCCCCCTTGAGTCAAGGGGCGCGGCGACAGCCGCGGGGGATGTGGCATGCCCGGAGCGGGACCTACGTTGTGTACCGCCGCAGGCGGCACGAAATGCTGCCCCCATCCGCCCTTCGGGCACCTTCCCCGCAAGCGGTGGAAGGGAGCCGAGCACCTACCGTTGTAAGCGGTGGGAGGGAGTTGATCCAGGTCACGTGCAGGCACTCCCGCCGACGACCTATCTGCAAGCCCCCTTGAGTCAAGGGGGCGCGGCGACAGCCGCGGGGATGTGGAAGGCCCGGAGCGGGACCCGCGTTTTGTACCGCCTGCGGCGGTACGAAGCGTGGGCGCCTTCGCTTTGGGCGATGCCCAAAGCAAGGCGGCGGAGCCGGCCGATAAGCCGGGTTCTGTCGTGGACAGTCATTCGTCTAGGCGCTACGTCACCGCAGCGCTCAAGCAACCTACCCGGATCCAGCGCGGGCCACGCCAATGGATCCCTATTTGGTCTTGCTCCAGGTGGGGTTTGCCGTGCCGGTCCGTTACCGGACTCGCGGTGCGCTCTTACCGCACCATTTCACCCTTACCGGCCCCTCGCCACCCCTCTGCAGCCTCCGAACGCACTTGGCGATGCTGCGCATCGCCGACATGCTTCAGTGGCGGCAGAGGGGTGACGAGGGACGTAGGCGGTATCTTTCTGTTGCACTTTCCGTCGGCTTGCGCCGCCCAGGCGTTACCTGGCACCTTGCCCTATGGAGCCCGGACTTTCCTCGGCACTCTTGCGAGTGACGCGACTGTCTGGCCGACTCCGCCGGGGCGCATTCTACGCTATCGCCGCCATGCGAAACGGCACGGCGATTTCAAGCCGACCATTGTCTTGTAGGAGCGCACCCGGGCGCGAGAGGCGGTACCGACCAACCACCGTCGCTTCCAGGCATGTTCCCGCGAGGACAACATCAGCCGCCATACAACGCCTTGCGCGGCGCGCCGGTCAATTCGGCAGCCAGCTTGGCGGCAGTGGACGGCGGCAGGTGTTCGGCGAGCTTGGCGTAGACGCGGCGGCCTTCGGCGAGCTGGCCGTCGGCGGCGTCGGCGGCGCCCTGCACCATCACCACGAACTCGCCCTTGCGCTGGTTGTCGTCGGCTTCGACCCGGGCCTGCAGTTCGGCCAGGGTGCCGTCGAGCACGGTTTCGAACAACTTGGTCAACTCGCGGGCGATCACCGCCAGCCGCTCGTCGCCGAAGGCAAGGCGCAGGTCGGCCAGCGACTCGACGATGCGGTGGGACGACTCGTAGAACACCAGGGTGCGGGTCTCGCCAGCCAGCCGCGCCAGGCGCTCGCGGCGCGCGGCGCTCTTGGCCGGCAGGAAGCCTTCGAAGCCGAAGCGGTCGCTGGGCAAGCCGGCCACGCTCAGCGCGGCGATCGCCGCGCAGGCGCCCGGCACTGGGCTGACCTTGATGCCGGCAGCACGGGCGGCGCGCACCAGCTTGAAACCCGGGTCGCTGACCAGCGGGGTGCCGGCGTCGCTGACGATGGCCAGCGATTCACCCTCGCCCAGGCGCGCCACGATGCGCTCGGACATCGCTTCTTCGTTGTGGTCGTGCAGGGCCAGCAGCGGGCGGTCGATACCGAAATGGCTGAGCAATTGCCGGGTGTGGCGGGTGTCTTCGGCGCAGATCGCGGCCACGCCACGCAGCACCTCCTGCGCGCGCGGCGACAGGTCGGCCAGGTTGCCGATCGGCGTGGCGACCACGTGCAGGGTTCCAGGGGACGTCATCAGCGGTCTTCCGGGGGCAAAGGGTAGAATCGTAGCGGTTTTCAACGGGCCGCCAAGGCGGCCCCTGTCCAATGGATCTGAAATGAACAAGCGTGTTGCAAGGATCTCCGCCCTGTCGCTGCTGGTGATGCTGGCCGCCGGCTGCGCCACCAGCAGCGTGACCCAGACCGCCTCGCCCACGCAGAGCGCGGCGCTGGCGCTGCTGGACCAGGGCAAGCCGCGCGAAGCGGCGCAGCAGCTGGAAGCCGAAGCCGCCGGTGCCAGTGGCGCGCAGCGCAGCCGGCTACTGGCTGCCGCCGCGTTCGGCTGGCACGACGCCGGCGACGATGCGCGTGCCCGCACGCTGCTGGCGCAGGTCAACGCGCGCCATCTCAGCGGCGAAGAGCGTGCCCGCTTCGGGCTGCTCACCGGCGAGCTGGCGGTGCTCGACAAGCAGGGCGCGCAGGCGTTGGAGGCGTTGGGCGACAGCCCGCACGGATTGCCGCAGCCGCTGCAGACGCGCTGGCTGTTGGCCCGCGCTGCCGCGCTGGAAGCCACCGGCGACCTGTTCGGCGCCGCCGCCGACCGCGCGCGTGCCGATGCCAGCCTGACCGGCGCCGCGCGCAGCGACAACCAGCGCGCCATCGTGCGCCTGCTGGCCGCACTGGACGATGCCACCCTCAAGGGCCGCACCGCCGCGCTGCCGGCCGGCGACCCGCTCTACAACTTTGCCGGCCGCGCGCTGATCAGCCGCGGGCTGGGGCTGCCGCGCGCATTTGAGCGCGATGCGCAGTGGGGCTTCGACACCAGCAAGCGCCCGCCGGCCGAACGCGACGGCTACCGCCCACCGGTCAAGCTGGGTGTGCTGTTACCGCTTACCGGCAGCCTGGCCACCGCTTCAGCCCCGGTGCGCGACGGCCTGCTGGCTGGCTATTACGCCGAGACCCGCCGCCGCCCGGAAGTGCAGTTCTTCGACACCGCCGGCACTGCGGCCGGTGCCAATGCCGCGTACGACAAAGCGGTGAGCGCCGGTGTCGATTACGTGGTCGGCCCGCTGGGGCGCGACGAAGTGAGCGCCCTGTTCGCACGCGGCCAACTCGCCGTGCCGGTGCTGGCGCTCAACCGCCCCACCGACAACAAGGCGCCGCCCACCGGCAGTGCCGGCTTCTCGCTGGCGCCGGAAGACGACGGCATCATGGCCGCCGAATACCTGCTCTCGCGCGAGCGCCGCAACGTGCTGATCGTCGGCACCAGCGACGACAACGGCAAGCGCACCATCAAGGCCTTCCGCGACCGTTTCAGCGAACGCGGCGGCACGGTGGCCGGCAGCATCAGCGTGGCCGATGCGCCCGGCGACATCGGCGCGCAATTGCGTAACTACGGCACCGCCGATGCGGTGTTCCTGGCGGTACGCGGCAACACCGCGCGTGCGCTGGCCCCACAGCTGGCGCTGAGCGGGTTTGCCGGCAAATCGCGCGTGGGCACCTCGCAGCTGGTGGCTGGTACCGGCAAGGTCGAAGACGACCTGGCGCTGGATGGCATCGTCTACCCGAGCGAAACCTGGACTGCGCTCGGTGTCTCCGGTCTTCCGGCAGCCAGCCAGGTGGCCAGCACCCTGCCCAGCGCACGCGGCCCGGCCGCCCGCCTGTTCGCGTTCGGCTACGACGCCTGGAAGATCAGCGCGTATCTGGAAAAACTCGCCACCGGCACCGACGGCGGCCTGCGCGGCGCCACCGGCACCCTGCATCTGGATGGCTTCGGCAATGTGTTGCGCACGCCGGCCTGGTCCACCTTCAACGGTGGCCGCCCGACGCCGATCGCCGACGGCCGCTGAGACCATGCCGGCGGCGCGTCAGCGGCGCGGTGCGGCGGTGGAAGCGGCTGCACGCGTCATGCTGGAGCAGGCCGGTTTGCGGCTGGTGGTGAGTAATGCCACCTACCGCGGCGGCGAACTGGATCTGGTGATGCGCGACGGGCAATCGCTGGTGTTTGTGGAAGTGCGTTACCGGCGCGACGACCGGTTCGGCGGCGGCGCGGCTTCGGTGGATGTGCGCAAGCGCCGCAAGCTGGTACTGGCCGCGCAATTGTTTCTTGTCCATCACCCCGCGCTTGCGGCGCTGCCGTGCCGCTTCGATGTGGTCGACGCCCGTGGCGAACCGCCGGTGTTGCACTGGATCCGCGACGCGTTCCGCGCCGACGATTGCTGACCACGCCCGACGCTCGCTACCCACGCCATTACCGACATTCGATGCCGACCATCATGACCCACGCTGCGGTGCCGCTGGCGCTCTGGTGCGCCAGTGAACGCGGCCGCATCTCGCCACGCCTGCTGGCTGCCGGTGTGCTGGCGGCGATGCTGCCCGACGCCGACGTGGCGGCCTTTGCGTTGCACATTCCGTATGCCGACGCGTTCGGTCATCGCGGTGCCAGCCACTCGCTGTTGTTCGCCGCAGTGATGGCATTGTTCGGTGGCGCGGCGCATCGCCTGTTGCGTGCCGAGGCCGTGCAGGCGGCTGTGTTTTTGTTCGTCTGCGCCGCATCGCACCCGCTGCTGGATGCAATGACCTCCGGCGGCCTGGGCGTGGCACTGGGCTGGCCGTGGGACCAGACACGCTGGTTTGCACCGTGGCGGCCCATTCGCGTGTCGCCGTTCGCCAGCGGCTTTTTCAATGCGCGCGGCCTGGACACGCTGCGCTCCGAGCTGCGCTGGGTCTGGCTGCCGCTCACCGTCGCCGTGCTGGGCTGGAGATGCATCCAGCGCACGCCACCACAGGATCAGATGCGATGACCGACGTACTTCCCGCTGCACTGGCCGATCTGCTGGCCACGCGCCTCGGTGCCGAGGGCTGGTTGACCGGCGACGATGCGCGCCGCCGCTATGGCGAAGACGATTCGCGCCGCTGGGCATTGCCCGCCGCCGTCGCCCTGCCGCGCGATACCGCAGATGTGGTGGCCATTGTGCAGGCCTGCCGCGCGCACGGCGTGCCGATCGTGGCGCGCGGCGCCGGCACCGGCACCACCGGCGCGGCAGTGCCGTTTTCCGGCGGCGTGGTGGTGTCGATGGCGCGTATGAACCGCATCGTGGCGTTGCGTCCGGACGACCGCTGCGCGGTGGTGCAGCCCGGCGTGCTCAATGGCGATCTGCAACAGGCGTTGCAGCCGCACGGCCTGTTCTGGCCACCGGACCCCTCCAGTGCCGAGATCTGCAGTGTCGGCGGCAATCTATCCACCAATGCCGGCGGCCCGCGCGCGGTGAAGTACGGCGCCACCCGCGACAACGTGCTCGGCCTGGTGGCGGTGACCGGCACCGGCGAGGTGATCCGCTGCGGCGGCGCATACACCAAGAATTCCACCGGCTACGACCTCACCCATCTGCTGGTGGGCAGCGAAGGCACCCTGGCGATCATCGTCGAAGCGACCTTGAAACTGACGCCACGCGCCATCGCACAGGCCGGCTTGCGCGCGCTGTACCGCGATGCCGCCAGCGCTGCGGCCGCGGTGTCGCGCATCATGGCGCAGCCGACCACGCCGACCATGCTGGAATTCATGGATGCCAGTGCCATTGCACTGCTACGCCGCAATGGCAGCGATGTGCCCGAGGCCGGCGCGATGCTGCTGATCGAAGCCGATGGCGATCACGACACCCTGCCCTACGCATTGCAGGCACTGCATGACGCCGCCAATGGCGAGGGCGTGCTGAGTCTGGACATCGCCGCCGACGGCAGCGCGCGCGACAAGTTGTGGGCCGCGCGGCGCGCGCTGTCGCCCGCACTACGCACGATCAAGCCCGGCAAGATCAACGAAGACGTGGTGGTGCCGGTGTCGCGCATTCCTGCGCTGGTGGCCGGCGTGGAAGCGCTTGCTGCAGAATTCGCGCTGCCCATCGTCGCCTTCGGCCACGCAGGCAACGGCAACCTGCACGTCAACATCATGTACGACCCGGCTGATGCCAGCGAAGACGCACGCGCGCACGCGGCATTGCCGCGGCTGTTCGCATTGGTGCTGTCGCTGGAAGGCACGCTCTCCGGCGAACACGGCATTGGCGTGGCCAAGCGCGATTTCATGACGCAGGCATTCAGCGCGCCCACGCTGGCGGCGATGCGCGCGGTCAAGGCCGCGCTGGATCCGGATGGGATCCTGAATCCGGGCAAGGTGCTGCCGCCGTTGGAGTGAGGTTGCGCGCCTGCGACACTGCAACGCGTACTGGCAAGCGCGGAGCTATGCGCTCGCGATGCACACGGCGTCTGCGTTGATGCGGCTATCGACGCACCGCACTGCGCCGCTCGCATCGGCTCACTCGCAATGACAGCACCGGGAAAGACGCCACCTTGCTGCTTGCAACAGCGTGGTGCGGCGAGGATGGCAGTACACCTGCCTCAGCGCGTCACACCGATAAAGCGTAGCCCGACGCCGGGTTCGGTGACGATGTAGTGCGGGTCGGCGGCATCGTCGTGCAGTTTCTGGCGCAGTTTACCGACCAGGATGCGCAGGTAATGGGTGTCTTCTTCGTGGGTGGGGCCCCACACTTCGCGTAGCAGTTGCGGCTGGGTGACCACGCGGCCGGCGTGCTTGAGCAGCAGGGCGAGCAAGGCGTATTCCTTGCGACTCAGCGGCACGGGCTCGCCTGCCAGCGTGACTTCGCGCAGGCCCAGATGGATATGCAGGCGGCCATCGTCGAACACGCTTTCTTCCACCGTGCTGCCAGCGCCGGCCTGGCGCAGCAACGCGCGGATGCGTGCCATCAGTTCCTGCACGCCGAACGGTTTGGTCACGTAATCGTTGGCCCCGGCGTCGAGGGCGGCGACCTTTTCGGTTTCGCCGGCGCGCACGGTGAGCATGATCACCGGCACGTTGGACCACTGGCGGATTTCGCGCAGCACCTCGTGCCCATCGCGGTCGGGCAGACCGATGTCCAGCACCACCAGTTCGGCGCCCTGCCCGGCCAGCGTGGTCAGGCCTTCTTCGGCGGTGCCGGCCTGCAGCACGCGGTAACCCTGTGCACGCAGGCTGATGTCGAGAAAACGGCGGATCTGCGGCTCGTCGTCGACGATCAGCACGCGGGCGGGCGGGATGGCAGTAGGGTCAGTCGGCATCGGGGCGAGGTGGCGCGGCAGGGACGAGCAACGGCAGCGTAATGCGGATCGTGGTGCCGTGACCATGTGCGCCGGCCAATGCCTGCACGCTGCCGCCATGCGCGCCGATCATGCCCTGGCAAATGGCAAGGCCCAGCCCGGTGCCGTTGCGCCCGCGGTCGCCGCGCTCCACGCTGTAGAACATGTCGAAGATGCGCGCACGCTCGTCTTCGGGAATGCCCGGGCCCTGGTCGCCGATATCGATCTGCAAGGCGCCGGCCTGCAGGCGCGCGTGCACGGTGACTGCCGCACCGGCTGGCGAAAATTTCGCCGCATTCTCCAGCACGTTGAAGATGGCCTGTTCCACCAGCGCCGGGTGGACCCAGATGGCGGGCAGCTCGGCCGCCAGTTCCAGCTGCAGGCGCACTTCCGGCTGGTAGCGCTGCAGGCGGCGGGTGGCCGAGCCGATCAATTCGTCCACGCCGATCCAGTCGCGATTCAAGGTGAGCCCTGTGTGGCCGAGCTTGGTCATGTCGAGCAGGTTCTGGATGTAGCGATCCAACCGCTCGCCTTCGAGCTGGATGGTGTCGAGCAGCGCGTGGCGATCCTGCGCGTCCATCGCATCGCCGTAGCTGGCCAGGCTGCTGGCCGAGCCGATCATCGAGGCCAGCGGCGAGCGCAGATCGTGCGAGACAGACGACAGCAAGGCAGAGCGCAATCGCTCGGTTTCGCCACTGACGCGTGCGCCTTCCAGATCGGCGACCAGACGCGTGCGCAGCGCGGCCTGCCCGATGTCTTCCACCATCGCTTCGGCCAGGCGGCGTTGCTCCAGGCCGGGCCGCTGCACGCTCTGGCGGAAGCGCAGCGCGGCCACGCCCAGAGTGCCGCGTTCGTGGCGCACCGGCAGGCACCACCACTGCGCACCGGCCAGGGTGTCGGTGAAACGGCCGGCCGGTTGGCCATGGCGTTGGGCCCAGTCCGCTGCGCTGCGATCGAGCGCACCGAAGCTGGTGGGTGCGTCGCTCTCGCGCTGTTCCAGGCGCAGCCAGACCTCGGCATCCAGCGCGGTGGCCAGGGCGCGACGGCCGGCTTCGAGCACCTGGCCCAGATCGGCGGCGGTGCTGAGCTGGCGGCCCAGCGCTTGCAGCGCGTTGGCGTGCGCATTGGCCGCGCGCAAGGCCAGCACCTGGCTGCGCAGGCGCGAGGCCAGCCGGCCGGCGACCAGCGCGGCAATCAGGAACAAACACACCGTCACCACGCCCTGGCGCGCGCTGATGTGCAGGGTGAAGCGCGGTTCGATGAAGAAGAAGTTGTAAGCGACAAAACTCAGCAGCGCGGCGATCACGGCGGCCGCCATGCGTGTGCGCGACGCCACCAGCACCACTGCCACGATGAACACCATCGACAGGTCGTCGATGTCGGTCCAGCGTTGCAGCAACCACGCCACCGCCACCGCGCCCGCCGCAGCGATTGCGGCGAACGCCAGGTCGTACCGCTGCAGCCATTGGCGCGGGTTGCGCCAGCGCTGCCGCGCACGTGCGCGCGCATCGGCGGAGCTGACGATGACCAGTTCGTAATGCGCCCCACGTTGCAGCAGTTGCTGGGTCAGAGTGCGGTTGAACATGCGCGCCAGCGGGCGTTCGCGGGTGCGCCCCAGCACCAGGGTGGAGATGCCGTTCTGCGCGGCGAAATCCAGCAAGGCGTCGGCGACATTGGCGCCATGCAGCAGCGCGGTATCGCCGCCGAGGCGGCGCGTGAGCGCGAAGGCGCGGTCGATCTCCAGCTGCCAGTGGGCATCGGCCACGGTGCGTGTCTGCACCGTCACCACCGTCCAGGGTGCATCGCGGCGCTCCGACAACCGCCGCGCCACCCGCACCAGATAATCCGAGCTGCCACGCCCATCGATCGCCACCACCACGCGTCGCCGCAACGCAGCGGTGCCGGGCAGGCCGCGTGCGGCCTGGGTGTTGCGCAGATCGCTGTCGACACGGTCGGCGGCGGTCTGCATCGCCAGCTCGCGCAATGCGGTGAGGTTGGACGGCGAAAAGAACGCCTGCAGCGCCTGCGTGGCCTGTTCGGGCAGATACACCTTGCCCTGCTGCAGGCGCTCGATCAGTTCGCGCGGCGGCAGGTCCACCAGCACGATATCGCGCAGGCGGTCGAACACCGCATCGGGCACCGTTTCGGACACGCGCACGCCGGTGATGCGCAGCACGATGTCGTTGAGGCTTTCCAGGTGCTGGATGTTGACCGTGGTGTAGACGTCGATACCGGCATCGAGCAGTTCCACGATGTCCTGCCAGCGGCGCTCATGCCGGCTGCCCGGCACATTGCGGTGGGCCAGCTCGTCGATCAGGGCCAGCTGCGGCTTGCGCGCCAGCAGTGCATCCAGGTCCAGTTCTTCCAGCAGCCGCCCCTGATAGCTCACGCGGGCGCGCGGCAGCAGCGGCAAGCCGTCCAGCAAGGCGGCCGTTTCACTACGCCCGTGGGTTTCCACCACCCCGGCCACCACATCCATGCCCTGGCGCAGCCGCTCGCGCGCCCGCGACAACATGGCGTAGGTCTTGCCGACGCCGGGGGCTGCGCCCAGGAACACCGTCAGGCGCCCGCCGTGTTCGCGCTGTAATTCGCCGATCAGCGCGTCGGCTTGCTGGGTGCGGGCGTCGGGCATGGAGGCCGGGATTGGAGATTGGGGATTGGAGATTCGTAAAGGCTACAAGCATCGCTTCTAATGCGGGTGCTTTGCTTTGCCGTCGCTTCCAGCTTCCCCGCTTCCCGCCGCATCCAATGCGAGGTTCAGCGCGAGCACATTCACCCGCGGCTGGCCGAGCAGGCCGAACTGGGGTGGCTCGATAGCCGCCTGCAGCAGCGCGCTGACGCGTGGTTCCGGCCAGCCGCGGGCGGCGGCGACGCGGCGGACCTGCACCTGGGCCCCGGCCGGGCTCAGGTGCGGGTCCAGGCCGCTGCCGGACTGGGTCAGCAATTCACCGGGCACTGCGTCCGGGGCGATGCCGTCGCGCGCAGCGACCTCGGCACGGGTGGCGGCAATGCGCGCCTGCAGGTCCGGGTTGGAACGCGCCTGGTTGCTGCCGGCGGCGGCGGTGAGGTCGTACTTGGCCGCTGACGGGCGCGGCTGAAAGTAGCGCGCATCGCTGAAGGGCTGGGCGACCAGGGCCGACCCGATCACGCGCGTGTCCTGGCGCAGCAGCGAGCCGTGCGCCTGGGCCGGAAACAGCGCACCGGTGATGCCGGTGGCGATCAGCGAGTAGGCCAGGCCCAATCCCAACAAGATAAACAGCGCCAGCACGACCGAGGCGCGTACTGCGCCATCATCACGCAACGCTGGCGTGGTGGCAGTGGTGATGGAAGATGTGGTCATGGCTCAGGCACCCAGGGTGGCGGCAAGCGCCAGGTCGATCAATTTGATGGCGGCAAACGGCAGCAGCACGCCGCCCAGCCCGTAGATCAGCATGTTCCGGCGCAACAAGGCGGTGGCGCTGGACGGACGAAAGCGCACGCCGCGCAATGCCAGCGGAATCAACGCCGGGATGATCAAGGCATTGAAGATCAACGCTGCCAGCACCGCATGACGTGGGCTCGATAACTGCATCACGTTGAGCGCGGCCATCGATGGAATCGCTGCCGCAAACAGCGCCGGCAGGATCGCGAAATACTTGGACACATCGTTGGCCAGCGAAAACGTGGTCAACGCGCCACGCGTGATCAACTGCTGCTTGCCCACTTCCACCACCGCCAGCAGCTTGGCCGGATCCGAATCCAGGTCGACCATGTTGCCGGCCTCCTTGGCCGCCTGCGTGCCGGAGTTCATCGCCAGGCCCACGTCGGCCTGGGCAAGCGCCGGTGCATCGTTGGTGCCATCGCCGACCATCGCCACCAGCCGCCCACCGGCCTGCTCGGCGCGGATGCGCGCGAGCTTGTCTTCCGGGCGCGCCTGGGCGATGTAGTCGTCCACGCCGGCTTCGGCGGCAATGGCAGCGGCGGTGAGCGGGTTGTCGCCGGTGATCATTACCGTCTTGATGCCCATCGCACGCAGCTGCGCGAACTTTTCCTTGATGCCCTGCTTGACCACATCGCTCAGTTCGACCACACCGAGTACATGCCGGCCTTCGGCCACCACCAGCGGGGTGGCGCCGCCACGCGCGACTTCTTCGATACGCCCCTGCAATTCCGGCGACACCGTGGCGCCCTGCGCCTGCACATAGGCCACGATCGCATCGCCGGCCCCCTTGCGGATACTGCGCCCGACAAGGTCCACGCCGGACATGCGCGTCTGCGCGGTGAAGCCGATGAAATGTGCACTATCCGGCTCAACCGCCACGGCACCCTGCTGGCGTGCCAGCTTGACGATGGATTTGCCTTCCGGCGTCGGATCGGCCAACGAGGCCAGCATGGCCGCATCGCGTAGTTGCGCACGGTCGATGCCGGCCAGCGGATGGAATGCGGTGGCCTGCCGGTCGCCGTAGGTGATGGTGCCGGTCTTGTCGAGCAGCAACACGTCCACGTCGCCGGCCACTTCCACGGCCTTGCCGGATTTGGCCAGCACATTGGCCGACAGCGCGCGGTTCATGCCGGCAATGCCGATCGCCGGCAACAAGCCGCCGATGGTGGTCGGGATCAGGCACACCAGCAGCGCGATCAGCAGCAACGGATCCAGCGTGACGCCGACAAATCCGGCAATCGCCGGCAACGAGGCCACCACGATCAGGAAGGTCAGCGTCATCGCGGCCAGCAACAAGGTCAGCGCGATTTCGTTGGGCGTCTTCTGCCGGTTGGCGCCTTCCACCAACGCAATCATGCGATCCAGGAAACTATGCCCCGGCTCGGCGGTGACCTTGAACACGATCTCGTCGGAGAGCACGCGCGTGCCGCCGATCACGCCGCTGCGGTCGGTGCCCGCCTCGCGCAGCACCGGCGCCGATTCGCCGGTCACCGCCGCTTCGTTGATCGTTGCAACGCCACGCACGATTTCGCCATCGGCCGGCACGAATTCACCTTCGGACACCATCACGTAATCGCCCGGCCGCAGCTCGGCGGCGGGCACGCGCGTCTCGCGCCCGCCCAGGGCGGTTTCCACCCGGCGTGCCACCAGATCCTTGCGCGCACGCCGCAACGAGGCGGCCTGGCCGCGACCACGCGCTTCTGCAATGGCCTCGGCGAAATTGCCGAACAACACGGTGACGAACAGGATCGCCGTCACCGCCCAACCGAAGCCTGCATTGCCATGCCCGCTGGCGGTGATCACCGCCGCCAGCGCCGTGCCGCCCATCACCACCGCCATCACCGGGCTGCGTAGCAGATGCCGCGGCGACAGCTTGATGAAGGCCGCGCGCATCGCCGCCACCAGCACGGCAGCGTCGAACAACGCCGCGTCGCCGCGCGCGCGTTTTTCAGTCGTATCGATCGTAGACATTGCTCAAGACTCTCAGGACGCCGCCAGGGCGAGGTGTTCAGCGATAGGGCCCAGCACCAGTGCCGGCATGAACTGCAGCACGGTCAGCACCAGCACGATGGCCAGCAGGGTCAGCGCAAAGGTAGGCGTCTCGACCTGCAGGCTGCCGGCCGACTCCGGCGCGCGCCGCTTCACTGCCATGCGCGCGGCCACCATCAGCGGCAGGATCGAGGCCGGATAGCGCCCCAGCGCCAACACCGCCGAGCAGCTCAGATTCCACCAATACGTGGCATCGCCCAGGCCTTCAAAACCGGACCCGTTGTTGGCGAACGCCGAGGTGTACTCGTAGAACACCTGGCTGATGCCATGGAAACCAGGATTGGAATTGGCCGTGAATGCCGGCACGGCCAGCGCCACTGCGGTGAAGCCCAGCACCACCAGCGGTTGCAGCAGGATCAGTAGTGCCAGCAACTGCACTTCGCGCGCTTCGATCTTGCGGCCGAACAATTCCGGCGTACGTCCGGTCATCAGACCGGCCAGAAACACGCTCAGCAACAGATACACCACGAACTGCTGCAAGCCGCAGCCAATGCCGCCCCAGATGGCGTTGATCAGCATGTCGACCAACGTGACCAGGCCGCTCAACGGCGCCAGCGAATCGTGCATCGCGTTGACCGAGCCGTTGGAGGTCTGCGTGGTCAATGCCGCCCACAACGCCGAAGCATCCGCACCGATGCGCACTTCCTTGCCTTCCATCAGTGCGGGCGAGCCCGCGCTGGCCGAGTGCGCTTCGGACCACAGCAACAATGCAGTGGACGCCGCGGACATCGTCAACATGGTGCCGAATACCAACGCGGTGAGGCGCTTGCGCCCGGTCAGGGAGCCGACCATGAACACCACGCTCATCGGCAGCAACACCAATGCGAGCGTTTCGAGCAGATTGCTCAATGGCGTGGGGTTTTCCAGCGCCACCGAACTGTTGGGGCCATACCAGCCACCGCCGTTGGTGCCGAGCTGCTTGGCCGCCACCATCGCCGCCACCGGGCCGACCGGAATGGTCTGGCTGGGCATGCTGGCACTACCATCCAGGGGCGTGGCGGTTGCCGCGCCCTGCAAGGTCGACGGCACGCCTTGCCAGCCGAGCAGCACGCTCCACAACAGGCACAGCGGCAACAGCACGCGCACGCTGGCGCGGATGACGTCGGCCCAATAATTGCCCACGTCGGCGTCAGGCGAAAGCACTGCGTCAGGCGTCGGCTGCTGCCATCCCTGCCGCATCGGTGCTGCGTCCGGATCGGGCTGAGCGACCATCTGCATCCGTGTGCTCGCCGTCGTATCCAATGCCGGCAAGGCATCGGGCAAACCTGCGGCCACTCGCCCACCGAACAACGCGCGCAAGGTGGCCACCGCCAACGCCAGGCCCATCATCGGCGTCACCACCTGCAGGCCGACGATCCCCGTCATCTGCGACAGGTACGACAGCTGCGCCTGGCCGGAGTAATGCTGCTGGTTGGTGTTGGTGACAAACGACACCATGGTGTGCAGCGCCGTATCCCAGCGCAGGTTCGCGATGCCGTCCGGGTTGAACGGCAGCCAGGCCTGGGTCATGAACACCACCCAGGTCAGCACGCCGACGGCCAGATTGCTGAGCAGAAAGGCCACGCTGTAACCGCGCCAGGACATGCCCTGCTGCGGACGCGTGCCGAGCAAGGCATACACCGGACGCTCGATCCAGCCGAATAACGTATCGCCGCGCATCGGCGCGCCGCGCATCACCGCAGCCAGATAATGGCCCAGGGGCCACGCCAGCACGATGGCCAGCGCATAGACAAGAAAGGTTTCACTCATTGGAGCGCACTCGCATCAGAAGTCTTCGGGCCGCAGCACCACGTACAACAGGTAGGCCGCAGCAACGAGTACGGCCACGCCGCACAACAGGGACATCCAGGCAGGCATGGGCTACTCCCCAAGACGCGCACAGCGCGGCGCGATGGATGCGAGATGCGACGGCGCAGGCAACGGGTACGTGCCAATACGGCAAAGCGCTGCCGCACCGTGCGCGCCGCGCCGATGGAGCAGACAGGTCAAGGGATGCATCAGGATCGTCCACGGCGGAACCGCTCCGCCACTGCGCGCAGTCTCTGCCTGCCCGGCGTAAAGTCGCTATGGACCTGAATTGGCCGCCGCGTAAATTCCGCATAAATGATGCAATGCGGATGCGCTGCAGGACGTTCCTGCCAGGTCGAGCCGAGGCCTGCGAGCGTGCGGTGCCTACGCCGGCCCTAGACACCTACGTTGCCACATTCCGAACAGAGTAAGGCTCGTTGGCGGCATCCATGCCGCTAACGGTCCCGCAACCGATGAGGACACCACGCCAGACAGTTGGCTGGTGGTTTTGTTGAAGAATCAACCCAGCGTGTCGCGGCTTGCCGTTGCTCGTTGAAAAACTTTGCGCACCGACCGTCTCGACTGGTCCTTGCCCGCCTACCGTCGCGGGACCCTTGGCGGCATGGATGCCGCCACGGAGCTACATGGACGTACTTGCAGCGTGTCCCGCGATGGTGGGCGGGCAAGGGCCCTGCAGTAAAGGCGCAGATGATCCGCTCTCCGCCTGATCTGCCGTTATTGAGCAATCAGGTAGCGACAACTGCATCGCGCCTATCGCGATCACTTGGCGATCTTCAAGTCTGGTCGAGCGCGCGGTGCCCTCACCGCTCGCGGGACACGCCGTGAATCCGTCCGTGGAGGCTCGGTGGCGGCATCCATGCCGCCACACGGTCCCGCAAGCGGCGAGGACACCACGCCAGACAGTTGGTTGGTGGTTTCACTGAAGAGCGAAGACACCGCGTCGCACGGTTGGCTGGTTGCTCTGTTGAAAGCCTGCACACCGAACAACTTGACTGGTCCTTGCCCGCCCACCGTCGCGGGACCCTTGGCGGCATGGATGCCGCCACGGAGCTTACATGGACGTACTTGCAGCGTGTCCCGCGATGGTGGGCGGGCAAGGGCCCTGCAGCAACGGTGCAGAGCTGCAGCCTTGACGCTCTAAAAGCTCTGAAGCTCTGAAGCTCTCAAGCTCTGAAGCTCTGAAGCTCAATCATCCAGGCTAGCAATCATTCGCCAGCGGCAGGTTCTTGAGGTCATGGCATTGCTTGGCTCCGAACCATGGCGTGTCATCCGGTACCTCCGCATGCGGAACCCAGGCAATCCCACTCCTCGAAAATGCTATGCGCCGCACGCTGGTCGACGCATTAACGCAGCGGCACGTTCAACACCGAAGGCGTCGCCACCGGCGAGGAGAATGTCACCGTGCCGCCGCCGTCGCTGGCATCCGCGTAACGCGCATCGCGGGTGTCGATCACCAGCACCAGCCGCTGCCCCGCAGGAATCTCTGTTGCTGCCGCTTGCAGTTGCCAGTCCAGCGTCACCGCGCGGCCGGGCGTTGCATCGCGCAGCGAATACGGCGCATGCGTGATCAGTTGCGCCACGCCCAGGGCGTCCATGCGATACAGATACGCGAACAGGCTCACCTTCGGTTGGCTGGGCACTACGGTCACTCGCAATGACGGGCTGCCCGCCAGCCGCCGCGTACTGCTCGATGGCGAGCCCACCCACACCGCAGCACCGGCGCGGTTGACCAGCGGAATCGAGGTGGTCACCGGCACGCCGATGCCCTGAAGCAGGCCGCTGACCAGCACCACGCCGGAGTCTGCCACCGTCGGCACATCGGTGGCGATGCGCGACTGCCAGCCACTGGCAGTGCCGCCGATCAACCCACCGGTCGGACTGAGCACGCCGGTCGGTGCAGATAGTCCCAGGCGCGTGCTGCCCTGCTGCACCACCGCCCAATCCGCATATGCCAGCCATTGTCCGGCGCGTGGCGACAGCCGCACCGGTGCCTCGGCGTCCACGCCGTTCCGCAGCTGCTTGAGATGGCGATCGAACCAGCGCGTGGCTGCCGTATAGACCTCGTTCGGCAGCCCCAGCGCGCCGGGCAACTCCGTGGTGGCGTGATCGCCCTGGCTGAGCAGCAACTGCTTGGGGCCGCGCAGCTGATTGAAGAAGGCAATCGTCTGGTTCGGCGGGAACAGCCCATCGTTGAAGGCATTGCCCAGCAGCACGGCGGTGCCGCGCGCGTCGAGGGCCGCCACCTCGGTGGCCGGGCTGCGCGAGGCCGCCTGCGGCAGGAAGCCCTGCACCGCGCCGTCGTAATCGCCTTGCGCAACGCGTGTGCCGATCTGCGCCAGATCCGGCCCCGGTCGCCCGGTCAGCGCGCCTGCGCCCACCAACAGACCGACGCCCTGCTGGCTGACGGTGCGATTGGAGTACAGCGACGCCTCCAGGTCCGCCCAGCCACTGAGCGCCGCCACTGCCTTGATGCGCGGGTCGCGCCCGGCGGCCACCAGGCTGATGCCCGCGCCGTAGGAGATGCCCGACGCACCGATCGCCTCGGGATTGGAGGGCGTGCGGGCCAATGCCCAATCGATCACCGCACTGACGTCTTCCACGGTGTCCTGCCCGGCAATGTCGATCTGCCCGGCCGAGTCCCAGAACCCGCGCGAGGTGTAGCTGACGACCACGTAGCCATCGCTGGCCAGCTGGGTGGCCCGGCCGAGGTATTCCAGGTTGGGCAACGACCAGCTGGCCGGCATCACGATCAGCGGAAACGGCCCGCTCCCCTGCCCTTGCGGCACCAGCACCAGTGCGCCCATCGGCGCCCCATCCCAGCCGGGGATGCGCTCGTAGGTCTTGCTGAAAGCGCCCGCAGTTGCTGACGCCGCCGCCACCAGCAACGCGATGGCGGCGATGCCTCGGATCCAAACCCTGTTCATGCTGCTCTCTCCCACGCGAGGCAGGGCCGGGATGGCCCAGCGGCGATTGCCATGCATCCGTGGTTCGGGGGAGAACGCCGAGCGAACGTACCAGACGGTACGGTGGGGCTCAAGGGCCGGGAATCGGGAATCGGGAATCGGGAATCGGGAATCGGGAATCGGGAATCGGGAATCGGGAATCGGGAATCGGGAGTCGGGAGTCGGGAGTCGGGAGTCGGGAGTCGGGAATGGGGAATGGGGAGGCGAAGATAGGTGCCAGCCTGGTCCTCATTGGCGCAGGCAATCGCCTGCCTCAGATCCGGATCGGCACGGCGGGGCACGTCCACTTCTTGCCTGCGGGAGAAGTGTCAACGAGCGGATGTGGCGAACACGGCATTCGCAATTCTCGAATGCCGAGCCGACTCTACTCGCAAGCGCGTCGCTGCCGGGCAATCGTGCCTGCGGTTGCTGCGCAAGCAGCGGAGAAATTGGCGCTGCAGCCGCGCGGTGAGGGCCACGAAATCGTCGAGATAATGTCACTCGGTGCGATGATCGAAGCACCCGATGCGGCGCGCCGCATCACCCCGCCGCCGCTGCCGCATCGAGCAGCGCAGCATTCGCCCTGCAGCAATCCTTACGGGTCAGCCGACGAAATGCTGGTATCCGCGCTGCGGCGGTTGCCAGGCATGGCCCTCGGCGTCGTGCACCACCACGCCCGGCGCGGCCGTGATCCGGCCGAGGCGCGTGGCCGCGACGTCGGCAAATGCCAGCGCCTGCAGCACGGCGTCGCGGTGCTGTGGCGCGGCGGTGAAACACAGCTCGTAATCGTCGCCGCCGCCCAATTGCCAGCCGGTGCATTGCAGTGCGCTGATTCCCGCGTTGCGCGACATCGCCGGCAAGGCCGCTGACGCCAACTGTGCCCCCACACCGCTGCGCTCGCACAAGTGGCCCAGATCGGCCAGCAGACCGTCCGAGACATCCACGCAGGCGTGCGCAAGACCCCGCAAGCGCAGGCCGGCCTGCACCCGTGGTTGCGGACGCAGCAGCCGGCCGCGCCAGCGTTCGTGCACCGGATCAGCCGCCACGCGCGTGACATCCAACTGGCCCCCCTGCCATAACGACAACGCCGCCGCCGCCTCGCCGAGCGCACCGGTCACCCACACGTCATCGCCCACGCGCGCGCCATCGCGACGCAGCGCCGCACCTGGCGGCACGCTGCCGATGGCAGTCACCGCACACGACAGCGGCCCGCGCGTGGTATCGCCGCCGACCAAGGCAATCTCGTGCGCATCGGCCAGCGCGAAGAAGCCATCGGCAAATGCCTCCACCCAGGCCAGATCGTCGTGCGGCAACGACAGCGACAAGGTGCACCAGCGCGGCTGCGCGCCCATCGCGGCAAGATCGGACAGATTGACGGCCAGCGTTTTCCAGCCGAGATCGTAGGCGCGCGTCTCAAGCGGAAAATGCACCCCGGCATTGAGCGTATCGGCCGTGATGGCCAGTTGCTCGCCTGCCGGCGGTTGCAGCAATGCCGCGTCGTCGCCAATGCCCAACGGCACGTCGGCCCGCGTGGCAATGCGCGCGCGCAGACGGGCAATCAGATCGAATTCGGGCATTTGAAGGGCCGGGATTTGGGATTGGGCATTCGGGATTGGTGACAGCGGGCTTTGCGAGGTGCGGAACGACAGCCGACCAGCTGCACCGTCGATGGATGCGGCAGGGCGGGGTGGCATCGCTCAAGCCACGGCTGGGCCGCTCAAGCGAAGGCGCTAGCACCTTGCATTACGGGCACCGTCGCTCCCTGCCAATCCCGAATCACCAATGCCGAATCTCGGCGCCTCAGGCACCCGACTCCACCTTGCGCCACTCCACCGCCGCGCGATCGAGCACGCCATTGACGTAGGTGTGCCCATGTTCGGAGCCGAAGCGCTTGGCGGTTTCGATCGCTTCGTTGATCACCACGCGGTACGGCACGTCCTGCCGGTACAGCAGCTCGTAGGCCGCCAGGCGCAGCACCGCACGCTCGATCGCATCGACCTCTTCCACGCCGCGGTCAAGGTACGGCGTCAGCGCGGTATCCAGCTCCGCGCGATTGGCAATCACGCCATCAACCAGGCTTTCGAAGTACGCCAGATCGGCCACCTCGTGCGCCTGCTCGTGCGCAAACTGCGCGATCACCTGCTTGGCGAATCCGCCGGAAATCTGCCACGCATACACTGCCTGCAGGGCGCGGCGGCGCGCACGCGAGCGCAGCACCGGGTCGATGCCGTCGCGACGGCCGTGGCGGGCATGTCCACCGGACTTGCTCATGGCAACAACTCCATCAGATTCACCAGTTCCAGCGCCGCAAGCGCGCATTCCTCGCCCTTGTTGCCGTGGCTGCCGCCGGCACGCGCCTCGGCATCCTCCACGCGCTCCACCGCCAGCACGCCGTTGAGCACCGGCACGCCGGTCTGCAACTGCACGCTCATCAGGCCTTCGGCGCACAGGTCGGCCACGTGCTCGTAGTGGCGGGTATCGCCACGGATCACGCAGCCCAGTGCGATGATCGCGCCATGCTGGCCGGACTGCGCCACGCGGTTGGCGGCGATCGGGATTTCCCAGGCGCCGGGCACGCGGATCACGTCGATGGCGTCCTCGCCGATGCCGTTGCCGGCCAGGCTCTGGCGCGCGCCGGCAACCAGCACGTCGGTGATGCGGGCATTCCAGCGGCTGGCGATGATCGCAAAGCGCGCGGTGGTGGGGCGGAGATCGCCTTCGTAGTGGGTCATGCGGGTCGGAACCTCGAGGGGGCGGGAAGTTTAACAGCTGCCGCGCCAGGCCCGGCCGCCGCGTGCAGGCCGGGTCCCGCACAAGCAGACCCGGCCATCCGGTTCAAGACACAGACGGGGCGGCGACTCGCCGCCGGTGCGCCAGCTGGCGCAGCCCACGGCGGGAACCGGCGGCCGACACCGGGCCGGGACACGACTGACGGCGCGCGCCGCCAGCCCGGCCTCAGCACCGGCAGCGGCCGGGGTCTTCGGGGCGGATCAGCTGACGGCGGCAATGGCTCGCCGTCAGCTCAGGGGACCGCGGACGGCGGCACTGAGCGCACGCCTTCGCCGGGATGGCACTCCAGGTACTCCACCACCTCCAGCCCGAACCCGGCCAGACCCACCTGCCGGCGCGGGGTGCCGAGCACGCGCAGCTTGCCCAGGCCTAGCTCGGCCAGGATCTGCGCACCGGCGCCATTGCGCCGCCACTGGCTTACATCCTTGGCGTTGGCCGCAGCTTCGGGCTGCTGGCGCAGCCGTGCCAACAACGATTCGCTGTCGCGCGGGGCCGACAGCACCACCATCACCCCCTGCCCTTCGGCGGCGATCGCGCGCAAGGCATCGGTGGCGGCCACGCCGAAATCCTCGCGCTGCCAGTGCAGCAGGTCGGCCAGCGGGTTTTCCACCTGCACCCGGACCAGCGTGGGCGTGGCCGGATCAGCAGCGCCGCGCACCAGGGCAAAGTGCAGGTCGTGGGCGATGCGGTCGCGGTAGGTCACCAGCTGGAACGGGCCGAATTCGGTGCTGATCTCGCGCGCATCCACCCGCTCGACGGTGTGCTCGTTGGCCAGGCGGTAGGCGATCAGGTCGGCGATCGAGCCCATCTTCAGCCCGTGCTCGCGTGCGAACACTTCCAGCTGCGGGCGACGCGCCATGCTGCCGTCCGGGTTGAGCACTTCCACCAGCACGCCGGCCGGCTCCAGCCCGGCCAGCATCGGCAGGTCGCTGGCGGCCTCGGTGTGGCCGGCACGGGTCAGCACGCCCCCGGGCTGGGAAATCAGCGGGAAAATGTGGCCCGGCTGGCTCAGATCCTGCGGCCGGGCATCCGGGCGCACTGCGGTACGCACGGTGTGCGCGCGATCGTAGGCCGAAATACCGGTGGTCACGCCCTCGGCCGCCTCGATGCTGACGGTGAAGTTGGTCTGGAACTGCGCGGTGTTGTTGCGCACCATCGGCGCCAGCCCAAGCTGCGCACAGCGCTCGCGGGTCAGCGACAGGCACACCAACCCGCGCGCGTGGGTCACCATGAAGTTGATGTCCGACGGCTTGACCAGCTCGGCGGCCATGATCAGGTCGCCCTCGTTTTCGCGGTCTTCGTCGTCGACGATCACCACCATGCGTCCGGCACGCAACTCTTCGATCAGCTCGGGAACCGGTGCGAAGTTCATGCCGCACCCCGCGCGTCGAGCAGGCGTTCGACATAGCGCGCCACCAGGTCGATTTCCAGATTCACCGCCGCGCCCACCGCGGTTGCGGAAAACGCCGTGTTCGCCACCGTATGCGGGATCAGCGCAACCTCGAACCCGTCTTCGTCCACTTCATTGACGGTCAGGCTGACGCCGTCCACGCAGATCGAGCCTTTTTTGGCCACATAGCGCAATACCGAGGACGGGGCGGCAAAGCGCCAGCGCTGCGCCCGTGCATCGCCATGCACCGACTGCACCTGGCCCAGACCATCCACATGCCCGCTGACCAGATGCCCACCGAGCCGGTCGGTGGGCCGCATCGCGCGTTCGAGGTTGAGCACCGCGCCTTCGGGCAACGCACCCAATGTGGTCAGCGACAAGGTTTCGGTGGACGCATCGGCCTGGAAGCTGGTTGCGTCGAACGCGATCACGGTCAGGCACACGCCATTGACCGCGATGCTCTCGCCCAGCTGCACGGCGTCGAACGGCAGGCTGCCGGTGGCGAAGGTGAAACGCACATCGCCGCCCTGCGGCTGGCGCGCGGCCAGGCGGCCGACGCCTTCAATGATTCCGGTGAACATCAGCGCGCCCCCTTCTGCAGCGAGCGCTGCGCGGAAGTCGGGCGGTGGACAGGTGCATTACAGCGCAGCGGGTGATGCAAAGACATAGTCGTTTCTCGCAGGAGTTGAGCGAAAAACGCCACAAGGCAAAGCAAACAGGCGCGCGCACAGCCGCAAGGCTGCGCGGTGGCCGTCTTCTTTCATCCGGACTATACCGTCGGCTCCGGCATTGGACCGGATCTGCTGACCTTCGCGCGATGCCCGACACATGCAGTGCCAACCATCGCGGCGAAGCGCTCGCGGGCTCGCACGCTTGCGCGTGCCTACCGCCGGTGGGGAATCGCACCCCGCCCTGAAGACGTTCGTAAGTGCCGGCGAACCGGCTCGCGCAGTTTAGCAGTGCCTGTTCTGCCCTTAGCTGTCTGAAAGCCATAGCTGGCAGGACGCTGCGTCATGTCGGGAAATCCCCCATAGCTAGTTTTGTGAAGGATCTGTTAAATTACGCACCGCGACGGGAGACGTCGCATTTTCCTCCCCGCAATGGGGCGGAGACACGGACATCACTTCGGAGAGAACCATCCAATGCGCAACACCCTGATTCTGGCCGCCCTGCTGGCTGCCGCCCCGTTTGCCGCCTATGCGGAAGGCCTGAGCTATAGCTACATCGAAGGCGGCTGGAACCGTACCGAGATCAGCGTCAACGATGATTCGGACGACCTGGATGGCGGCTACATCCGCGGTTCCTGGCAGATCGCCGAGCCCGTCTACGTGTTCGCTGGCTACCAGCGTGCCGAGAAGGACTTCAACCTGGGCGCGGGCTTCGTGCTCGAAGGCACACTGCAGCAGGCGAATCTGGGTATCGGTTACCGCCAGGAAATGACCGAGCGCGTCGAATTCACCGCCGACATCAGCGTGCTGCGCTCCAAGGTCGAATCCGATCTGCGTCGCGGCGGCCGTTCGCTTGGCGATTCGTCCGATACCAGCACCCTGGGCTTCGGCAACCTGGGCCTGCGTGGCAAGCCCTCGCCGCGTACCGAAGCCTGGATCAAGGCCGGCTACATCGACGGCAGCGACGTGGACGAAGGCGAATTCGTCGGTACCCTCGGCGGCCAGGTCAACTTCACCACCACCTGGGGCCTGGTCGGCGAAGTCGAGTTCATCGACAACGCCAACCAGTACCGCGTCGGTGTCCGCGCCAGCTTCTGATCACGCGCGTTGCTGGCAATTGAAGGCCCCGCATGCGGGGCCTTTCTTTTTGCGGCGCTCACGCCATCGCGAGCGGCGCGTAGCGCAGACGCAGATCCTGCCCGAGCTGACGCACATCGCGTAGCTGCAATGCATGCCGCTGCGCCAGCGTTTCGACGCCAAGCCCAGCGAGCAGCGGCCGTGCGGTGTCGCCCAGCAACACCGGGGCCAGGTAGACCAACAGCTCATCAACCAACCCGGCCTGCAACAGCGCACCGCCCAGCGTGGCGCCGGCTTCCACGTGCACTTCGTTGATGCCACGCCGGGCCAGCAACGCCAGCACCGCAGCCAGATCGAAGCGACCAGCGCGCAGCGGCAATGCCGCGCACTCCGCACCATCCACCGCGGTCGGCGCGACGGCATCGCCATGCAGATACAACGTCGGTGCATCGCCGTGGCGAATGTTCCTGCACGCCAAGCTGCGCAGGCCGGCATCCAGCACCACCCGCAACGGCGGCACGAACGGAGTGTCGTCGCCGAGCCGCACCGTCATCGACGGATCGTCGGCCAGCACGGTGCCGGCACCGGTCAGGATCGCGCCGGCACGTGCGCGCCAACGCTGCACATCGGCGCGCGCGTCGCTTCCGGTGATCCATTTGGATTCGCCGCTGGCCAGGGCGGTGCGTCCATCAAGAGTCGCGCCGAGTTTGACCCGTAGCCACGGCCGGCCACGCTCCACGCGCGACAGGAAGCCCTGGTTGAGCAGGCGCGCCTGGGCTTGCATCACCCCGCTCAGCACCGCGATTCCAGCCTCGCGCAGCAGCGCGAAACCGCCGCCATTGACCTGTGGAAACGGGTCGGCCATCGCCGCGACCACACGCGTGACGCCTGCCTCGATCAACGCCAACGCACACGGCGGCGTGCGCCCGTAATGCGCGCACGGCTCCAGGGTGACATAGGCGGTCGCCCCGCGCGCCAGCTCGCCGGCTGCGCGCAATGCGAACACTTCGGCATGTGGGCCGCCGACGCGTTGGTGGAAGCCTTCGCCCACGCACACGCCGTCGCGCACGATCACGCAGCCCACCATCGGATTGGGGCGCGTGGTGTAGGCGCCGCGCTCGGCCAGGCGCAAGGCCTGCGCCATCCAGCGGTGGTCGTCGGCACTCGCGCCCGTCGTGGTCTCAGTCATTGCGTTGCACTCCCGGCGCAATGCACATCACCACGATCTGCATCGGCCCCAGCGAGAATTCGGTATGCGTCTGCCATCCCAGCCGCTGGTAAAACGGCACCAGGGCCGGCTGGCAATACAGGTACAGCAGCGGCACGCCCAGACGCGCGGCGGCCTGCACGCAATGCGCCACCAGTGCCTCGCCGATGCCCTGCCCGCGCGCCTGCGGCCGCACGTATAACGAGGCCAGCCAGGGAGACCATTGCCGCATGCGGGCGTCGTCGTTTTCGAGCAGGCTCACCGAGCCGAGCCACTGCGCCCGATCCAGCGCCACCCAGGTCGTCGGGATGACGCCATCACGTGTATGGCTGCGCAGTTCGCTCAGCGCCTCATCGAGGTTCCACTCCGGCAACAACGCGCCGAAGGCCTGTAGATGCGCTTGCGCAATCGCAGGCAGATCGTCCGGTGTTTCTGCAGCGCAGGCGATGCGCATCGCGCTCACCGCTTGCCGGGTTTGCCGGCGCGTTCCAGTGCCGCTTCCAGCAGCGGCAGTTGTTCGCTGCCGACCGGCAGTTCGCGTTCGAGCTTTTCGATCTCTTCGCGAAAATCCGCCACGTCCTGAAAACTGCGATACACCGAGGCAAAGCGTACGTAGCCGACGTGATCGAGCTTGCGCAGCTCGACCATCACGTATTCGCCTACCCGCAGCGAACCCACTTCGCGTTCGCCGGACATGCGCAGCTGATGCACGACCGCCCGCACCGCCGCTTCGATCTGTTCTTCGGCGACGGGGCGCTTCTGCAGCGCGCGGTCGAAGCTGGTGCGCAACTTGCGCGCATCGAACGCCTCGCGTCCACCGTCGCTCTTGACCACGGTGGGCAGCTTGAGTTCGATCGTTTCCAGGGTGCTGAAACGCTCGCCGCAGGCCTCGCACTCGCGCCGCCGACGGATCGTCGTGCCGTCTTCGGACACGCGCGAATCAATCACCCGGGTGTCGTTGTGCTGGCAGAAGGGGCAGTGCATCAGACGTCCGGGATTTGGGATTGGGGATTCGGGATTGGCAACAGCACAAGCAAGGACGTGCGGTTAGCGCATCCCGAATCACGAATCTCCAATCCCGGCATCTCAGCCATACACCGGATATTTCTTGCACTGCGCGGTCACCGCATCGCGGACCTTGGCGAGCACTGCTTCGTCGGTTGGTGCGTCCAGCACGTCGGCGATCCAGTTGGCCAGGTCGATGCTGTCCTGTTCCTTGTAGCCGCGCGTGGTGATGGCCGGGGTCCCCAGGCGCAGGCCCGAGGTCACGAACGGCGAGCGCGGGTCGTTGGGCACGGAGTTCTTGTTGACGGTGATGTGGGCCTTGCCGAGCGCGGCTTCTGCCTCCTTGCCGGAGACATCGCGGCCGATCATGTCCACCAGCATCAGATGATTTTCGGTGCCGCCGGAAACGATCTTGTAGCCGCGCGCAATGAGCGTGTTGGCCATGGCCTGGGCATTCTTGACCACCTGCTGCTGGTAGGTCTTGAAGGCCGGCTCCAGCGCTTCCTTGAAGGCCACGGCCTTGGCCGCGATGACGTGCATCAGCGGGCCGCCCTGGATGCCGGGGAACACGATCGACTGCAGCTTCTTCTGCAACTCTTCGCTCGCGCCCTTGGCCACGATGATGCCGCCACGCGGACCGCGCAGGGTCTTGTGGGTAGTCGAGGTGACCACGTGCGCGTGCTCCATCGGGCTGGGGTACACACCGGCAGCCACCAGGCCGGCGATGTGCGCCATGTCCACGAACAGGTAGGCACCGACACTGTCGGCGATGGCACGGAAGCGCGCCCAGTCGATCTTCTGCGAATACGCAGAGAAACCGGCCACGACCATCTTCGGCTTGTGCTCGGTGGCCAGGCGCTGCACCTCGTCGTAATCGATCAGGCCCTGCTCGTTGACGCCGTACTGCACGGCGTTGAACAGCTTGCCGGAGACATTGACCTTGGCGCCGTGGGTCAGGTGGCCGCCGTGGGCCAGGCTCATGCCCAGGATGGTGTCGCCCGGCTGCAGCAGCGCCAGATACACCGCCTGGTTGGCCTGCGAGCCGCTATGCGGCTGCACATTTGCATACATATCTTCCGTGGAGCCCGCGCCGAACACCTGCTTGATGCGGTCGATCGCCAGCTGCTCGGCGATGTCGACGTATTCGCAGCCACCGTAGTAGCGCTTGCCCGGATAGCCTTCGGCGTACTTGTTGGTCAGCTGGCTGCCCTGCGCTTCCATCACCAGCGGGCTGCAGTAGTTTTCGCTGGCGATCAGCTCGACGTGATCCTCCTGGCGGCCGACTTCAGCGGCGATGGCCTTGGCCAGTTCGGGGTCGTAGGTTTCCAGTCGGACGTCGCGCGAGAACATGCAAAGCTCCGGAGCAGCTGCAGCCAGTAGGGCCGCCGATTGTAAGCCCCCGCCGCACGGGTGACCAATCGCATGCCTGGCGCCTGGCGCGCGGCCGGCGCCAGGCGTGCGCCGCGAAACAGCAAGGGCGCACCGACGTGCGCCCTTGTGTGATGACCGGTCCGATTACCCAACAGGCGAACCGGGCACTGCCGGCTTAGAGCGGCTAACGGAGCGTCGCGGGCAGTCGTCTGGGGGTGTGGACGGCGCGCCGGATCCGGAGTGTACGCGTGGTACACGAGGAGTCCGAGCGCCGGCCGCGCCCGCCTGACGGCCGCGCAGCAGCGTTGTTGGCGGCTCTTAGTTGTTGAGCACCAGGTCGGCGATGATGCCGGACGCAATCGCGACCAGTAGCAGGTTGCCGCGGTCGTCGCGCTGCCAGCGGTAGCCGTACGGTGGGCGGCGCAGATCGTAACGGTCGTAGTCATTGATCACGTAGACCGGGCCGTGATAGCGCTGACCGCGCGCCCAGTACGGACGCGGCGGCGGGCCGGCGCGGTAGTACGCAGGGCGGTCGTAGACATAGACCCGGTTGCGGTTGTAGCGACGGTCCTGGTAGCGGGCGTCGCGATAACCTTCACGGTAGCCGCTGCTGTAGTGGCGGCGGTCGTCGCGCCATTCGCGGCGGTCGGCCCGGCGGTCATCCCGCCACTCGCGGCGATCGTTGCGCCAGTCACCGCGGTCACCCCGGTGATCGCGATGGCCACGGTCATGTCCGCGACGGTCGTGGTCGCGGTCCCAGTCGCCGGCAAACGCCGCCGGGGCCACGCAGCCCAGCGCCAGGATGGAGGAAAGCACAGCGGTAACGATGCGTTTGCGGTTCATGGCCCAGCTCCTGTTTGCGATGTCGCAATTTCATTAAGACGCCGCCAGCCTTAACGCATTCTTGCTGGAATCGGTTACGAAAACGCCTATTCAGGTAATAGGTAGGCTGCCGTTTAGCTGCGCTGTCGCCTGCCGGTCTCGCGACACTTGCCGGTATAATCGGCGCAATCCCTTTTCCGCTGCCTCCGGCCTCGGCCGGCGGGCTGCCTGCGTCCACGGAGCACCCATGTCGCAATACATCTACACCATGAACCGCGTCAGCAAGGTGGTCCCGCCCAAGCGGCAGATCATCAAGGACATCTCGCTGAGCTTTTTCCCGGGCGCCAAGATCGGCCTGCTGGGCTTGAACGGCGCGGGCAAGTCGACGGTGCTCAAGATCATGGCCGGCGTGGACACCGACTTCGAGGGCGAAGCCCGCCCGCAGGCCGGCATCAAGGTCGGCTACCTGGCCCAGGAACCCCAGCTCAACCCCGAGCACACTGTGCGCGAAGCGGTGGAAGAAGGCGTGGGCGACGTGTTGCAGGCCCAGGCCGCGCTGGATGCGGTGTATCTGGCCTATGCCGAGGAAGGCGCCGATTTCGACGCGCTGGCCAAGGAACAGGAGCGCCTGGAAGCAATCCTGGCCGCCGGCGATGCGCACACCCTGGAAAACCAGCTCGACGTGGCCGCCGACGCGCTGCGCCTGCCGCCGTGGGAAGCGATCGTGGGCAAGCTGTCCGGCGGCGAGAAGCGCCGTGTGGCGCTGTGCCGCCTGCTGCTGCAGAAGCCGGACATGCTGCTGCTCGACGAACCCACCAACCACCTCGATGCCGAGTCGGTGGAATGGCTGGAGCAGTTCCTGGCGCGTTACACCGGCACCGTGGTGGCGGTGACGCATGATCGCTACTTTCTGGACAACGCCGCCGAGTGGATCCTGGAACTGGACCGCGGCCGCGGCATTCCGTGGAAGGGCAACTACACCGACTGGCTGACCCAGAAGGACGAGCGCCTCAAGCAGGAAGACAACCAGGAAAAGTCACGCCAGAAGGCGATCCAGAAGGAACTGGAATGGTCGCGGCAGAACGCCAAGGGCGGCCGCACCAAGGGCAAGGCACGCCTGGCGCGCCTAGAAGAATTGCAGTCGGTGGATTACCAGCGCCGCAACGAGACCAATGAAATCTTCATCCCGCCGGGCGAGCGCCTGGGCAACTCGGTGATGGAGTTCAAGAACGTCTCCAAGAAGTTCGGCGACCGCCTGCTGATCGACAACCTGTCGATGATCGTGCCGCCCGGCGCCATCGTCGGCATCATCGGCCCCAATGGTGCCGGTAAGTCGACCCTGTTCAAGATGATCACCGGGCAGGAAAAGCCCGATTCCGGCGAGATCGTGGTCGGCCCCACCGTGCAGCTGTCCTACGTGGACCAGAGCCGCGACGCGCTGGAAGGCAACCACAACGTCTTCCAGGAGATCGCTGGCGGGCTGGACATCCTCAACATCAACGGCGTGGAGATCCAGTCGCGTGCCTACATCGGCCGCTTCAACTTCAAGGGCCAGGACCAGCAGAAGATGGTCGGCTCGCTGTCCGGCGGTGAGCGCGGTCGCCTGCACATGGCCAAGACCCTGTTGCAGGGCGGCAACGTGCTGCTGCTCGACGAACCGTCCAACGACCTGGACATCGAAACCCTGCGTGCGCTGGAAGACGCCTTGCTGGAATTCCCCGGCAACACCTTCGTGATTTCGCACGATCGCTGGTTCCTGGATCGCATTGCCACGCACATCCTGGCGTTCGAAGGCGACTCGCACGTGGAGTTCTTCCAGGGCAACTACCGCGAGTACGAAGAAGACAAGCGTCGCCGCATGGGCGATGACGCCGGCCCGAAACGCCTGCGCTTCAAGGCGCTGAAGTAAGCACAACAAGGGCGCCGTCAGGCGCCCTTGTCGTTTTCCGTCCCGGCGGCTGCGCGGGTGTGGATGCTGCGCGCCTGGAGCGATGCAGCCGGCCCCCAGGTGCTGCCTGCGGCAACACCGCAAGCTGCGGCCGTCGCCAGGTGTTACAGCTCGTACGACAGCACATCTTCGAACCCGAAGGTGTCGAAGTTTTCGATGCGCGAGGGGTACAGGCGGCCGACCACATGGTCGTACTCGTGCTGGACCACGCGCGCATGGAAGCCCTCGGCCTCGCGCGCGATCGGGCTGCCGTCAGGCGCAAAACCGCGATAGCGGATGTAGCGGTAACGCGGGATCACCGCGCGCAGGCCGGGGATCGACAGGCAGCCTTCCCAGCCATTTTCCATCTCCTCGGACAACGGCTCGATCTGCGCATTGGCCAACGCCGTGCGCGGCACCGCGGGTGCCTCGGGATAACGCTCGCTGGCCTCGAAACCGAACACCATCAACTGCAGGTCCACCGCGATTTGCGGCGCGGCCAGGCCCACGCCGCGCGCATCGTCCATGGTCTCGAACATATCGGCCACCAAGGCCTGCAATTCGGCACTGCCGAGGTTGGTCACCGGGGGCGCGACACGCAGCAGGCGCTTGTCGCCCATGCGGATGATCTCGCGAATCATGCGGATGCTCCTGATAAACGATGCAGCGATCTTAGGGCGTGTGGCGTACCTTGAGGTGAGCGTAGCGGCCTGCCCCTCAAGGCACAGGTACCGCCATATCCAGCGGCCGTTGCCGAACCACAGTGCTGCATGCCGCGCTGCTATGCCACGGCGAGGTACATGACGGCCTGGGCGTCAACGCCGCGACTCGATTGCGCGCTCTTGCCGGGCACCGCAGCGTTCAGCGCACGATCCGTTGCCCGGTGTCGTCCAGCACGCCCTCGCCGTCTTCCTTGATGAAGGGGCTGGTGGCCGGCGGCAATACCTCCAGCACCTGCTCGGATGGACGACACAGGCGCGTACCCAGCGGCGACTGCACGAACGGGCGATTGATCAGGATCGGATGCACCAGCATGGCGCTCAGCAGGGCCGCCTCGTCCAGCTCGGGGTCGTCGAGCCCCAGTTCCAGATACGGCGTGCCCTTCTGGCGGATGGCCTCGCGTACCGACAGACCAGCGTCGGCAATCAACGAACGCAGCGTCTGCCGGTCCGGCGGCTGCTGCAGGTAGTGGACGATCTGCGGTTCGATACCGACATGCCGGATCAAGGCCAGGGTATTGCGGGACGTGCCGCAGGCAGGGTTGTGATAGATGACGACGTGCATGCGCGGCTTGACTGGTTCGATAAAGACTGGATTTGCGATCGCTGATGACGCAGCGACACGCTCAACGCGCAGTGTACGGGGATGCGTGAGCTACGCGCACTGGCGCTCAGTAGTTAGCACTCAGCACCATCGCTTATCGCTTTTTATCGCTTAGCTCTTAGCTCTTAGCTCTTAGCTCGTATCTCGTATCTCGTAGCGCTTAGCGCCAACACCAACACTTTTTAAGGGCACTTGCACGATTGTCAGCTTGGGACTTGATCGCTTTGCTCTTTGCTGCTTGCTCTTTGCTGTTGCTGTCTGCGTTATGAAGCCTGCTTTCGCTTTTTAGCTCGTTGGTTAGTAGTTGTTTGCTGCTTGCTGTTTCCAGCCTACTGCCTCAATGCCGACGGTCTCGATGCAGCAGGACTGCAGGCCCCTCTCCTGCGGGAGAGGGGTTGGGGTGAGGGTACGGGGCGAAGCCCACGTGTCCCCGAACTCCAATAGTGCTTCGCCCGTACCCTCATCCGCCCCTGCGGGGCACCTTCTCCCGATGGGAGAAGGGAGCCGTTGCGGATCCGTTGATGCCATGCGGGGCGCCTCTCCCCGATGGGAGAAGGGAGCCGTTGCGGATCCGTTGATGCGCCGGGCGCCCTCCTTTTTTCGCCCTTGCTCCTCTCCCGTCTTCGCGTAGTTGAAGACGGGGCGCCGGCGGAGTTCGCGCCCCCTGCTCCGGCGCTCTTCACTCATCCTCCGGGTCGTGCTCGGAGTGCTCCTGGCGCCCTCTCAGAAAACCACACGCCGCGATCAGCCTGATCCGTAAAAGTGCCAGAGCCACCGCGCAGCCGTCTTGCACCTGGGTAACACGCGCGCGTCGGCCGGCCTTGGCGCCAAATTTCTGACCCGGCCCGCCCAGCATTGCTTGCTTGACTTTGAAACCAGCAAAACACAAGCCGCAAGCTGACTTTTTCAGGCCACACCTTCGCTTCCAGCGCCCCGGCTGTCAAAAGATTGACACAAGTCACGGATTCATGATTCAGTCATGAACAGACTAAATCGGAAGGATTCTCCCGAACACCGGTTGTTGCACGGCGTTCTTTCTCTGGTTGGACCCCAAGGAAACCCCAACAATGATGAGCTTTCGCAAGCCCGGATGGATGTTGTCCGGCCTCTTGTGCGTTGCCTGCCTGCCGGCTGTGGCCGGGGCGCAGGACGTCGCCGCCAGTTCCAAGGTCGGCATCGACCCGGTCACCGGCAAGTTGCGCCCACTGACCGATGCCGAAAGCGCGGCGCTGGATCAACAGGCCCAGCAGACCGGTGCGGCGTCCCGTCGTGCGACGACCGGCCCGACGCTGCCGCAGACCGAAGCGGCCGCCCGCGCCACCGAACGCCGCCTGCCCAACGGCACCGTGGCGCGCAAGTTGCCGGCCACGCAAATGAGTTCGCTGACCGCCACCCGCCAGGCAGATGGCCGTGTCGTGATCGAACACAGTGATGACGCCCAGACCCAACCTGCCCACGCCGAGCACGGAGCGCTGCCGCATGAATAAGCCCTTGTTGCTATTGTCCCTGGCGGTGGGTGCGGCGCTCGCTCCGCTGCAGGCCTCGGCTGCCACCGTCACGCTGATCAATGGCGATGCCGGCACCGTGGTCGGCTTGAACGACCCGACCGCCGCCACGCCGCTGGGCGGCAATCCCGGGCGCTCGGTGGGCGAGCAGCGCCGGATCGCCTACCAGTACGCGATGGACCTGTGGGGTGCGGTGCTGCAGAGCAACGTGGAGATCAAGGTCTATGCCTCGTTCGCGCGCCTCAACTGCACTGCCACCGGCGGCACGCTGGGCCAGGCCGGCCCAAACTGGATCGTCAACAATTTCCCCGGCGCCAAGCCGAACACGCTGTACCCGTCTGCGCTTGGCGATGCAATCGCCGGACAGGACCTGGTACCCGACCCGGCCGATCCGGCCGACGTGTTCTCGCAGTTCAACGGCGACCTGGGCAAGGACGACTGCCTGGCCGGCTCCGGCTGGTACCTGGGTCTGGACGGCAAGACGCCGGAAGGCCAGATCAACTTCCTCAACGTGGTGATGCACGAGATCGGCCATGGCCTGGGTGCTGCCGGTTTCCTCAACAAGACCACCGGTGTGCTCGGCTCGGGCAGCGGCCTGACCGACGTCTACACCTCGCAGGCCTTCGACAACGTGCAGAACAAGCGCTTCGACGACCCGGCCATGACCAATGCCCTGCGCGCCGAAGCGATGCGCACGCCGGGCCGCACGGTGTGGGCCGGGACCGGCGTCAATCGCGAGGCGGCCTTGATCCTGGATCCGCGCACCCTGCTGCGGGTGACCGCGCCCAGCGCTGCGGCGGGCAAGTTCGAAGTGGGCTTTGCCAGCTTCGGGCCGCTGGCCACCGCGGGCAACTTCCCGGCGCGTGCGGTCGTCACGGTCGATGACGGCGTTGCCGCCGCATCAAGCAGCGATGGCTGCGAAACGCCATTCGTCAATGCGGCGGCGGTGGCCGGCAAGGTGGCGTTGATCGACCGCGGCACCTGCTCCTTCGCCATCAAGGTCAAGAACGCCCAGCTCAACGGTGCAGTGGGCGTGATCGTGGCCAACAACGTCGCCGGCGTGCAAACCATGGGCAATGCCGCGCCACCGATCACCGACATCACCATTCCGGCGATCATGGTCTCGCAGGCCGACGGCGCACGCTTGAAGGGCAGCACCGCCGTGGTGGCCGGACTGTACGAGGACCCGGAGCTGCTGCAGGGCACCGACACCGCGGGGCGCACCCGCCTCTACGCCCCCAGCGTGGTGGCCGGCGGGTCGACGTTCTCGCACTTCGATACTGACCTGCAGCCGAATGCGTTGATGGAGCCGTTCGACACACCGGAGGTGCAGGCACATCTGAACATCGACCTGACCCCGGCGATGTTTGCCGATATCGGCTGGACCTTGAACCGTGGCCTGACCCGGCTGGGCAGCTGCAATACGCTGGTGCCCACCGTGGAGCCGGGCGGCTTGATCGTCGGCGCGAACCTGACGGCCGAAAGCAGCCTGTGCAAGACGCAGAACGCAGGCAATCGCCTCGGTTACCTGACCTGCATGAACGACCACATCCGCGAGCTGGAAGACCAGGGTGCGATCAGTCGTGTGCAGCAGGCTGCCACGTTCGTCTGCGCGACCAAGGTGCGCCCGTAACGCAGGCGCATGTGGCTGGAGAAGATGCGAACGGCGCCGGGAGGCGCCGTTCGTTTATCCGCAATCAGAACGGCATTGCCTGCGGCAACGCGCGCCGATGCACGGCATTGATGGCAGGTCACCTCCGGGCCGCGATGCGATACGGCTGCGCGACGGCAACCGATGCGCGCTTCACTGATGCACACACGCCCGGTTGCATGCCATCACAAGACGCCTGGCCTCACTCGCCTTACCTCGTTGCCTGACTCAGCGATCCGCAGCATATGGCGAGGTCAGCACCTGCGGTGCGCGGCCCAGCGCAGCGCCGAGACGATCCATCACGAAGCGCAGATAGAGATTGCTGCTGAACTGGTTGTAGTCGCGTGCGTTGTTGAAGGTCATGCGCCCGCCCAGGAACAACTGCGGGGCCACCTGCCATTCGGCAGCGCCACTGAGGTTGTAGGACACCCCTGTGCGGCTTTCGCCCGCGTACACCGGGTCGGTGTAGCGGTCGACCAGACCGAGCAGCGCGGCCAGCGATGCGGCGTCGTAGGCGGCCTGCTGCAGGCCTGGGTCGGTGGGGAAGTACGGCGTGGGGTCGGCCTTGAAATGCTGCACGCCGATGCTGGCATCGAGCTTCCAGTTGACGCTCTGCCCCGCGCTGCGTCCGCTCCAGTGCACCGGGAAACCGAGATCCAGGTACTCCTGCGGGCTGAAGTAACCGCCGTGGCCGTAGGTGAAGCCGCTGAGGTTCTTGTCGTACTGCATGGCGGTCAGATTGACGCCGGCAGTGAGCGACTGATTCTGCGTTTCCAGCGCGTGCACATAGAAACCGAGATCGGCCTGACGGTGGTCGTTGTCGGCCACGCGATTGCCGGTCACCCGATGCGCGGCAAGATTGGCGTAGCCGCCCAGCAGGCCGTTGTCGGCGTTGACCGACAGGGCGATGCCGTTGCTGGTCACCCCGCCCCACTCGCGACCATTGCGTGCATCCTGCGCGCCGGCGAAGGACAGCACGCTGTCGGTGACGGCGCGCCGCGATACATCGGCCGACCAGCCCGCCGCCTCGCCGAGTTCGCCGCGATAGCCAAGCCCGCCCACCACGTTCTGCTCCTGGAAGCCGATTGGCGTGCTGCCCACGTCGGCGCTGAACCCGCCATTGCGGTAGCGCACGCCGACGCCAACGCCGGTGTCGTCCTGGCTGAGCCGGCGCGCGCCGTTGCCGGTGGCGGCCATGCTGTTGAGGGTGGCCGCCAGCGCCGTGGGCGTCTGCTGCGCGGCGGCGCTGCTGCTGGCCAGCGCCTGCAGTGCGGCGCCATCGCCAGCAGCCAGTTGCGCGCTGATGGCGGTGTTGCCGAGGATGTCGCGTGCCAGCTGCGCGATCGACGTGTTGGACGCGTTGACGCTGAGCAGATACGCCGGCAACGGTTGATTGGCCAGTGCGGCCAGGGCGGCCGGTGTGCTGTTGTTGTTCTCGGTGAGCAGCTCACCGAACAGGCCGGTACTCAAGGCATACCGGCGCAGGCGCTCGCGCGTGGCCGCGGTGTCGCCCTGGGTGGCCAGCAGTTGGTACACCGACGAGCTGACCAATGCATCGATCGGGCTGCGATCGGCGGCCAGCGCATCGTTCACTGCACTCTGCGGGCCGGCGCCAAAGCGGCTGGCGGTCGCGTAGTCGGTGGTCAGCGTGCCGGCATCGACCACAGTGGGCGTGAGCGTGACGCCGAGCTTGCCCTCGCCCACCGCTAACTCGGCCTGCAGCGGCATTTCGATGTCGTCCAGGCGGCCCAGGCCATCTTCGCCATCGCGCGAACGGTACAACGCGCCACCGGCGAGGTTGTCGCTGTTTTCCGATTGCACCGCGCGCAATTCGTCGAGCACGCTATTGCCGCTGCTGGCCGGCAGCAGTGCCTGCACCGCAGCGCCGCGCGGGCGCAGGTCGTCGGCCGGTGCCAGCGTCGGCGTGCTGCGTGCGGGCAGGTGCGAACGGCTGGCCGGCGCTACGCTGGCGCTCACCGGCGGCAGGGGATCGGCGCTGTTGCCGGCGTAGGCATCCGCGTCGGCAGTCACAGGCGCGGGTACGGGCGCAGCGAAGCGGGCAGCGGCTGGTTGCGCGGGCGGCAGCGCCAATGCGGTCTGCGGATAGGCACTGCCGGCGTCCATGCGCTCGGACACCACCGCCGGCGAGCGCGGCATGGCGCCGGTCATGCCGGAGAACGGATTGAGCGGGCGGCCGGAACTGGCCACTGCAGCCAAGCCGCGCGCGGCCGGCAGGCCGTTGTCGAGCTGCCCGGCCTGGCGTTGCTGTGCGGCCAACGCCGCGCGGAAATACTGCTCGGCCTTGCGGTTCTTGCCGGCGCTGCGATACACCCGGCCCGCAGCCGCCAGCACGTCCGGCGACTGCGGTGCCTGCGCCAGTGCGCGTTGCAGATGGCCCTCGGCAGTGCGCAGATCCGATTGCGCGGCCGCGCTGTTGGCGGCGGCGGTCAGCGTGTCCAGATCGTCGGGATGACGCTGCAGGATCTGCTGATAGATCGCCAGGGCCTGGCGCTGATCGCCGGAGGCCGCGTATAGGCGGGCCAACGCGGCCTGCGCATCGCGGTTGTCCGGCTGCTGCGCCAGGATCGGCGACAGCGCATCGTAGGCAGCTTCCAGATTGCCCAGCTCGCGCAACGCATCTACCTGACGCAGCGTGTAGGCGCTGCGCAGCGCTTGGGCGCGGCGCAGCTGCGCCGGCGTCATGGTGATGGATTGCAGCTGGCGCAACACGGCCGACAGCTCGGCGTCCTGATGTGCGCGCAGCAGCACGTCCGCATAGTGCAGGCGGTCTTCGGTGCGCGGATTGGCACCGGTGACCAGGCGTTGCGCCAGCACCAGCGCGCGCTGGGTGTTGCCAGCGTCGGCGTGCGCGCCGGCCAGGGCGGCCAGCAATTGCGGATCGTCGAGCTGATTGCCCAGCGCAGTTTCGGTACGCGCCAGCAACTGCTGCGCCTCGCCCACCCGGCCCTGTTCCACCAGCAGGCGCGCCTGACGCGCCTGCAGTTCGATCCAGGCGGTGGTGCGCAGCTGGGTCATCTCCGGCGTGCGCGCGGCGGCCGGGATGCGCTCCAGGCTGTCATAGGCGCCCTGCCAGTCACCGCTTTCCTGTGCGAGCAAGGCGTTGGCATGCAGGGCCTCGGGTTGCTCGCCATGCACGGCAAGCAGGCCATCCATGACGCTGCGGGCCTGGTCGGGGCGACCAGCCTGCTGGTACAGACGCGCCAGATCCAGGCGGATCCAGGCATCGCCCGGGCGTTCGACCATGGCCGTTTCCAGCTCGGCCTGCGCGCTGACGACATCGCCGGCCTCCAGCGACGCGCGGGCGCGGGCGCGCTGCACGTTGGAACGCAACAGCGCCTGGCCGCCGGATTTGGCGCGTTCGGCCGCCGGCAGCCGATTGAACAGGTCGCTGGCTTCCTGCATGCGGCCCTGGCGGCTGTACAGCCCGACCAGGCCCTGCAAGGCGCCGGCGTTGTCGGCATCGCGCGACAGCGCCTTGCGATAACTGGCCTCGGCCGCGTCCGGGTCGGTGGCGGCCTGCAAGCCGCCCAGCGCCACGTGGCCGGCCGGTTCGTTGGGCAGCAACTGTACCGACTGCTCCACCAGCTGGCGTGCCTGGGCGATGTCGCCACGCGCACGCGCAGCCTCGGCCTGCTGCAGCTGCTGCCAGTAGCGGGCGCTGTCGAGTCCGCTTTTCCATTTGCCGTTGCTGGCCGCGGCCGGGCGCAGCAATTCCTGCGCTTCGGCAAAGCGCTGCTGACGCAGGCGCACCGAGCCCAGCCCGCCCAGCGCTTCCGGGTCGCGTGCACGGGCACGCAGCACCTGGGTGAAGCGTTGTTCGGCCACGCTCAGATTGTTGGCGCTCAGCGCGCGAAAGCCCTCGCCCAGCGCGATGCCATTGGGATCGGCGGGTGCCGCGGCCGCAGCGGCGCGCTGTTCGCGTAGCTGGCCGAGTTTGGCGGTGACTTCGGCATCGTTCGGGGAGCCGGCGAGAAAGGCCTGATACAGCGGCGCATCGGCACTGCTCGCATTGAGCCACAGCAGCGCCTGACGCCAACTGCTGCGCGCCGGGCCACCCACGTCCGCACGCTGGGCCAGCGTGCGCAATTGCGCGATGCCCTCGCGGCGGGTGGGCTCGCGGTAGCTGAGCACCTGGGCCAGGGCCAGCTGCAGCGACGGGTTGCCCGGTTCGCTGACTTGCAGCGTGCGCAGCCCGTTGCGGGCGCGTTCCCAGCCGGTGGGCGTGCCGGCCAGCGATTGGTAATACTCCAGCGCCAGGTTCGGCGGCGGCGGCTTGCCGGCGAACACGGCCTCGTAGCTGCGCGCCGCGTCCACGTAGCGCCCGGCCGCGGCGGCGCGGCGGGCGTTGCGCAGGTTGGGGTCTTCGCCGGCGGCGGCACTGCCGCGCGCGCCGATCGCCACGCGCAGGCGCTGGGCCTGCGGCGATTGCGGGTGGGCCGCGTCCAGTTGCTGCAGGCGCTTGCGCGCTTCGGACTGGCGCCCCTGTGCCAGATCGATCTGCGCCAGGCCGAGCAGGGCGTCGGGCTGGTCCGGGTCGATGCCGAGCAGCTTCTTCCAGGTATCGGCGGCCAGATCGTCGCGGCCCTGGTCGTGCCAGTAGTTGCCCTGCCCCACCAGCTGCTGGGTGGCGCTGGTCTGCGCCTGCGCCGGGCAGGCGAGCAGGCACAGGTCGAGCATGCCGGCGAGGTAGAGCGGCGTCAGGTGTTTGCGGAGCATGCAGGGGTTCTCCAGGCGGGCAGCAGGCGCCCGTCTGCGGCAAAGCGGTAGCGGTTCTCAAGCCAGCCCTGTCCGAACAGGGCCAGCGTGCGTTCGTAATACGGCAGCGCGGCGGCCGCGGGCTGGGCGGCCGCGGGGATGCGCTGCGCCTGCGCCTTGAGCAGTGCCGGCTGCCCCCGCGCGCTCAGGTATGGCAGCAGCGCGGCGGAAAACCCGACCGGCAGCGTGCCGCTGCCCACGCCACGCGCGGTGTCGGTCTTTTCGGCAAAGCCGGTGCCGGCGGCGAGCAGGTCGGACGGGCCGGACAGGTCCTGCAACAACCGCGCCCGCAGCGGCTCGCCGGCATCGAGCATGCCGGCCCACAGGTACACGCGAATGGCGTCGTAGCTGCCGAGGTTGCCGCGCTTGGGATCGGCACCGAAGGCCTTGCCGTCCCACACCGTCCAATCCGGCGCAACGCCGACCGGTGCACTCTCGCGCAGCACGCGCGCCGCGTTGCCGGCGATCGCCGCCCACGGGCCCTTGGGATCGGCATTGGCGCAACGGCGCAGCAGCTGGATCGGCAGATAGCTGGGATTGAGGGTCCAGCGGCCCGGCTCGACGAATCCGCTGCGGCCGGGCAACAGCATCGGCCCCAGGCCGGGCAGCGCAACCACTTCCTGGGTGCGCATCAGTTGCAGGATCTGCTGGCCGGCCTTGACGTAGCCGGGGCGGTTCCACAGCCGGCCGGCTTCCAGCAGGGCGTAGGCAATCCACAGCTCGCCATCGCTGGCCGTGTTGGCATCGAGCACGCGCCAGCTGCCGCTGTCGTCGCGGCCCCACAGCCAGGCCGGCAGGTTGAGGTCCGGGCGGCCGCCGCACAGGTTATGGCGGGTCCAGCCCAGCACCTTGTCGAACAGCACCTGGTCGTTGGCGACCAGGGCGAAGAACAGTGCGTACGACTGCCCTTCGGAGGTGGAGCGTTGATCGGCGTTGAGGAAATCCACCACCCGGCCATCGGGCTGGATGTGCCTGGACACGAAGGCATTCCACAGCGGCCAGCTGCCGCACTGCGCAGGTGCCGGCCTGGCGCCGGCCGGCAGCGCCGCGGCCAGGCCGGCCAGTGCGCCGGCACGCAGCAGGGAGCGGCGCGTCATCGTGGTGACGTGGGCACCGGTCTTCATGCGCTGCCGCCTTCGCTGAGGCGCTCGGCGGCGTGCCGGCGCAGCAGGACGCGCGCGGCCAGGGCCAGCAGCAGCGCCAGCAGCACCACGGTGAAGGCCAGCCACACCGGATGGTGCGAGAAATACCAGCGCAGCCAGGTCGGCAGCGGCAGGTGGCCCACGTAATAGGTCTGGTTGCCGACCAGGCTGGTGACCTTCTTCTGCTGCAGCACCACCACGCTGCCCTGGAAGTCCTTGAGCAAGGTCGGGTCGAACCAGGCATCGAACAGGCGGCCCATGTTGGCGGGGTCTTCGGTCTGGAACGCGACCACGCTGCGACCGGATTTGAGCGGCGATTCGAAGCCCATCAACAGCACGTCGTCGGGCTGCGGCTGCAATGCGATCTCGCTGGTGGTGGGCAAGTCGGTGCGGCGCGCATCGAAGGACAGAAAACCGGGCAGTTTTTCGAACAGCCAGTCGGTCAGGCCGATGCGCCGGCTCTGCCCGTCCTGGCTCACCGGGAGTTGCGCGCGCCACTGCTTGAACAACGGCTGCGACTCGGCGCTGCCCAGCAGCAGCAGATCGCGGTCGGCGTGCTGCTGCACGGCGCTGGCGGCGATGATCTGCGCATGCAGCGCCGGGTAGCCGGTGGAGGCCCCGAAACGTCCGAGCAGGGTCAGCACGTTGCCCAGATCCTGGTCGCCCGGATTGTCGGGCAGCACGATCGCCGACTCGGACAGGTCGGCCAGGCGCGTGAACGGGTAGCCGGCATTGGCGAAGGCCGCCAGGTTGGGCATCGCCATGTAGTGATGGAAGCCGCTCAGGTCGATGGTGGAATCGGCATCGATCGCGCCCGACACATCAGGGAAGGAGTTCTTGCACGCCTCGCCCTGCGGGCGATCGAAGAAAAAGTGGAAACGCAGCTGGCTATTGGCCGAAAACGCGCCCACCGGCAACGTCAGGTCCTGATGCACCGGCATGCTGCCGCGCGTGCCCAGGCTGTTCCACCAGCGCATCGGCGTGGATTCGGCGAACGGGCGGCCGGTCAGCGGCAGCGTGGTCACGAACGACCGGTTGATGCTGACATTGAGCGCGGACTTGTTGTCTGCCTCCGGCACCGTGTAGCGGTATTTCAAGGCCACCGGAATGCCGTCGCGCTCCCACACGAACAGGTCCGGCGGCAGCTGCAGGCCGACCCGGATCAGGTCCGGGTGATAGCCGGTGACGTTGAGCGCGCCGGGCTGGCTGACCAGATCGGCGAAGCGTACCGGGCGCTCGCTGGAGACCCACTTGGGCGCATCGTAGGGCTGGCGCGGCGCCGGCGCGGACAGCTCGCCGATACGCGCCACCGCACCACTCAACGGCGCGTGCAGCGCCAGCGCCGCGGCCGCGCGTTGCAGGTCCTCGGTGTTGCGGCCTAGCACCAGCAACAACTTGCCATTGGGATCGGTGGGGTTGACCACCACCGCTACCGTCGCGCCGCGGATATCGGCCACACCGCTGTCGGCGGTGGCGAACTGCGCAGGCAAGGTGTCGGGCGTGGCGAAGACCACCGCGTTGCCGGTTGCCGGCAGACTGGTGGTCGATGCCGGAAACACCGCGCCGCGATAGCCGGCCAGGGTGCCGAACCACGAGGCCACCGTGCCGGCCGCCTGCAGCGTGGCCAGGTCCGGCTGCTGCGGAAAGTAGAACGGCAGTTCCAGCCGACGCGTGTCGCGCACATCGAAGAACGGCACCGGCAGCAACGCCAGGTTGTTGGCCAGCGCCAGCGGCGTGGTCGTCAGCGACAGGCTGGTGGCCGCATCCACATTCGCCCACAGGCTGCTGTGGTCGGGGTCTTCGCACTCGCGCGTGTAATGGCCGATCAGCTGCAGGTTGAGCTGGTTGTAGTCGGTGATCAGGCGCGGGTCGATCGGCAAATCGACCGAGAGCAACTTGCCGGCATTGGCCTTGTCGGCGGGCAAGGTCGCCACGGTCACGCCGTTGACGGTGACCTTGACGTGCGACAGGTCCGGCAACAACGACGGCGAGTAGCTGTATCGCAGATTGAGCGTGGCGGCGGTGACGATCTCGTCGCTGCGCACGCTGAAGGGCACGCCGGCACTGCCCTGCACACCACGCAAGGTGATTTCGTAGTCGATGCCCAGATCGCGCAGCGAGGCCGCGCGCGTGCTGCCGCCTGGCAGCGGCGCCAGTGCGGCAGGTGCCAGCGGCGCTGCGGTGGTGGTCTGTGCAGTGCTGCCGGCCGGTCCGTCGGTGGAGGTGGGCGCAGCCTGCTGCGCTTGCGCCAGGCCCGCCAGCAACGTCAGCGCGCAGGTCAACAGCGGCGAAGAAATTCGCATCAGTGGTTTCTTGGCAAGGGAAAGGGAAACACCAGGCATCACGCTCACGACTCCAGATCCACTGCACGTGCCGGGCGGAAGCCCTGGCGTGCGCTGTCGGCCATATGCCGGCCCAGGCGCCCGAACCCGCGCGCGCTGGCGGCCAGCACCTGGCCCATCGAACGCCAGAACGAATCGCGGTCGTGCTGGCCCCATTGCGACAGCCAGATGTCGGCGCGCGCAAAGGTCGATGCCACCAGCCAGCGCTCCTGTTCCATCGACATCGCGGTGAACTGGATGCTGACCTGGCCATCGCGGTCCTGGCGCACCACCGCCGGCAAGGTCTGCTCCACACCGCGGTGGCTGAGGCCGATCTGCACCGCCGACCCGGGCTCGATCGGCTGCGGCTGCGCGAGCTTGATCGCCATGCCGCCGGTGGAAAAATTCACCGAACGGCTCGGCAACACGCTGCCGTCGGGCAGATACAGGGTGACCGGGATATTCAACGGCACCCGATGCGCGCTGCGCACCTGGCGGGTTTCGCTGGCGGTGGCGATCGTGGCGCCCAGTAGCACCATGTTGTAGAGCGTCCAGGCCAGGTTGAACCAGATGGTCTGCTGCTCGCCGCTGCCGCCGACATACACCAGACGCAGCACGCCGGCCACCACGCCGGCCACGTTGAGCAGCAGCAGGAACAGATAGGGCTTGGCGATCTGCGCATCGAAATAACTGCGCGCCACCAGCCCACCCTTGGGGGTGACGTTGAACTTGCCCAGCTTGGGATTGAGCAAAGCCACCAGCGTCGGGCGGAAGATGTACCAGGCCAGCGTGGTCTCGTAGACCTCGTTCCACAGCAGGTGCCGAAAGCGGCTCTGCACGCGCAGGTTGGTCAGGTTGGCCTGCAGAAGGTGCGGCAACGCGTAGGCCAGGATCATCAGCGCCGACGCCTGGATCACGTGCGCACCGAAGAACAGATAGGCCAGCGGCGCCGTGAGATAGATGATGCGCGGCAGCCCGTAGAAAAAATGCAGCATCGCGTTGAGATAGCACAGCCGCTGCGACAGTTTGAGCCCGCGCCCCAGCAAGGGATTGTCGATGCGCGCAATCTGCGCCATGCCGCGCGCCCAGCGGATGCGCTGCGCCACATGCCCGGACAGGCTCTCCGTTGCCAGACCTGCGGCCTGCGGCACCGCCAGATACGCGGTGCGATAGCCGCGGCGCTGCAGCTTGAGCGCGGTGTGCGCATCTTCGGTGACGGTTTCCACCGCCACCCCACCCACTTCTTCCAGTGCGCTGCGCTTGATCACCGCGCACGAACCGCAGAAAAACGTGGCGTTCCACTGGTCATTGCCATCCTGCAGCAGCCCGTAGAACAGCTCGCCCTCGTTGGGCACCTTGCCGTGCGTGTCGAGGTTGCGCTCGAATGGATCGGGCGAGAAGAAATAGTGCGGCATCTGCACCAGTGCCAGCCCGGTGTCGCGCAGGAACCAGCCCATCGCCACCTGCAGAAAACTGCGGGTGGGAATGTGGTCGCAGTCGAAGATGGCCACATATTCGCCGCTGCATTTCTTCAACGCGGCATTGATGTTGCCGGCCTTGGCATGCGCGTTGTTGGTGCGGGTGACGTAGTTGATGCCGACCTCGGCGCAGAAATCGCGGAACGCGTCGCGGCGGCCGTCGTCGAGCAGATGGATGGTGATCTTGCCGGCCGGCCAATCGATCACGCTGGCGGCCAGCACCGTGGTGCGCACCACCGACAACGGCTCGTTGTAGGTGGGGATGAACACGTCCACGCTCGGCCACAGGCGCTGGTCGGCCGGCAGCGGCACCGGCTTGCGATCGAGCGGCCACAGCACCTGGAAGTAACCCAGCACCAGGATCACGAAGGCATACAGCTCGGCGCCGAGCAGGCCCAGCCCGAGGATGAAGTCCCCTGCACTGCCCAGGCCCATGGTCTGGGTCATGCGCCACCAGATGTAGCGGCACGACACCGCCAGCGACATGCCCATCATCATCAGGACGACCACGCGCCCGCCGCGCTTGCGCACCGCCAGCGCCACGGCGAACAGCACCCCGGAGAACACCAGCTGCTGGGTGACGTCCATCGGCACGGCTACCACGAAGATCAGCAGCAGGGCGCCCAGCAGCCACAGCGCCCAGGTTGCCAGCGTGGGCAGCGGCGGGACGGAACGACGGTGGGCAACGGTCATCGGGCAATCCAAAAAAATAACATGGCAGACGTGCGGTACGGCAGCGGGATACGCGCGCTACGCGTGCCGGGCGTTACGGGTGGGCAGGCATCAACGCGAACGCAGGCGCTTGAGCGGGCTATGCGCGTTGCTGCGGGCGTCGGCCTGCAGCAGGCGCTGGAACAGCTGCTCCAGTGGCGTCTGCGCAGGCCGCGGCGGCGATGGCAGGCCCTGTGGGCCGGGCTCATCGCGCTGGCGCAGCTTGCGTAAGGATGCCAGCGCATCGCTGCGTTGCAGGCTTGCGGTCTGTTCCGCCGCCACAGCTGCTTGCAACACCGCTGACGGCGGCGCAGCAGGAGGCGTGCCGGTTGCCGGTACAGCTGGCGACGCCGGCGCCGGCGGCGCTACCGCATCGCTCGCATCCGGCGCCGCTGCGCCAGCGACCGGCGCGCCGGCAGGCAGGCCGCCGGGTTTGCGCGGCGGCAACTGGGGATAGGCGAAATCCTGGTACCCCTGACTCGCCTGCGTCCCCAAACGTGCGAACAGGCCGGACACATCGTCGTGTCCCGGTGTATTTCTGGTGTTCTTTGGCGCCATCACATTCTCCTTGTCCGATGACCGCTGTTCATGGCGTCCGCGCCAGCACCATCAGGCGCAGGTCGACGCTCTCTCCCGGCACGGCCTGTACGGACAGGCCCGCCAGCATCCCCAGTTGCTGGAACCAGCCTTCGTAGACGCCCTGCAGGAATCCGTCGCTCCAGGCGGCGCCATCCAGCGCCACGCCCAGCGGCGCACCGGCATGCCGGATCTGCACATGGTCGGCGTGCTCGTCCATCGCGCACTGGCCCCAGTCGCAGCCGTCCCAGATCGCGTTGGCGGCCTGTTGCACCTCGGCCAGCGCGTTGCAGGCCGCCAGCCTGTGCTCGCGCGCAAACCGACGGCCGATCCGCGCCATCAACGTGGCCAGATCGTGCTCGGGCAACTCGGCGCCGAACTCCTCAGCCATGGCGCGGACGAAGCCCAGCCACTGCCGGGAGCAGCCACGCGCGCGGTACAGCGATAACGGGTCGAGTGCGGGCATCAACGGACTTCGCAAGATGGGACGACAGAAGCAACCGCCGCATCAATTGTGATGGCGGCGTGATGCCAATGTTAACGTCAGCCAACGTGCAAGCGCGATGGGGTTCTCATTTTTTCTGGCGATTCCCCTACATCAGGGTGGGCGGTCCACCCTTCTCCCTGCCGGCCGGCGTCACCTAGTGACGCGCAGTGCCACTGTCGTCGGGCATCGGCGGCAGGCCGAACACATCGCGCAGGTAGCGCAGGTAGCCAACGTCCTCGCACATGCTCTTGCCGGGCGAGTCGCTGAGCTTGGCCACCGGTTGGCCGTTGCAACGGACCATCTTGATCACGATCTGCAACGGGGTCGGCCCCAGGTCGTTGGTCAGGCTGGTGCCCACCCCGAAGGCCAGCCGGCAGCGCGTGTAGAAGTGCTGGTAGAGCTGCATCACCTTGTCGATATTGAGGCCGTCGCTGAACACCAGCACCTTGGTCCGGGGATCGATGCGGTGCGCCTCCAGGTGCGCGATCACCCGCTCGCCCCATTCGAACGGGTCGCCGGAATCGTGGCGCATGCCGTCGAACAGCTTGCAGAAGTACAGGTCGAAATCGCGCAGGAACGCATCCAGCCCCACCACATCCGACAACGCAATGCCCAGGTCGCCGCGGTACTCGCGGGCCCACGACTCCAGCGCCGCCACCTGCGAATCGCGCAGCCGCGGCCCCAGCGCCTGAAATGCCTGCAGGTATTCGTGCGCCATCGTGCCCAGCGGGGTCAGCCCGTAATGCTTGGCGAAATACACGTTGCTGGTGCCCACGAACTGCTCGCCCAGCCCATCGCGCAGCAGTGGCAACAGCTCGCCATGCCAGTGCCGCGAATAACGCCGCCGGGTGCCGTAATCGGCGATCTTGCAGCCCGCCGGCATGCTGCGCAGGCTGCTGACCTTGGCGCGCAGGCGGCTGCGGCCTTCCTCGAAATCCGGCTCGGAGGTGTTGCGAAACCACACCTCGTTGATGATCGCCAGCAGCGGCACTTCGAACAGGATGGTGTGCAGCCACGGGCCACGGATGGTCAGCTCGATCTCGCCCGGATGGGTGGTCGATGCCGACAGCTGCAGATACTTGCGGTCCAGATGGAACAGCGCCAGGAAGTCGGCAAAGTCCGGCTTGATGAAGCGCAGGCTGCGCAGGTAATCCACCTCGTCTTCGCGCAGCCGCAGCCGGCACAGCGCATCGATCTCGCGCGACATCTCATCGATGAACTGCGCCAGGTTCACGCCAGGGGTGCGGCACTTGAAGCGGTACTCCACCTGCGCGGCCGGGTGCTGATGCAGCACCGCCTGCATCATGGTGAATTTGTACAGGTCGGTGTCGAGCAGCGAATGGATGATCATGCCGCCGGATTATGCCCGCAGCGGCGCTGGCGGGACGTGCAAGGCCGCCGACGCTCCGGCTGCCACGCGCACGCGCCCCGCCCAGCGTGCCGACCATCGGCTGTTGCCGCCGCTGCCACAGGCAGCTGCGCGCCCAGCCTCCCACTCGATCCACTGCCGCGACGCCGTCCGCAGGCGCAGCTGGGCGCCTCAGCGCGCCAGCACCCGCTGGGCCGGCTTGCCTTGCACGGTGAAGTCGCTGTCGCCCGCGCCGCCGGCCCTGGGGTCGGTGTACCAGCACCACAGCGCAATCCCGTCGATGCCATGCGCCTGCAGCACCTTGCGCCATTGCTGCAGCACTTGCAGCTGCAGCTGCGTATCCACTGCGGCGACACGTTGCTCTGGGCTTACCCAGGGTGCGGCCAGGCTGCCACGTGCCGAGCGCAGGCCCAGCTCGGCTACCCACACCGGCTTGCCGACGCGCTGGCCCAGCTGCTGCAGGCGCTGCGCGGCGGCGTTCATTTCCGCCGTGCGGGCATCGCCCGCCTCGGACAGGCGCGGGTACAGGCTGGTGCCGACCGCATCGAACAGCGACCAGTAACGGAAGCTCTCGGCATGCTCCATGCCATCGGCCACGTACAGCAGCTTGCCGTGGTAGACCTTGCGTACCGCGGCCACCAGCTCGGGCCAGTGCGGCGCGTCCTGCAGCTTGCGCAGTTCGGTGCCGACCACCAGCGCCTCGGCGTGTTCGTCTTCGGCCAATTGCGCCAGCGGCAGCAGCGCCCGTTGATACGCCGCAAACCAGGCGGCCTGATCACCGGGCGCCACCTCGCCAGCCCAGTGACCGGGTATCCAGACATGCACCTTGAGCGTGGGCTGCAAACCGGAACGCTGGCTCTGCCGCAACGCAGCGCGCATGGCCTCCAGGCTGCTGTCGCTGCCCAGGACCGGGTCACTGGAATGCGGGGTCGCCTGCCACACAAAGGCCACCAGCAGCGCCTTGCTGGCACCGGTGTCGGCCAACGCATCGAGCGATTGCGCGGCGGCGGCGCTCTGCCACGGCGCATTGGCCGACACCTTGACGTTGGCGCCCATCCACATCGGCGCGGCTGCATTGCAGCCATTGGCAAGCAGGCACACCGCCAGCACCGCGGCGAGCGTCAGAACGCGCTTGAACATGCCGCAGACGCCTCGGTGGTCGACGCTGTCGTGCCCTGCACGCATGTGCTGCCCTGCACGCTTGCATTGCCGGTTTGCGGCTGCGCCACCGTCGCCGTGGCAGGGCCCGCCAGCTCCGCCGGTGCGCTCGCTACCGGTGAGGCTACCGCGGTGAGCACGGCATCGTCCCCTAGCCGCGGCGTTGCAGGCACGGCTGCCGACGGGGCCGCTGCGGGCTTGACCGGCAGCGATACCGGCGCGGCGATGACGACTGCCTCGCCCTGCAGCAGCGACTGCTCGTCGGCAGGCGCCGCACGCAGCCAGCTGCCCCAGCCCGGCGGCTGCACCCAGGCCGCACCGACCAGACCAAGCAGCAACAAACCAGCTGCCTGGGTGCGCTGGTCGGCCTGCAGCGCGCGCAGCAACAACGCCGCCGGCACCCACAGCAACAACAAGGCGTCGAACCCGGCCCAGCCGAACGCAAACGACAGCGCCGCCGCGCAGATCACCGTGCCGGCGCTGGCGATGACGCCGCGCGCCAGGGCACCACTGCGCGTGCGCACCACCAGTGCCAGCACCGGGAAGCAGACCACTGCGGCTACGCCCCAACGCACGGCCGGCAACCAGTCCTGCGCCTGGGCGGCCAGCGGCAATGGCAGCGGATGTGCAGCCTGGCCGATGCTCGACAGCGTCGGCCACGGCGCATTGAACACGGTCAGATTGACGTAGGCCCACATGCCGACCAGAAACACGAACGGCAGATAGCACACCAAATAGAACGAGCCGGGCGCCTTGCGCAGCATCTGCGGCGGCATCACCAGCAGCAGCCACGGCGCCACCATCGTCGACAACGCCAGGGTCTGCAGGTCCAGACACAGCAGGATGCACAGCCACCCGGCGATGCGCAGGTAGGTGAACGCTTCCACCGGCGCCTGCAGGCGGCGCAGCGTGCGGCACAGGCCGTAGAACGCCAGCAGGCCCACCGCCTGGCTGCCGCCCGCCGCGATCGGCAGCAGGAACAGCGGGTTACAGCCCACCAGCAGGGTCAGACCGCTGGCCCAGCCACGCCCGAACACGCCGGCCAGATCGCGCCACAGCAGCGACAGGAACAACGCGTTGGCGGCGACCGCCAGGAACGGCCAGATCTGGAACGGCAGATTCCAGCTGTGCAGGGTCAGATCGAGCGCCCACGCCAGCAGGCCAGTTGCCGGCAAGCCAGCACCTGGCGCACTGGTCGGCGCTGCGGTGCCGACCGACTGCAGCAGCAACGGCTGGCTCAGCAGCGACAATGCCACCACGGCTACCAGGAACGCCGGCAGCCCGCTTTCGCGACGCGGCGTTACCGAGTCACTCTTCGAGTGCGGCGCGGCGTTCGTTTTCCGAATGCTTGCTGATGCCATGCGTGGTCTTCTCCCAGTAGAACGGATTGTGGATCAGCTGCCAGAGCCCCTTGTAGGCGGCGATCGACTGCAATGCCCAGTACAACGGCACCGTCAACGCGTACGGGGCCAACTTGAAGTAGTCGCGTTTGAACGCCGCCACCAGCGTGATGTAGATGAAGAACGCGTTGGCCAGCAGCAGATTGACCAGCGATACCGCGCCCAGCCACGGCGGGAAGAAGCGCTCGAACATGCTGGTGCCGGTGAGCAGCCACACCGTATACAGCGTCCACAGTACCGGCACGCCCAGTGCGGTGAAAAAACCGCCACCGATAAAGAACTGAAAGCCCCAAAACCCCTTGAACCCGGTGCTGCGATACAGATGCACCGGGTCGCGCATGTGCACCAGCCAGGTCTGCATGTAGCCCTTGAGCCAGCGCGAACGCTGCCGGATCCAGTTGGGAATGCTGACGTTGGCTTCTTCGAACGTGGTGGAATTGACCACGTTGACGCGGTAGCCGTTCTGGATCAGCCGCACGCCCAGGTCGGCGTCTTCGGTGACGTTATACGGGTCCCACGCGCGCACCTGGCGCAACACATCCAGACGGAAGTGATTGGAGGTGCCGCCCAACGGAATCGGGATGCGCAGGTATTCCAGCGCCGGCAGGTAGAAGTCGAACCAGAGCGTGTACTCCAGCGTGAACATCCGCGTCAGCCAGTTTTCGTCGGCGTTGTAGTAGTTCAGCCGCGCCTGGATGCACACCACGTCCTTCTCGGCCTTGCGGAAGGCCGCCACCACGCGCTTGAGCTGATCCGGCTCGGGCTTGTCTTCTGCGTCGTAGATGGTGAGCAGTTCGCCGCGCGCAAAATGCAGCGCGTAGTTGCAGGCCTTGGGCTTGGTCTTGGGCTGCGAGGGCGGCACCCGGATGATTTCGAAGAACGCTTCCAGGCCGAGCTTCTTGGCCGCTTCGATGGTGTCGAAGTCGTCGGCTTCCAGCACCAGTTTCACGTCGAGCTTGCTGATCGGGTAATCCAGCTTGCGCAGCGCATTGGCCAGGATCGGCAGGACTTCCGGTTCCTTGTACATCGGCACCAGCACGGTGTAGACCGGCAGGTCGTCGTCGCGCAGCGCGGCCACTTCGTCTTCGGTGACCTTGATGTCGATGCGGTGGCGCGAGCCGAACCACACCAGCAGCAGCTTCAAACCGAAGGTCGCCAGAAAGCCCAGCGCCACCAGCACGTTGATGGCGATCAGGGCCGGCACCGGAAACACCACCATCGCGATCAGCAACGCCGCGGCAATCGCCCACAGGGTTTGCTTCTGCCCGCGCGTCACCACCTGGCGTGCCGAATAGGTCGGAGCATGCGCAGCCAGCAGGTTCAGCGCGTTGTCGGTGAGCTGCTCGTCGGCGTGGCGCTGCAGGCTCCAGATGACGTCGAACTTGGCGGTGCCGACAAAGCGCACGTCTTGGCCGTAGTGCGCGCGCGCCCAGGCGAACAGCGCCGGGTCGGGGTCGGCCACGGCCAGCACCAGCACGCCGTCCTCGCGCCGCCAGGGCAGCAGCAGGCGCTGGGCGTAACTGTCCAGATCGCCGGCAGTGAGCAGCGCCGGATCCGGCGGTTGCTGCACCAGGTCGATGAATTCCAGCCCGAAGTGCGCGGCGACGATGGCGTAGAAGCGCTGCGCCGGCACCCCGCGCTGGGCCAGGATCACATCGCCCAGGCGCGAGTTCCAGCGCTGCTGCAGCGCCAGCGCCGCGCGCAGCTGTTCGTCGGTGATGACGCCCGCCGACACCAGCGCACGCCCCAGCAGGCCGCGTTCGCGGCCGATATCCGGCACCCGTCCCAGCGCCTCGCTTTCGCAGCTGACCGTCATGGGCAGGGCGTCCTCAGAAACGCCACCAGGCGGCCACGAACGGCCCGCCTGCGGCAGCAGTGTTGCGCCCCATCACCGGCTGCTGATAGCCCAGCTGCCACTGACTGCCGCCCGGGGCGGTGTACAGCGTGGACAGCTGCAGCTTGGTCAGGTCGTAGTTGGTGCCGGTGGCGACGAAACCCACACCGCCCGCAGAGCCTGCGACATCGAAGTTGTTACGTCCGTTGCCCAGCCCCTGGATGACGTTGAGCTCGCCGAGCAGCAACCAGCTCGGGGTCAGGCTCAGACCGGTGGAGGCATCCACGCGTACCTCGTCGGAGGCCGCACTGCCACGCAGGCGCACCGCGCCACCCAGATCGACATAGCCGTTGCGTCCGCCCAGCGTGTACCCGCGGCCACGGCTGTAACGCAGCTCCAGCCCGTAATCGCCCAAACCCAGCGCAGGATCGGTGTTCGCCTGGGGATTGTTCGGGTGGTAGGTCTTGCTGCGGCCATACGCCGGGATGCTGACCAGCCCCTGGACCGAGCTGCGCCAGACATCGTCCGGCGCGCTCGGCAACGCATAGCGCAGGCCGACTTCCTGATCGGCAAACCCGGTGGTGCTGGTCTGCTGACGGCCGCGGCCACTGTCATGGCTACTGAAACCGACATCGCTGAAATAGAAATTGCCGATGACGCTGAGCCTGTCGGTCAGCCCATGCTCGACGTAGACATTCAGCTGGTCCTGGCGGCTACGCCCGTTCCCGTCGAATTGCTGGCCGTCACCGAAGGTGGTGCGGTGATGGCTGTCGTCGAACCACCCGCGGCCATCGCTATGCAGCGCCTTGACGATCACCAGCGTGTCGCCCTGCGGTTGCGTCCAGGCGCCGGCGAGCGCAGCGCCCGGCAATGCGGCCAGCGTGCAGCCCAGCGCCAGCGCCGACAGCGCGGCCAGCGGCTTGCGGCCGAGGGAACGAAAAGAGGCCGACGGCCGGGAAACCGGACTGGACTGTGCAGGGATAAGGCACGACTGACGTACCCGCGCGCGCGGGTCGATCTGTAAGGACATTTGTACGTTTCCTGATGGGGGACCCGTTAGGGACAGGAAGCACTGACTGGATCACACTTCGCCGCGCAACGTATCACAGTTACGACTGGCTCCCCGTCACGGATTTATCACTAATTTAACGGACCGCGCGTCATGCCCGACGCACCAACCGCGGTAGCTGCGCGGCCGCATGCGCCCAGATCGCCAGCCACACGCCAACCCGGGTCAGCGGCCCGCGCTGGGCGGCTTCGAACTTGCGGAAATAGCGCCACAGACCGCGGTGTTTATGCCATTCAACGAAGTACGGGCGGGCTCGGCTGGAGACGCCGCGCACGTGCACCACCTGCAGATCGTTGGCCACCGCGACCAGCGCGCCGGCCTGACGGGCACGCCGGCACAGGTCCAGATCCTCGGCATGCAGCCGGTAATGGCCGTCCCAGCCGTCCAGCCGGTCGAACAGGCTGCGCTGCATCAGCATCAGCGCACCGGAGATTGCATCGACCGCCTGCAGCGCCTGCGACGGGTCGGCCGGCATCGCCAGCTGGGCGGCGGCACGCGGCGCGCGCAGCATGGCGGCAAAGTCGGGGTCACGGCGGCGCACTGCGGCGTCGGGGCGGCCCTGTTCGTCCACCTGCTCCACGCCCAGCAGCACGGCAGCATGCCCGGCCGCGCGCGCGCACAACTGCACCAGGGTGTCGGGCTCGACCATCAGATCCGGGTTGATGAACACCAGCCAGGGCGCCTGCGAGTCGCGCGCGCCCTGGTTGCAGGCGGTGGCAAAGCCGGGGTTGTCCGGGTTGGCGATGAAGTGCACGCGGGCGTCGGCCAGCGCGTGCCGCTGCACCACGTCCAGGGTGTCGTCGCTGGAGGCGTTGTCGACCACCCGGATCTCGCTGATGCCCTGGGCCGCGCGCAACCGCGACAGGCAGGCATCGATGGTGCTGCTGCTCTGGTAGGTGACGACGACGGCGGCGATCTGGACTGGAGTCATGCGGTCATTATCCGGTGCGGGGCCACCGCCGCGCCATCGCGTGTGGCGCCTCGGCATGGCGGCGTGCCGCAGCAGCAGGCATACTGCGCGCCCGACAGCCGCCACGCGGCCTGCGTCGGCGCCGTCCGCGGCACCCCCACTTGATCCTCAGAGATGACGGCCAGCGACCTTCCGGTTTCGCGCTGCCCTTTCATTCCATGCAGTGCGACCGCCTGATGGCGCCCGCCCTGCACCGACGGCCCGGCAGCGCCGTCCGCAATGCCGGCATACGCGCCGGGCTCATCGGATCGGCCTCACCCCGTTGGTCTATACCACTCGATCTCCCCATGGCTTGCGCGTGGAGCCTGCAGCCGTGAACGCGCCGCATCAGGTCCATGGCATGAGCCTGGCGCTGGCGCCGCCCGACTGGCCGGCACTGACCCTGGAGGAAATCCGGCGCGTGCTGCAGCGCCTGCCCACGCTTGGCGGTGCGCAGGACGTGCAGTGGCACAGTGCGCGCCCGTTCTCTGCCGCCGCCCGCGTGGAAACCGCCACCGGGCCGGTGATCGTCAAACGCCACCATCGCCGCGTGCGCAGCGTTGCCGCGTTGCGCGAGGAGCACGCGTTCATGGCGCATCTGCGCCGGGCCGGCGCGCCGGTGGTCGAGGTGCTGCACGCGGCCGACGGCCAGACCGCGTTTGCCCACGACGCCTGGGTCTACGAAGTGCAGCGCGTCGGTGCCGGGCACGACCTGTATCGCGATGCGGTGTCGTGGACGCCGTTCATCGACACCGCCCACGCGCACGCCGCCGGCGCGGCGCTGGCGCAGCTCCACCGCGCTGCGCGGGGCTTCGCTGCACCCGCGCGTTCCAGCGCCGTGCTGGTTGCCAACCTGCAGGTGTTCGCGCAGGCCGAGCCACTGCCGGCGCTGCAGCGCGCGCTACCGACACGGCCGCATCTGGCTGCGGCCCTGCACGGGTATCCCTGGCAGCGTGACCTGGCCACCCACGTGCTGCCCTGGCATGCACGTGCCTGGCCCTTGCTGTCTGCACCGGGTGCCATGCCGCCGCTGTGGACGCATGGCGACTGGCACGCGTCCAACCTGCTCTGGAACACCGACCACGGCGACACCAGGGTCAGCGCGATCTTCGATTTCGGATTGAGCGATCGCAACAGCGCGCTGTTCGATCTGGCCACGGCCATCGAACGCAACCTGATCCCGTGGCTGCACCTGGACACCGGCGCACGCGCGCAGCCCGAGCTGGCGCAGCTGGATGCATTGCTGGATGGCTACGCAGCGCATTGCCCGCTCGGTGCCGCGCAGCTGCGCTGCCTGGCCGCGCTGCTGCCGATCGTGCATGTCGATTTCGCGTTGAGCGAGATCGACTATTTCGCCGGTATCACGCGCTCCGCCGACAACGTGGACATCGCCTATCACCGTTATCTGCTCGGACATGCGGACTGGTTTTCCAGCGCCGATGGCCAGGCCCTGCTCGCGCATTTGCATGCGCGCGCGCACCGCTCGCCCTGAGCGGTTTCCCTTTTTCCATCGAGCCTTGCCCATGTCCTTCGCATCCATTCGCCTGCTGTCCCGCCGCCCGCTCACGCTTGCCCTGGCGGTGTGCCTGTCCACCCCCGTCCTGGCACAACAACAACCCGACAGCGCAGCGGTGGAACTGGACGCGGTCAACGTGCTTGGGCAACGCAACGAGGCAGCCACCGCACTGACCGGCTTCGGCGCCACCCGTCTGCTGGATGCGCCCGCCTCCATCGCGGTGATCGACCGCCCGCAATTGCTCGATCGCCAGGCGCGCATACTCAGCGAGGTGCTGCGTGCCGACGCCTCCGCCGGCGATGCGTATGCGCCGATCGGCTATTACGAAAACTTCGTGGTGCGCGGGTATTCGCTTAATGCCGCCAACAGCTACCGCATCAATGGCCTGAGTGCGGTGGGCGAGCAATCCATCGCGCTGGAGAACAAGCAGCAGGTACAGATCCTCAAAGGCCTGGCCGGGCTGCAGTCCGGTGTCAACGAACCGGCCGGGCTGATCGACTACCGCACCAAGCGGCCCGAGCGTGTGCGCAGCGTGACCCTGGGTACCGACGAGCAGGGCTCGCGCTATGTCGCGGCCGACCTGGGCGACTGGTTCGGTGCCGAGCGCAGCCTGGGCCTGCGCGTGAATGCCGCACGCGAAGACATCGATAGCTACGTCGATCATGCCGACGGCTACCGCAATTTCCTGTCGCTGGCGGGCGACTGGAAGATCACCCCGCAGTCGCTGCTACAGCTGGACGTGGAATACCAGCACCGGCAACAGCGCTCGGTGCCCGGCTATCAATTGCTCGGCGGCACGCAGGTGCCGCGCGATATCGACGTGCACCGCCTGCTCGGGTACCAGCCCTGGTCACGCCCGGTGGAAATGGACTCGCTCAACGCGCAGCTGCGCTACGCCTATCAGTTCAACGGCGACTGGCGCGCCACCGTCGACGCGTCGCGCAGCCGCTCGACGATCAACGATTTTTCCGCGTTCGCCTGGGGCTGCTACGGCGCGGCAAGCTGCGCGGATATCGCCACGCCAAACTTCTTCAGCGCGCAGGGCGAGTACGACGTCTACGACTACCGCAGCCCGGACGACACCCGCGTGCACGACCAATTGCGCGCCACGCTGGAAGGCCGCGTGGTCACCGGTGCGCTGGAGCATCGCCTGAGCATCGGTGGCGACTGGCTGCGCCGCACCATCGACCGCTTTGGTTCGGTCAACGAATTCGTCGGCAGCGGCAGCATCGACCGCGACCCGGAAGTCTTCGCGCAGACCGACGTGCCGCTGGACCCGAAACAACGCCGCCTGGACAGCCGCCAGCGCGCGCTGGTGCTGGCCGACCGCATCGGCCTGGGTGAGCAGTGGGAGCTGTCGTTGGGCGCGCGCGCAGTGCGGCTGGACGAACGCGCGTTCGATCGCGACGGGCTGTTGGAACGCCGCACCCGCAAGGACGCGGTGTTGCCGCAGGCGGCGCTGTTGTTCAAACCGCAGCAGAACGTGTCGCTGTATGCCAGCTACGCCAAGAGCCTGGCCGCCGGCGGCACCGCGCCGTGGTTTGCCGACAATGCCGACGAGATCCTGCCGCCCACCAGTGCGTATCAGCTGGAAACCGGCGCCAAGATCGACCTGCAGGGCCTGCGCCTGGGCGCGGCGCTGTTCGACATCCGCCAGGCCTACCAGTTCACCCAGCCGCAAGCCGACGGTGGCCTGCTGTTCGTGCAGCAGGGCCGGCTGCATAACCGCGGCCTGGAGCTGTCGGCCGATGGCGCGGCGACCGAGCAGCTGCGCCTGTTCGCCAGCATCGCGACCATCCGCGCCCGCGCAGAAGACACCGACATTGCAGCGTATGAGGGCCATCAGGCCATCAACGTGCCCAAGCTGCGCGCCAGCGTGCAGGCCGACTACAGCGTACCTGGCGTCGATGGGCTGGCGCTGCTGGCCGGCGTGCAATACAGCGGGCGCAAGTTTGCCGACCGCCTCGGCAGTGCCAGCGTGCCCGCCTACACGGTGGCCAATCTGGGCGCGCGCTACGCCACGACGCTGGGCACACTGGCAACGACGTGGCGGGTGAACGTGGACAACGTGTTCGACAAGCGCTACTGGCGCGATTCCGGCGAATACCAGGGCGATGCATATCTGTTCCCGGGCGCACCGCGTACGGCGCGGCTGACCGTGCAGGTGGATTTTTGAGGTCTGCTGTCTCCCCCATCCGCCCTTCGGGCACCTTCCCCCGCAAGCGGGAGAAGGACGTCGAAATCACCTGTGCTTGGCGCACCCTGATAGACGTCGGGCAGCGTGTTTCAAGCACTGGCTGATGGCAGCAGCTGACAGCACTCCTGCGCGGCCGCCATTCGGGTGGGCGCCAGGCTGTGTCAGCCGCTCTTGAGGCAGGAGCTCGGCGGTGAGGACGCTGTTGGGTTTCCATCGCATACAGGCTCGGAGTCGCGCAGCATCCACTTGCGACTGCAACACGGTTTTGCACGGGTTGCACCTGTTCCCTGTTCCCTGTTCCCCGCTCTCCACTATCCATCAGGCATTGCATGTCGTTGCTCGAATCCATCGCTGTCGTGATCAACCTGCTGGGCGTGTGGCTGACCGCGCGGCGCATCCGCTGGTGCTGGCCGGTGGGCATCGTGGCGGTGGGCTTGTACGCGTGGCTGTTCTACCAGTGGAAGCTGTACTCAGACATGCTGCTGCAGGGCGTGTACGTGCTGACGCAGCTGTATGGCTGGTGGCAGTGGCAGCGCGGCAATGCCACGGACACGCGCATCCGCCCGTTGCGGATGCCGCAGCAGGAACTATGGATCTCGCTGGGCATCGGTGCTGCGTTCGCTGCGGGGTTGGGCGCGTACATGCATCACCGCACCGACGCCGCACTGCCCTGGCTGGACGCGGCGCTGGCCAGTTTCAGCCTGGTCGCCAGCGTGTGGGCCGCGCGCAAGCGCATTGCCAACTGGGTGTTGTGGATCGCGCTGGATTGCGTGTATGTCGGCGTCTTCGTCAGCAAGGGCCTGTACCCCACTGCCCTGCTCTACGCCGGCTTCGTGGCGCTGGCGGTCTACGGGTGGCGCAGCTGGAAACCCCAACAGAACCGGAATCCGGCGGCGCTGCGCTGAGTCCGGCGCGGTTTGCTGGCGCGTTCTTCTTTACCATCGGCGCATGCACGACTTTCAGCCTGTTGCCTTACCGATGCGTCAACTCCTTGCCGGGCGGCACGCCGCATGAGCGCCTCGCGCCAGCACGCCATCACCGAGATCATCTCCGCGCAGATCGCTGCCGGCGAATGGGGCCCTGACCAGCGCCTGCCGGTGGAGCGCGAACTCGCCGAGCGGTTCGGCTGCACCCGCATCACCTTGCGTGAGGCCCTGCAGCAACTGGAAGCGCAGGGACGCATCTACCGCGAAAACCGCCGCGGTTGGTTCGTCAGCGCGCCACGCGTGCGTTACGACCCCACCAGCATTGCCGGCTTCATGCAGTACGTGGCCGCGCAAGGGCGCAAGCCGCGTACCGAGCTGCTCAGTGCGACCCGGCAACCGGCCGGCGCCGCCTTCGCCGCCGCGCTGCGCCTGGCGTCGCCCTACGAGGATGTCTTCGTGCTGCAGCGCCGGCGCTGGATCGACCGCCGCGCGGTGCTGCTGGAAACCAATGTGGTGCTTGCAGCGTGGGCGCCGGGCCTGCTGGAACACGATCTGGCCGGCTCGCTGTCGAGCGTGTTCAACCAGAAGCTGGGGCTGTTCCTGAGCCGTGCGCAGGTGTCGATGCATCCGGCCGGCCTGGATGCCACCCAGGCGCTGCTGCTGCAGTCCACCACCGGCACGCCCTGCTTCCGCCTGCAGCGGACCAGCTTTGCCGAGGACGGCCGCGCGGTGGAACTGGATATCGAATCCTGGCGTCACGACGCGCTGGAGGTGGTGGTGCGGACCGATGCGCCGACGCGGGATGCGCTTTAGCGCCGGGAATCGGGAATCGGGAATCGGGAATCGGGAATCGGGAAAAGCATGCGCTGCTATCGGCAGTGTTGCGTGTGTCTTGGTGATTATGGTCATGCAGCTGACACCAGGCGGCGAGCGGCGCAGATGCGGATCGCTGTGCCGTCTGCTGTACCGGGCAGCTGCGTGTGCTGACCACTGCGCAGTGGTTTTGCCCTTGCATCTTCTTGCGTGATCGCGACGTCTTGTCCGTCATCGCGACGTCGCTGCGCCACCGCCGGCATGCATGGAAGGCGTTGTTTGCGGGCGGCTAGGCGTCGAACAGCAGGCGTTGTGGATCGGGGGGCGGCAGTTCGGCCAGCAGCCGACTCAGTTGTTCGCGTTGCGCACGCAGCGGGTCGTGCATCAGGAAGTTGGCCAGGCGGGCATGCCAGGCCGGCCAACGCGTGGCCAGTGCATCCATGTCGCCATCGGCCGGGCGGCCTTCGTGCGGCGACGCGACGAAGGCGGTGTCGCACAACACATTGCGCCAGCCCAGCCCGCCCATGCGTAGGCTGAGGTCCACCAGCGCGGCGTACCACGAGCCGTAGCTGCTGGCATCCAGGCCGCCGGCCTTGCGTCGCGCGGTGCCGCGCAACAGCACCGCGTGGCCGACCGCCGAAGGCAGCTCCGGGTGCAACGGCGGCATGGCCGCACAGGCAGCGGCCAACCGTTCCGGCGCATCCGGCAACGGGTTGAGTTCGCCCAGCCGCGGCCAACTGCAGGCTTCGCCCACGTTGCTCCATGGCGTGGCCGTGGCGATCGCCGCATCGCGCGCAAAGCACGCGCTCAACTGGCTCAACCAGCCCGGAAATGGGCAGGCATCCACGCCCAACACCACCACATCGGCGTCGCCGCAGGCGCTGAGCATTTCATCCAGATGCGCCACCTCGCCGAGCATGCGTTGGCGACGGGTGTGATGGGCCTGCAATCGAGTGCGTGCCAACCAGTGTTCGATCACCGCACGCCCGCGCGGGCCGGCCTGCGCATCGTCGGCCAGCCACACCCGTGTACCTGCGGGTGTGGCCACATCCAGTGCACCCAGGCACGCGTCCAGCGCCTCGTCGTCGGTGCCAATCGGCACCAGCACGACGGGCAGTGCTGCACTCATTGCGGCTTCTGGCTGGGTTTCAGCGGCTCCATGGCCTTGAACTTCTGGCCGTATTCGTCGGTGAGATTGCGCGCTTCCTGCGGGTTGCGCACGATCGTGGGAGTGATCAAGACGATGACTTCACGGCGGTTGGTATCTTTATTTTTCTGACCAAACAGGGCGCCGACAACCGGCAACTTGCTGAGAAATGGCACGCCAGCGCTGATATCGGTCGTACTGTCGTCGATCAGGCCGGCCAGCATCATGGTGTCACCACTTTGCACTGCCGCCTCGGTTTTGACACGACGCGTATTGATATCGACATTGCAAGCAGCGCTGTTGACGGTGGTTGTGGCTGCTGCCGTACACGCTTGAGGCCGTGCGCCCGGGGTGCTGATTTCCTGCACGATATCCAGGAACACCATGCCGTCCTTGGTAACGCGTGGGCGCACCTTCAGGATCACACCGGTATCGATGTATTGCACCGACGAGAAACTACTGTCGCTGCCCAGGCCAGTATTGATCGACGTGGAATTGATCGGAATGCGTGAGCCAACATTGAGCGTGGCTTCGGCGTTGTTTCGCACAAAGACTGACGGTGTCTGCAGCAGTCGCAAATTGGTGACCGTATCCAGGGCACTGATGACTGCTGCAGCATTCTTGCCGAGAAACGTCCAGCCCACGCCGCCGTTGGTGACGGTACCTGCAATATCGCCCCAGATGCCGCGTCCTACAGCGGGTGGCAGGCCAGGCCCACCGGATGTCACTGGCACGCTCACTGCATTCTCGAAATACCAATTCACACCGTACTGCAGCGCACCCGTCAAATTCACCTCAGCCACCTGTGCCTCGATATGCACCTGCATCGGCATCACGTCGAGTTTCTCGATGACATCGCGGATGGACGTCCATGCCTGCGGGGTGGAGCGCACCAGCAAGGTGTTGGTTTCGGCCACTGCCGACACGCCGACCTTGTCGCCTTGCACTTCCAGCGTCACGGCGCCATTGCCATTGCTGCGCGGCGACAGCTGCAGGCTGCCGTTGCCCAGGCCGCCGCTACCGCTGCTGCCGCCACCCATGGCGCTGCTACCGCCGAAGCTGCCCGAACCACTGCCATCGCCGCTTTCGCCGACGCTGCCACCGGTCAGGCCGGAGCTGCCGCCCATCGTGCTGTCGCGATTACCCAGCTGACCGCCGAGCACGCTGCTCTCGGCGCCCGGCGCCAGCGAGGCATTGGAATCGCCACCGCTACTGCGGCCGCCGAACACTTCCGACAACCGATCGGCCAGGTCCTTGGCCTTGATGTACTTCAACTCGTACGAGAACAGCCGTACGCCGCCGCCGGCGCTGTCGATACGGTCCAGCCACTGCTGGATCTGGTCCAGGTAGCGCGGCTGCGGGGTGATCACCAGCACGGCGTTGGCGTTTTCCAGCGGCATGAAACGGAACATGCCGGCGCTGGGCGTCTTGCTCTGTTCGCCGAACACCTTTTCCAGGTCGGCAGAGACCTTCTCGGCCTTGCCGGACTGGATCGGGAATACGCCCACCGACATGCCCGACAACCAGTCCACGTCGAAGATCTGCACGGTGCGCAGATAGTTTTCCAGCTCGGCGCGGGTACCACCGAGGGTGATGACGTTGCGCGCGGGGTCGGTACCGACGATGGCATTCGGCCGTGCATAGGGCTCGAGCACTTTCTTCATTTCGCTGGCGGAAATGAACTTCAACGGCACCACGCGCACTTCGAACCCGCGTGCGGCCGACGGCGATGCGGTGCTGGGCGCGACGGTGCCGGCCAGTGCCTGGTCGGCCGGCACGATGTTGTAGCGGCCACCGCTGAACACCATGCGGGCGTTGTTCCAGCCCAGCACCATCTCCAGCAGGTTGAGTGCCTGGGCCGGCGAGACCGGGTTGGGCGTGGCCAGGGTCACGGTGCCCTGCACGCCCGGCGCGATGACGTAGTTCTGGCCGAGCATGTCGCCCAGGATCGCCTTGACCACGGCCTGCACCGATTCGCCTTCGAAGTTGAAGGTGGCGCTGCCACTGCTGGCCATGCCCAGCGTGGGCGCCGGCGCGCCAGCCGCACTCTGGTTGATCATGGTGCCGCTGCCGCGGCGGATCACCGGGCTGGGCTTGGCGTTGGCATCGCCGTCGGCGCGCTGTTCGGCGGGGGTCTGGGTGGCGCCGGCAGCGCCGACTTGCGGGTCCAGGCGCGCGTCGCGGCGCACGTCCGGTGGCGGAGTGGTGGCGCAACCGGCCAGCAGGCCAATCAGCAGGGACACGGGAAACAGGCGCGGCGTCATGCGTTCACTCATTGGGTCTGACCGGGGGTAGAGCCGCTCTGGCGCTGCTGTTGCAGCTGGCGGCGTCGGGCTTCGATGCGTTCGCGGATGGCACGCATCTGATCGTCGGAGGGGCGTGGGGCTTCCTGGGCGCCATCGCTGCGCTGCGGCGGCACCGTGGGCGGGGCCTGCCCGCCGGGCTGCGGCTGCGGCGGGGTGGCCGGCTGCGGCTGCGGCGGTTGCGCCGTGGCCGCAGGATCCGCTGCGTCGGGCGAGGGCAACGGCGGGGTGGCGCCCGCAGCCCCGCGCGCGGCGGCATTGGCGGTGGGCGGCTGCCCGCCCTGGCCGTTGAACACGTGCAGTTCCAGGGTCTGGGTGCCGCCGGGGCCTTCGATGGTGGCACTGCGCGGCTGCAGGGCCAGCAGGCGCCAGCCCTTGACCGCGTCGCCGCCGAGCTGCACGCGCACCGAATCCTGCGGGTCCAGGGTCAGCGTGGCCATCTTGAAGTTTTCCGTCAGCAGCACGCCGGTCAGGCGCACCGTCGAGGCCGCGCCGCTGCCATCGTTGCCGGACAGGAAGAACGGATGCGGCAGGCGGTCCTCGGCGAAGGCCGGGTGCGCGGCGATCTCCGAATATTTCTCGAACGCGCCCAGCCGTTCCGGCGCCGGTGCCGGCAACGTGGGCAGGCGCTGCACCAGCGCCGGGTCGTCGGGCAGCAGCTCCACGCGCTTGCCCAGGCCGGCCACCGCCAGGATGCACACCAGCAGCGCCCAGCCGACCACGGTGGCCAGCAACCAGGTGCGTAAACCGATCAGGTCAAGGCGCATTGCTGGCCTCCCCGGCGGCGGCGGGCGCGGCCTCGGTGTTCAACGGTGCGGCACTGGCGCCGGGGCGCAGGTAGCCGGCCAGTTCGAAGGCGATATCCAGCCCGTTGCCGCTTTCGTTGGGAGAGAGTTGGTAGCGCTGCGCCATGACATTGAGGTTGTCCACGAACAGCCGCGGCGTGCCGTTTTCCAGGCTGTACAACACCGAGGCCAGCTCCGGCGTGCCGCAGCGCAGGCGCACCTGCACCGCCACGCGGGTGAAGCGGTCCTTGCTCTCCGGCTGCAGCGGCGAGCGGTTGCTGATGGCACAGCTGCGGTTACCAGGGCTGGCTTCCACCACCGCGCGTTCCAGCCGCTGCACCAGCCCGGCCGAGGCCAGCTCGGCGGAGGTTTCCGGCAGGAACCCCGGGCGGCTCTCCAGCGTCTGGCGTGCCTGCCGCAGCCGCTTGCTGACTTCCGGCGCCTGCTGCAGCTGCACGCGCACGCGCAGCTCGCGCTCGCGCAGCGAATGCAGGTCGTCCTGCACGGCGATCATCGGCTGGGTGAACCACGGGTGCACCAGCACCAGATACGCCACGCCCAGCACCAGCAGCAGCAACCCCAAAGCGATCCAGCGATCGCGCTTAACGCTGCGTGGCATCGGCCGCCTCCTTGGCGTCGGGGCCGGCCAGCTCGGCAGTGATGGTGAAGCGGTCGACGTTGCGACCGGCATCGCTCTGCAGCACGCCGGTCAGCGAGGGCGTGCGCCATAACGGCGAGCCTTCCAGACGGCGCACCAGCGAGGAGGCTTCGTTGCTCAGGCCAATCAACTGCAATTGCCCGCCTTCGACCGAGAATTTTTCCAGATAGGTGCCACCGGGCAGACGCCGGCTCAGCTCGTCCCAGATTTCCACCGAGGTCGGACGCGTGGCGCGCTGTTTCTGGAAGAAATTGGCGCCTTCGACCAGGTCCATCAGCTGCTGCCGTTCGGCGGCCACCTGGCGCGCACGCGCGGCATTGGCCTGCACCTTGGCGCGCAGGTCGTCGGCCGCCTGACGGCGGTTGTCCAGCAGCAACCAGCCGGCCACTGCCAGCAACACCAGCGCGGTGGCGGCAAGCATCAGGTTCCAGCGCTGCATGGGGTCGCTGCGCCGCAGCCGGCGCGCCGGCGGCAGCAGGTTCACCCCCAGCGGCACGCCCTGGGTGTCGGCCACGTCGATGCCGGACAACGCGCTGGTCCAGGCATCGGGCACGCCGGCCGGGCCGTCGATCATGCGCCGCGGCACCACCACCAGTTCGGCATCGAGCTGGCCGTCTTCGCGCACGTCGAGCACGCGCGCATCGAAATACACCTGGTCGGCCGTGAACGGGGTCTGCCGGTCGATCTCGAAACGCGCCACGTCCTGCAGGCGTGCGGCGGCGGCGGCCGGCAGCCGCAAGGGGCGCCGCAGCGCATGCGCCGACGGCAGCAGCCAATGCCGCGGCAACCCATCCAGCGCGCTCGGCAGCACGGCGTTGACTTCCTGCGGCTGCACCGGCCACGGCAGGCTGGCGACCGCCTCGCGGCTATGGTCGCGCTGGCGCAGCAACTGCAAGGTATCGCCATCGAGCTGCAACAACAGGCGTGCCTGCGACAGACCCAATTGCCATTGCCACCGTTGCGGCAGCCAGGCCAGCAGCGATTGTTGCCACCAACGCCAGAAGCCTCCGGCGCCCGGCATGGCGCGTACGCCGATACGACCCAAGGTATCCCGCCATGCGGTCATTGCACTGCTGCTCCCTCTTCCCAACGCAACACGGTGTAGGCCGATCCCGGTACGGCGGACGCGCTGGTGGACACGACCGCCCGCAACACAGCCTCGCGTCCCTGACTCAGTCGCGCCCGGCTCTCGATACTATAAGTGTCAGAGCCACCGACCGTCGCCTCGCTGCCCGGCAAACCCAGCGGCGCGTCACGCTGCGCCAGCAGTTGCCGCGCATCCAGGCCCATTGCGGTCAACACCGGGCCGGGCGCAAAGCGCGCTTCGGGGCGCGAGCGGCCGCTGTACAGCGTGAGGTTGGGCAGCAGCTTGCGATACAACGCGCTGTCCATGCCCAGTACCAACCGCAGTTCGCCCAGGGTTTCGAAGGGGCTGTCCTTTGCGCCGTACGGCAGGCCAGCGTCGGCATAGTCGCGGTCTTCGGCGCCACCGCCAGGCTGGCTCAGCGAGTCGCCATCGCGCCAATCGACGATCGCGCCGGCAATGCGCGTGTCGCGGCCCTGTTCGCCGCCCACCGCACGCACCAGCCCGGCCAGCAGCGCCGGCTCGGCCATGTTCAGATCCACCTTGCCGCTTTCGTCAGTGATGCGGATCTCCACCGTGGCATCGTCCAGCTGCCAACGATAGCGCCGGCCGTCTGCGCGCCAGCGTGCCTGGGTATCGGTGCTTTGCAAGCGCGAAAGTGCGTATTCCAGGCCAGCACGCGCGTATTCCTGCGCCTGCGCGCCGTTGCGCAGCATGCTGCCCTGCAATGCTTCCACGCGGGCGGTGAGCGCGAACGCACCGATCATCGCGGTGAGCAGGGCAATCAGCCACAACACCAGCACCAGCGCCGCGCCGCGCATCCGGCTCATTGCCCTGCTCCGGGGTTGCTGGATTGCGGCAGCGCCACCACCAGCGACGGCCATGCCGCATCGCCGCTGCGGATGTCGATGCGCACCAGCAGCGGCAGGCGGTCGTGCCATTCCCACTGCGGCAACCACGCGCTCAGGCGGCCGGTCTGCGGGTCCATGCCGCGATAGCGGAAGCTCACCTGCTGCACGTCCTGCGCCAGCGGCTCCGGCGGCAGCGCACTGCCTTCTTCGATCGACTTGCCCGACTGCAGCATGGTCAGGGCAATCTGCAAGGTGCGCTGCTCGCCGTCGCCGACCACCGCCAGGTCATGCAGATACGGGCCGCCGCGCCCCAGGTAATCCGGCACGTCGGCGGCAAAGCGCATGCGCCGCGGCTCGCCGACGAACAGCATCGGCTGCTGGCTCTGCGGGTCGATGCTCATCGCCAGCGGCAACGCGGCCGCCAGACGGCGGCGCAGGAATTCTTCCACCGCGCGCACGCGCTCGCTGCGCTGGGCAATCGCCTCGCCGCGCTGACTCACTGCGCTGGCCGAGCGCAGCGTGGCAAAGGCCAGCGCCAGGCCGCCAACCAGCAGCATGGTGGCCAGCAGCACCTCGATCAGGGTGAACCCTGCACTGCGCGAACGGCGCATCAGGCGCCGTCCTGCGCGGTGGCGGCCACCAGCCGCAAGGTGCGCCACTGCAGCATCTGATTGGGCTGCTCGCCCCAGCGCACCACCAGGGTCAGTTGCAGCAGCTTGTGCGCGCCCGGCGCGACCGGCGCCTGCGGGTTGCGCCGCGGCTCGTCGTAGGGGCGCACATCCATCGACCAGCGGAAATGCCCGTTCTCGAAGCTGCCCTGCTGCTGCTCGGGCACCAGCGGCTTGTCCATGCCCTGCAGGGCGAGCAACGATTGCGCGTGCAGCGTGGCGCGGGTGCTGTCGTCGGCCGCACGCACCTGCCGCGCCGCACCCGACAACGATCCCAGCAACAGGCTCAAGGCCAGCGCCAGCAGCGCGAAGGCGACGATCACTTCGATCAGGGTGTAACCGCGCTCACGCCTCATGGCGACGGCGTCCGCAATGGGCCCGAACGCACTTCGCCGGTGATCCAGCCCACATCCACGCGCCAGCGCGCGTCCTTGACCTGCAGATCGATGCGGCCGCCGGTGGAGGCGCCGTCGGGAAAGAACTGGATGGCGCCCTGGTCTTCGCGCGACTGCACCTGGCGCGCGCCGGTGAAACGCACTTGCAGCGAGGACGGCAGATCGCCGCGATGGCCGCCGGGGGCTTCCCAACGACGTTGCAGCGGGTCGATCAGGAACCGCTGCGGCGTGCCGGTAGCAATCGCCTGGGTGCGCGTGTAGCGCAGTTGCGAGGCGATCGCCTTGCCGGCGGTGCGCAGGCGCATGCCGTCGATGCCGCCGTTCAATGCCGCGGCCGCGAGCACGCCGGCCATGGCGATCAACGCGATGACCAGCAGCATTTCCAGCAACGATGTGCCACGCGTGCGCGGACGACCAGGGCCGACCACTTCATGCCGATGACGCAACGGCTGACACGCAACGCGCATGGCGAGGGCTTATTGGTACTTGATGTCCGAATCGTAGCTGCTGCCGCCGGGCTTGCCGTCCTTGCCCAGGCTGATCAGATCGAACGGCTGGCCATCGCCGGGCACGCGGTATTCGATGGTGTGGCCCCACGGGTCGTTGAGCTCGACCGGCTTGGCGTACGGGCCCAGCCAGCCGCTGCTGCCACCGGGCTGGGTCACCAGGTCATCGAGCTTGCCCGGCAACTTGCCGGTGTCGAGCTGGAAATTCTCGATCTTGCCGGCCAGGGTCTGGATCTGCGACTTGGCCAGATTGGCCTTGCCGCGATCGGCACCACCGAGCACGCGGCTACCGACCAGGGTGAGCACTGCACCGATCAGCACGATGACGATAATGATTTCCAGCAGGCTCATGCCGGCCTGGCCTGCGCGCGACGGACTACGGGTGATGGAGCGCTTGATCATGAACGATTTCCTTGCACGTCGATGAAGGATGCTGCCGCCAACAGAGGACACGGCGGCCATTGCAGTGGTTCCCGCATGGGTGTCGTGCGGTCACCGGAAAGTTGTCGTGAAGCCGTTACTGCGGTCAGGGAGCTGTGCATTGCCACCGAAGTGTACGAGCGATGCGTACCGATGCCGAGCCCCGCTCGGGTCCGGCTGACGGCGCTGCAGCGATGTTGGTCATTGCGCTCAGCCGATCGCATTGGTGAGGTCATACAGCGGCACCAGCACCGAGATGATGACAAGCCCCACCACCGAGGCCAGCACCAGCGTGATGAAGGGCACCAGTGCCGCCAGTGCGCGATCGATGGCTTGCGCGGTTTCCAGCTCGAAGGTGTCGGCGGTCTTGAGCAACATCGTGTCCAGCGCGCCGGATTCCTCGCCCACCTGGATCATCTGCAGCGCCAAGCGCGGAAAGCGCTTGCCGCGCGCCAGCGACATTGCCAGGCCATGCCCGTTCTTGACGTCGTCGGCCGCAGTGGCCACATCGTCGACCAGCGCCAGGTTGGACATGACATTGCGTGCGATGCCGATGGCCGCCAGCAACGGCACGCCATTGCGCAACAAGGTGCCCAGCGTGCGCGTCAGGCGTGCGGTTTCCAGCCGCGCGATCAGGCTGCCGACCACCTTCTGGCGCAGCAGCCACTCATCCAACGACGCACGAAATGCAGCGTTGCGGCGCTTGCGATCCAGCCAGAGCCCAAGCACGCCGGGCACCACGATCAGCACGATCCACCAGTCGCGCACCAACAGGCCGACGCTCAGCACCGCTTGCGTGAACCAGGGCAAGGCCACGTCCAGGCTTTCGTACATCTGCGCGAACTGCGGCACCACGTAGCCCAACAGGAACAGCAATGCGCAGCCGACCACCGCCAACAGGATGGCCGGGTAAATCAGCGCGTTGATCACCTTGCCCCTGAGCGCGCGGCTGCGCTCCAGGTAATCGGCCAGCCGCTGCAGCGTGTCCTGCATGCTGCCGCCAGCTTCGCCCGCGCGCACCATGTTGATGTACAGCTTGGAGAACAGCCCATGCTGGCGTTCCAGCGCCGACGACAGCGGCGCACCGCCACGCACGGTGTCGCGGATGTCGCCGATGACGCGCCGGCTTTTTTCGTCTTCGGGCAGATCCATCAGGATCGACAGCGCGCGATCCAGCGGCTGCCCGGCACCGATCAGGGTGGACAGCTGCTGGGTGAACTGCACCAGCGCCGCATTGTCGAATGGCTTCTTGCGCAACAGCATGCGCAGCGATGGCGAATCGTTCTCACCGGTGGCCAGGCGTGTTTCCACCGGCAGATGGCCCTGCTCCTGCAGGCGCAACGCCACCTCGGCATCGCTGGACGCTTCCATCTGGCCGTCGAGCATTTCGCCGTGGGCGTCGAGCGCCTTGTAACGGTAGAGCGGCATCAGGAATGACCGGGACCAGGGACACGGGACACGGGACACGGGAAACGCAGCACGATGCAGCACTGAGACTTGGCAGCGCGTTGGTCGGCGCATGCGGCCTCACCAACAGCGCCGTTGACGAGGCTGTTCCCGGGTCCCGACAGCAGCACTCCACTGCCGCACCGAACCGCGCCAGCGCCTTGGTCAGCGAATACGAAGCACCCCACTGGGCCCTTGCCTTGGCTGTTCCCGGGCCCCCGGTCCCGGGTCCCCGGTCCCGGCCTTCTCACGCATCCTCCGTGACGCGCAGGACTTCTTCGATGGTGGTTTCGCCACGCAGGGCCTTGGACAGGCCGTCTTCGTACATGGTGCGCATGCCGGCCTGGCGTGCCAGCTGTTCGATCTCGCCCATGCCGGCGCGGCGCATCACCGCACGCCGCAGTTCGTCGTTCATGACCAGGAACTCGACGATGGTGGTGCGGCCCAGGTAACCGGTGGGTGCGGCGGCGGAGGGGCGCGGGCGATACAGGTAGATCTCGCCCTCGGGCTGCAGGCGGCGCAGATCGAACTTGTCGATCTCCTCCGGCGATGCGGCATAGCATTCGGCATTGGCCAGGTCCAGTTTGCGGACCAGCCGCTGGGCCAGGATGCCGTTGATGGTGGAGGTCAGCAGGTAATCTTCCACGCCCATGTCCAGCAGGCGGGTGATGCCGCCGGCGGCGTTGTTGGTGTGCAACGTGGAGAGCACCAGGTGGCCGGTGAGCGCGGACTGGATCGCGATGCGCGCGGTCTCCAGGTCACGCATTTCGCCGATCATGATGATGTCCGGGTCCTGGCGCACGATGCTGCGCAGCGCATTGGCAAAATCCAGCCCGATCTGCGGCTTGGCTTGGATCTGGTTGATGCCTTCGATCTGGTATTCCACCGGGTCTTCGACAGTGATGATCTTGACGTCGGAGGTATTGAGCTGGCTCAACGCGGTGTACAGCGTGGTGGTCTTGCCCGAGCCGGTGGGGCCGGTGACCAGCATGATGCCGTGCGGCTGCTCCAGCACCTTGCGGAACTGCGGCAGAAACTCTTCGGTGAAGCCCAGCTTGTAGAAGTCAAACACCACCGTTTCGCGATCGAGCAGACGCATCACCACGCTTTCGCCATGCGCGGTGGGCACGGTGCTGACGCGCAGGTCCAGCTCCTTGCCCTGCACGCGCAACATGATGCGGCCGTCCTGCGGCAGGCGACGTTCGGCGATATTGAGCTTGGCCATGATCTTGATGCGGCTGATCACCGCGGCAGTGAGCTTGGCCGGCGGGCTCTCGCCCTCCACCAGCACGCCATCGACGCGGTAACGCACCTTGAGCCGGCTTTCGAACGGTTCGATATGGATGTCGGAGGCGCGCAGTTCCACCGCGTGCTGGATCACCAGATTCACCAGCCGGATCACCGGCGCTTCGGAGGCCAGATCGCGCAGCGCTTCGATGTCGTCGTTACTGTTGGCATCGCCATCGGCGGTTTCGACAATGGTGCCCATCGCGCTGCGGCCCTGGCCATACCAACGCTCGATCAGATCGTCGATTTCCGAACGCAGGCCGACCTGCAGGAACAACGTGCAGCCGGTGGCAAGGCGAACGGCATCGACTGCGTAGTCGTCGTACGGGTCGGCGATCCATAGCTCCAGCCGGCCATCGCGTTCGCCCACCGGGCACAGATGAAATTGCTTGAGGAAGCGCAGCGACAGGCCCTGCACCTCCGGCAGCATTTCCGGCGGGGTATCGCCGAGTTGGCGCGCATCCACCAACGGCAGGCCGAGCACATCGGCGCAGGTCTCTGCGTGATCGCGTTCGGACACCAGGCCCAGACGGCCGAGCAGGGCCAGCAGACCCATGCCTGACTCGGCCTGCAACTGGCGCGCGCGCAGCAGGTCGGAGTCTTTCAGACGACGGCGTTCAAGCAGTGCTTCGACGATGCGCGTTTCGGCACTTCGCTGCTCAATTGGATCGACGGCAACCGCGTTCACACTCGTCTCCACTGGTCCGTCGCCGACTGTAGCAGTTTGCCGCGACGATCAACCGCACGCATCTGAATCCCCCTGAAAAACGATGCCCCCGGTGATGAGCCGGGGGCATCGGTCACACTATTGCATGCGCTTACTGTCGCGCAACGAGCGTCACCTTCGCATAGGCCGACGCACCCACCAACTTGATGTAGTACGTGCCTGCCTTGGGCGCGGTGAAGCGCACGGTTTCGCTGTTGCCGGGGCGGGTCGACTTGGCATCGAAGCTGGTGGCGCTGGGCTCGGCTTCATGGCTGACGTACAGCGAGACATCGCCGGTGCCGCCATAGGTCATGAAGCTCAGCACGGCGCCGGCCTTGGCCTCGAAGCTGTACAGCGTGGCGCTGCCGGCAGTGCCGCTCAGGCCAGTCACCGGCGCCTTGTTGGTCAGGGCGATGGCGGTGGGCGCGCAGCTCTCGGTGGACGGGTCGCACGGCTCCACCAGCACCGCTTCCAGTGCGGCCTTGGCATCGACGATGCCGCTGCCGATCGGGGTGCTGGCCGGCGGGGTCACCGGGAAACGGCGGCTGGTCTGCTTGAGGAGGGCTTCCACCGCGGCCGGGGTCAACGGTCCATCGCCCAGACCGATGGACGCGCTCTGCACCAGCGCCACGACGCCGGCCACGTGCGGGGACGCCATCGAGGTGCCGCCCATTCCCATATAGATGTAGGAACCGGAGGTCGGCGTGGTCGCACCGTCGTAGCCGGCCTGCCAGATGTAGCCGCCCGGATTGCCGTCCACGCTGCCACCGCCACCCGGGCCGGACAGGTCGACCTTGCTGCCGTAATTGGAGTAATAGGTGATGCCGCCAGTGATGCGCGTGGCGCCCACGGTAATGGTGTTGTTGCAGCTGGCCGGCGAATGGTTGGCTGCATCTTCGCCACTGTTGCCGGCCGCCACCACCACGGTGGTGCCGCGCGAGACCGCGCCATTGATCGCCAGCTGGGTGGCCGAGTCGCACGGCTCGCCGCCGCCCAGGCTCATGTTGATCACTTCGGCCGGATTGGTGTTGGCCGGCACGCCGTCGACGGTACCGCCGGACGCCCACACGATGGCGTCGGCGATGTCGGAGGTGTAGCCGCCGCAACGGCCGAGCACGCGCACCGGCAGGATGGTCGCCTTGGGCGCCACGCCGGCCATGCCAATGCCGTTATTGGTCGCCTCGGCCACGGTGCCCGAGACATGGGTGCCGTGCCAGGAGCTCTCCTGTGCCACCGAGCCGTCGTAGCAGACGTTGTCGGCCTCTTCCCAGTCGCCGTAGTCCAGCGCGCCCGGCACGCGGGCATCGGTCGGGCGGCGCGAGACTTCTGCATCGGTGATGAAGTCGTAGCCCTGCAGCAGGTTGCCGGCAAAGTCCGGATGGCCCGGCAGGATGCCGGTGTCCAGCACTGCCACCACTACGCCGGCGCCCTGCGACAGGTCCCATGCCGCCGGCGCATTGATGCCGCCAGTCGGGTTGCTCAGGTGCCACTGGTACTGCGCGTACAGCGGATCATTGGGCACCAGTTGCGGGCTCACGTCGGTGGCCGGCACGTTCTTCTGGATGTCGATCGGACGCAGCATGCGGTCGATCTGCACGTCGGCCACGGACGGGTCGTTCTTCAGCTCCACCACCACCTTGTTTACCTGTGCGGCAGTCAGCGTGCTGGACAGCCTGATCAGGTCCGAACCGATGCCCAGCTTGCGCACATACGTCGCCTTGGCAGCGGCGGCAGCGCTGCGTGCCCCGGTACTGGCGCCAACGCGGCCGACAGCGGCCTGCACGGCATTGAGCTTGCTGCTGCGATCGGTCGCAGCGGCAGTGTTGTCCTTGTAGCGCACGATCAGGCGGCTACTGAATGCGGCGCCGGCCGGCGCTGCCTGGGTCGGTTCCTTGACCAGCAGTTTCGGTGCGGCAGCCAGGGTGCCGGATGCACCCAGGGCCATCATCAGGATGGCGCCGGTCAGCGGGGTGAGGCGGAAGGTCTTGTCGATCACGGTGAAATCCTCTTCGTGTTTTTCGTGAATCAGGCTTGGAACGACGTCGGCAACGGCGCGCAGCCGTCAAACGGCCTGCGCTGTTGCTGTGGATCGCTCCTGGTACGGCCATCACTCCATGCGAATCCGTTGGCTGGCCTAGCCACGGTCCTTGCCCGCCCCCTCAGGCCTTGCCTTGCCGCGGCGGCGCATGTGCGCGCCGCCGCGTGTGATGCAACTGCGCGTGCGTGTGCCGCGTTACCAGCCGAAACCGGCACCCACGCCGATCGAGCTGTCGTCGCCGCTGAGCGCACCGCCCACCGTCAACGTGGCGCGCGGGCTGATCGCGCGCTGGTAGCCCACCGACAACGCCGATTCGCCGTTCTGGAACCCCACACCGGCACCGATGCGGTTCTGCGACGCGATGCCCGCCACGCTGGCGGACATGTTCAACATCGCCGAGCTCATCGCGCCCTGACGGTCCAAGCGACGGTTCTGCCGACGCAGACGGTCTTCGATATCGCCCTGGTAGCTTTCGAAGCTGTCGGCCATCGCGCTGTAGCGGCTGTCGGTGTAGCTGTTGGCTGCGGCAACCCCGCTGTCCAACTGCCCCTTGTTCACCGCATCGGTAGCGCGCACGCCAGCCGCCACGTTGGCCACCTGGCGCTCGCCGCCGACGCTGCCCACCGACACCGTGTTGGCACGATCGGCCACCGAGCCCTGCCCCAGGGCCACCGCGCCCTGCGCACTGGCACGCGCGCCCTGGCCGATCGCCGTGCCGGAGGCCGCGCTGACCTGCGCACCCTCGCCCATCGCCACCGCATTGGTGGCCACGGCGGCAATCTGCGTATTGGCGCCCACCGCCGTGCTGCCATCGGCATTGACGCGTGCATTGCTGCCGATCGCCGTGTCGTTGGGGCCGTGCGCATACGCGCTGCCGCCAATCGCGGTACCGGTGACGTGGTTGGCCACTGCAGCAGTGCCGACCGCCGTGGACGTTGCCGCCGGCGTGATGCTGCCGACCACGGCGGCGGTGGGCGTGCCCTGCACGCCGCTCGTCGCCGTGGAGGCGCTCACGTTGCCGGCCGCATCGCTCGTGACAGTTGCGACAACCGCGGGCACCGTTGCGGTCCGCAGCGACGCGGTGCCGGCCGTGGTGCCGGCAACCGTGCTGCCACCACGTGCATCCAGTTCGGTGACCTTGCTGTCCAGCGCAGTCAACGCCGCGCCCACGTTGTTGTAGCTGGCGCCCTGGATCACGTAGGTCGGCGCAACGAACACGCCCTGCGCGCCGATCGCCGCACCGCCGCCCAGGAAGCTGGCCGCATTGCTCAACGACTGGAACAGCTGGCCACCGGTGATGGCATCGGTGCTGGCATCGGCAATCGCACCGGCGCCCACGTTGACGATGCGACGCGTGGCCGGACCGCCGCGCCCATTGCCACTACCCACCGACACCGTGTTGGCGTCGTAGGTACGCGAGCCCGAGCCCAACGCTACCGAGTCGGCACCGCTGGCACCGGCGTTGGCGCCCAATGCCACGGCATTGCTGCCGCTCTCGCGCACGAAGGAGTTGTAGCCCAGCGCCACGCCGTTTTCGCCGATGGAACTGGTCTGACGGCCCATCGCGGTGCTGTTCACGCCGCTGGCGCTGCTGTCCACGCCCATCGCGCTGGCGCCGGTAGCCGACGCGCTGCTGCCGGAGGCGATGGCCACACTACGTGCGCCGGTGGCGGCGGCGCCCGAGCCGGCAGCGGTGCTGCGCTCACCGGTCGCCGAGGCCACTGCATCGCCGGTGGTCTTGAACTTGCTGCTGGTGTTCTGCACATCGGCCGTCAGCGCATCGAGCTGGCCCTTGTTGACTGCATCGGTCGCCGCCTGGCCATCGCTGACGTTGACGATGCGACGCGTGGCCGGACCACCGCGCCCATTGCCGCTGCCGATCGACACCGTGTCGGCTTCATAGGTACGCGAACCGGAGCCCAGCGCCACCGAATCGGCACCGGTTGCACCGGCGTTGGCACCCAGGGCCACGCCGTTGACCGCGCTTTGGCGCACGAACGAGTTGTAGCCAACCGAGACCGCGTTTTCGCCGATGACGTTGACCTGACGACCGACGCCGGTGCTGTTGATGCCAGTGGCCGATGCATCCACACCGACCACGCTGGCGCCGATTGCATCGGCGCGGCTGCCACCACCCAATGCCAGCGTGTTGTCGGCAAGCGCGGCTGCGCTCTGGCCCAGTGCGGTCGCATTGGCGCCGTCGGCATAGGAATTCCAGCCGATTGCGGTGGTGTAGTCCGCGGTTGCCCACGCACCTGCACCGAAGGCGGCCGCGCCGGTACCGGACGCACGCGCCGGAATGAACCCGAAGAACGTGCTACCGCCCACCGCCACGCTTTCGTCGCCGGTGGCTTCGCTGAATTCACCCACGGCCACTGCGCTGGCGCCGGAAGCCAGCGAGGCAGCACCAACGGCGGTGCTGTAGTCGCTCGAAGCCACTGCGCCGTAGCCCAGTGCCGACGACAGGCGGCCACTGGATTCGCTGTAGCCACCGAATGCGGCGCTGCCGACATTGGAGGCGGCACTGCGGAAGCCCGCAGCGGTGGCCTGGTTGTCGGAGGCCACCGCTTCGCTGCCGAGTGCGGTGGTGTAGGTGGAAATCGCCTGCGCACCGGCACCGTTCGCGGTGGCGCCGATATCGCTGGCCAATGCGTTGCTGCCGACCGCGCTGCTGTTTTCGCCCACTGCTTGAGCGTTGTTGCCCACCGCTGCCGCGCCGATGCCGCCAGCCAACGCGGCGACGCCAACTGCGGTGGAGTTGTCGACTACTGCCTGCGCCCCTGCGCCCAATGCGGTGGTGCCGGTACCGGTGGCATTGGCACCCTCGCCTGCCGCCAACGCGTTGTCGCCTTCCACATACGCGCCGGCGTCGCTGTCGTCGCTGCCGCTGGCCTGGAAGTACTTGCTGGTGGCTGCACCGGCTTCGGCAACCGCGGTGAGCTGGTCCAGATTCACCGCATCGGTACCTTGCGTGCCGGCTGCCACGTTGGTGATCTGGCGCTCGTTGCCGGCACTGCCCACCGACACCGCGAAGTCACGATCGGCCACCGAATCGGCGCCCAACGCCACGCTGCTTTCGCCGGTGGATTCGGAGAAATTCCCCAGCGCGGTGCTGTTGAGGCCCGGCGCCCACGCCGCGCCGCCGAGTGCCGTGGAGAAATCGCCGGAGGCTTCGGTCGGCAACAGGCCGAGCACCGCACCGCCGACCGACACGCTGTTGTAGCCACTGGCCACGCTGCCCTGGCCGGCCGCCACGCTGTAGGCGCCGGTGGCGGTTGCATCGCTACCCACGGCCAGCGTGTTGGAACCGCTGGCCGTGCTGAAATTACCCAGCGCGGTGCTGTTGAAACCGCTGGCGGTGGAATAGCCGCCCAAGGCGGTGGTGTAGTTGCCGGTGGCTTCGGCACCGAAGCCGAAGGCCGCCGCACTGGTACCGTTGGCGACGCTCTCCGCACCGACCGCGGTGGCCGATTCGCCGCTGGCGCTGGCGAAATAGCCCATTGCGGTGGATTCGCTGCCTTGCGCTTCGCTCAACGCGCCGACCGCCAGCGAACCATCGCCATAGGCGCCTGCCGCTGCGCCGAGCGCGGTGCTCTGCGCGCCGGCTGCTTCGCTCTCGCCACCCACGGCCACCGCGTAGTCACCGCTGGCCTGGCTGAAGGCGCCATTGGACACGCTGCCGAAACCGCTGGCCGCAGCGTTGTAACCGGCCGCATTGGCGTACTGCGCCGTGGCGCTGGCACCGCTGCCGATGGCCACCGCACCGATTGCGGTGGCCTGGCTGCTGGCACCGAACGCGCTGCTGTAATCGCCGTCTGCGGTGGCATTGGAACCGGCCGCGGTCGCGTCGTCGCCCTGTGCGAAGGCGGTGCCGTCACCGGTGCCTGCGTACAGGCGCGCGGTATTTTCCGCAGCGCCAGCCACGGCGTTGAGCTGATCGAGATTCACCGCATCGGTGCCCTCGGTGCCGGCCGCAACATTGGCAATCTGGCGTTCGCTGCCGGCTGCACCAACCGACACCGTGTTGGCGCGATCAGCGACGGCGCCTGCACCCAGCGCAACGCTGTTGTCGGCAGATGCCAGCGCGCCGCCGCCGAGGCTGATGCTCTGCGTGCCCACCGCAGTGGCTTCCCAACCCAGTGCGATGCTCTCATCGCCAGTCGCTCTGGATTGGCCACCGAGCGAAATGGCACGCGGGCCATACGCATTTGCATAGGTGCCCACCGCAATCCCGCCGGTATCGGCCGCAAACGCATTCGCGCCCACTGCCGTGCTGTCATCGCCATAGGCCACACTTTCGGTCCCGATGGCGGTGCCGCCGTTACCCCATGCCACGCTGGCAAAGCCCAGGGCAGTCGATGCGCTGCCATTGCCGATGCTTTCGTAACCGATTGCCGTTGCACCACGCCCGTTGGAAATGCTGTTGCCGCCGACGGCAGTGCTGAAATATCCCGATGCATTGCTGTCGCCGCCGAGCGCAGTGGCGTAGTCGTCGCCGGCGCTGCTGTTGAAGCCCACCGCCGTGGCATTGGCGATGCTGGCGTTGGCATTGCTGCCGACCGCCGTGGTCCCCAGCGCAGAGGCCTGGCTGCCCGCACCGAGCGCAATGGCGTCGTCGCCCGACGCGTTACTGGTGCTACCCAGCGCAACGGTGCGCTCGCCGAAGGCACTGCTGTTTGCGCCGATCGCGGTGGATGCGCTGCCACCGGCGGCGGCATTGGCACCGAAGGCGGCACTGTCATCACCGAACGCGACGCTTGCGCCGCCCACGGCCGTGCTGGTGTCACCGAAGGCCACGCTGCCCACACCCAGCGCAGTGGAATCGGCGCCGTTGGCGATGCTTTCGTAACCCAGGGCGGTCGCGCCGCTGGTGGTGGCCTGGCTTGCGCCGCCCACCGCAGTGCTGGAGTCGCCCGAAGCGCTGCTGTTGCCGCCGAGCGCGGTGGTGTTTTCGGCGATTGCGGCGCTGTTGAAACCCACCGCCGTGGCGTTGTCGGTAGTTGCATTGGCGCCACTGCCAACGGCAGTTGCACCCTGCGCAGAGGCCGCGCTGCTCGAACCCACCGCAGTGCTGTAATCGCTGAAGGCCGATGCGTTGGAACCGGCAGCGACGCTGTCGACGCCTTCTGCAACGGCGGCGCCATCGCCGGTGGCGACAAAGGAACGCGCGGTGGTGGATGCAACGTCGGACACCGCGGTGAGCTGGTCGAGATTCACCGCATCGGTGCCCTCGGTACCAGCGGCCACGTTGGTGATCTGACGCTCATCGCCGGCCGCGCCCACCGATACGGTGTTGGCGCGCGTGGCGACCGAGTTGGCACCCAACGCAACCGAGTTGGCGCCCCGTGCAGTGCTGTAGTAGCCGAGCGCGGTGCTGAGTTCGCCGCTGGCCCAGGATTCCGGGCCAACCGCTGTGGCGCCTTCGCCAGGTGCGTAGGCGAAGTAGCCCACGGCGGTGGCTTCGGTGCCGGAGGCTTCGCTGAGCGTGCCGACGGCCGTGGTGTAGGTGCCGGACGCGATCGCACCGGCGCCCAGCGCAGTGGCCGCTTCGCCACTGGCCTGGGTCTGCACGAAGAAACCCAGGCCGGGGATGAGGTCCACCGGACCACCGACAGCAGTGCTGCTGGTGCCGCTGGCGCTGGTCTGCGTGCCCACGGCCGTGGCGTAATCGCCGGCCGCATTGGCCACCGCGCCGAACGCGGACGACTGCGCACCGGCCGCATACGCGCCGACGCCGAACGAGGACGCGGCAAAGCCATCGGCATTGGCACTGGCGCCGACCGCGGTCCCGCCGACGCCGGCGCTGGTGGCGCCGGTATCGACCGGCACGCCGCCGTTGGTGATCAACGGCTGGCCGTCTTCGTTCACCGCCGCGCCGCCAACGGCCACGCTGGCCGGGCCAGTGGCCTGTGCGTTATGGCCGAAGGCCGCGCTGTTCTGGCCCGATGCCAGTGCATTGAACCCCACTGCCGTTGCGTTCTCGGCCACGGCATTGGCGCCGCTGCCCAGCGCGGTGGTGGCGGTGCCCACTGCATTGGCGCCATCGCCTGCGGCCAGGGCGCGCTCGCCTTCGACATAGGCGCCGACGCTGTCTTCGCCCGGGCTTGCCTTGAAGAACGTTGCGGTGTCTTCGGCCACATCGGCCACGTCGCGCAGCTGCGCGACATTGACCGCGTCGGTGGCGTTGACGCCGGCGGTGACGTTGGTGATGCGGCGCGTGGCCGGGCCACCGCGGCCGTTGCCGCTGCCCACCGACACCACGTCGTCTTCGTGGGTGCGCGAGCCTGCGCCCAGCGCCACGGAATTTGCGCCGGTGACGCCGGCATTGGCGCCCAGCGCCACGCCGTTTTCACCGGCCTGACGCACGAAACTGTTGTAGCCGATGGCCACGGCGTTTTCGCCGATCGCATTGGTCTGGCGCCCGATCGCGCTGCTGTTCACGCCGCTGGCGCTGCTGTCGGCGCCGGTGGCCACTGCGCCGGTCGCGCTGGCATGGCTGCCTGCGCCGATGGCGGTCGCCTTGGCGGCGGGTGCAGTAGCGCCGCGGCCGACTTCGACCGACTGCGCGGTGGCGGGGAGCGGCGTGACAAGGCCGGCGCCACCCAGCGCCAGGGTGATGGCGGCGGCCAGAGCCAGGCTCTGGCGGCGGTCGATGAGCGAGGCTGGAGCGACGGCTCCGGGGCTGTCACCGCTGGCTAATTCCGATGCCACGGCCCATACGCCCAGTGATTTGTTCCAGACCTTGCGATAAATCCGATTCATCGACGCACGACTCCTGAGTTGTTTGGACTGGTTTTTGGCGAACACCCACCATCGGAAGGCCGTTCGGCCAGGCGATTCCCCGCGGTTGGTTGCGCTATGGACCTTGCGGCGATGGGCGGCTCGCGCCTGCACCCTGGATAGTCAAAAAGTGAACGCTACCCAACCATAGAACTGCGCGAAGTGTTAACAGTCGTCAAATCAGGCGTCAAGTTTTTGACAGAAAGCGAAGATAAGCGTGCATCTGGTCACACTTCTGCTTGCTTTTATTATTTTTTTGATAATTCTTTGGAAAACAGCGACCTAGATCGTGTCTCGCGAGACATTCGGATCCTGAATAGCCGTGTCTGATGAAGACAAAAAAGCCCGCCGGCAGGATGCCAGCGGGCTTGGTTGCGCAAAACCGTACGCGGAACAGGTCAGAAGGCCGGTCAGCGCGCCCCGTGCCGCCGTCCTCGGGCGGCGCCCTCGTCGCCGAGACCGGTGTCACCTACAGAACTGCGCCAAGAAACCGACGACAGCGCCCCCTTGCGCCGTCGCGTGTCGGATCACTGACGCGCGAGCAGACTCACGCCATCGAAGCCACGGCCATCGAGCCGGAGGAAATAGGTTCCGGTGCGTGGCGCGGTGAAGCGCACGGTCTGGCTGGTGCCGCTGCGGCTGGACATGCCGTCGTTATCGGTCGCGGTCGGCGCGCGGCCCAACGCGACATACAGCGCGGTCTGCCCGCTGCCGCCGAAGCTGATGAAGCTCAGTACCGCGCCGGCATTCGCTTCGAAGGCAAAGACGCCGGCATCGCCGGCCACGTTCGACAGACCGCGTTCGGCCACGCCGTTGCGCAGCGTCTGCGCGTCCAGCTGGCAGCTCAGGTCGCCACTGTCGCAGCGGCGCAGTGCACGATCGATGGCTGCGGCGGCGTCCACGATGCCGCTGCCGGCCGGCGTGGTCAGCGGCAACTGCACGGGAAAGGCGCGCGCGCTGCGCTTGAGCAGGCGTTCCAGCGCCGCAGGTGTCAACGGCGGTTTGCCGTCGGCGATCAAGGCGCTCTGCACCAGTGCGGCGGTCCCGGCCACATGCGGCGAGGCCATCGAGGTCCCGGCAAAACCAGGCCCGACATAGGTGAATTGCCCGGACGTGGGCGTGGTTTTGCCGGTGTAGCCGGTCTGCCAGATCCAGCTGCCGATCAGGCCGTCGTACAAGGTGTCGGTTTCCAGATTGCGCGCGCCGCCGCCGGGTGCGGCCAGATCGATCAAGCTGCCGAAATTGCTGTAGTAGGCCAGCCCGCCGGTCAGGCGGGTGGCCGCCACCGACACCACGTTGGCACAGTTGGCCGGCACCGCACTGGATACATCCGAGCTGTCGTTGCCGGCCGCCACCACCACGGTGGTGCCTCGCGCTACCGCGCCGTTGATCGCCGCCTGCGTCACCGAATCGCAGGGACCGAAACCGCCCAGGCTCATGTTGATGATTTCCGCCGGATCGCGATTGTCCGGCACGCCATCCACATGCCCGCCGGACGCCCACACGATGGCATCGCTGATGTCCGAAGACGAACCCCCGCAATGGCCGAGCACGCGCACCGGCAACACCTTGGCCCTGTAGGCCACGCCGGCGCCGCCGATGCCGTTGCCGGTGGCTTCGGCAATGGTGCCGGCCACGTGCGTGCCGTGCCAGGAACTGTCGCGGGCCGCTGAAAAAATGCCGCATTCGCCGTCCGTCGCTTCCCAATCCCCGTAATCCAGCGCCCCCGGCACGCGCGCATCGGTGGCGCGTCGCGAGGTGTCGGCGTTGGTGATGAAGTCGTAGCCCTGCAGCAGATTGCCGGCCAGATCCGGATGTGCCGGCAGGATGCCGGTGTCGATCACGGCCACCACCACGCCCTCGCCTTGCGCGGTCTTCCACGCCGCCGGCGCATCGATGCCGCCGACCGGATCGGTGAGATGCCATTGATTGCTCGCCAGCAACGGGTCGTTGGGGAGGCTGCCGCCACTGCTCTGCAACGGATACATGCGCGTGTCGATCTGCGCATATTCCACCGCAGGATCCGCTTGCAGCGCACGTACCAGGCGATCGGCGTCGCTGCGGCGCAGTCGAGTGGGCAACTTGATCAACTCGCTGCCCACTGCCAGCGTCCGCACATGCGTCGGCGCCGGATGCACGCCGCTGCGCGCGGCCGGAGCCAACTGCACGGCAGCGCGTGACGCGGCCGCGGTGATCGTGGCCACCGACGCGGCGCCGACACTGCGCGCGGCCACCGTGCCGCTGCGATATTTGACGATGATGCCGTCGACCGGCGCATCGCGCAGGGCCTGCTGACGTTGCACGGTGCGCATGCCGGCATCGGCGGCAGCCGCAAGAGCGCTGCCGCCGGACAGCAAGAGTACGGCGCTGCAGGCGATGGCAAGCGCGCGGGAATGATGGGTCTGAATCACGATGACGTCCTCTTCAAGATGAAATGCATGGCGAATGAGTGAGCGCGCAGCGGCCGCACATGCCACCGCTACGCGTGCAAGGCCTGCGTTACCAGCCGAAACCGGCACCCACGCCGATCGAGCTGTCGTCGCCGCTGAGCGCACCGCCCACCGTCAACGTGGCGCGCGGGCTGATCGCGCGCTGGTAGCCCACCGACAACGCCGATTCGCCGTTCTGGAACCCCACACCGGCACCGATGCGGTTCTGCGACGCGATGCCCGCCACGCTGGCGGACATGTTCAACATCGCCGAGCTCATCGCGCCCTGACGGTCCAAGCGACGGTTCTGCCGACGCAGACGGTCTTCGATATCGCCCTGGTAGCTTTCGAAGCTGTCGGCCATCGCGCTGTAGCGGCTGTCGGTGTAGCTGTTGGCTGCGGCAACCCCGCTGTCCAACTGCCCCTTGTTCACCGCATCGGTGGCGCGCACGCCGGCCGCCACATTGGCCACCTGACGCTCGCCGCCGACGCTGCCCACCGACACCGTGTTGGCACGATCGGCCACCGAGCCCTGCCCCAGGGCAACCGCGCCCTGCGCACTGGCACGTGCGCCCTGACCGATCGCCGTGCCGGAGGCCGCGCTGACCTGCGCGCCCTCGCCCATCGCCACCGCATTGGTGGCCACCGCGGCAATCTGCGTATTGGCGCCCACCGCCGTGCTTCCATCGGCATTGACGCGTGCATTGCTGCCGATCGCCGTGTCGTTGGGGCCGTGCGCATACGCGCTGCCGCCAATTGCAGTACCGGTGACGTGGTTGGCCACTGCAGCAGTGCCGACCGCCGTGGACGTTGCCGCCGGCGTGATGCTGCCGACCACGGCGGCGGTGGGCGTGCCCTGCACGCCATCGGCCTGCGCAGGACTGCCGGCCGACGCCGTGGCGAGCGAGGCCGCGACAGCGCCGGTGTCGTCCGTTGACTGCGTTGCCAGTGCGCCAGCGGCAAGGTCGCTTGCACCACTGCCGCCCACCGCATTGGCCGCCGACGACACGCTGACCGATGCCGCGCGCGCTGCGCTGCCGCGTGACGCCACTTCCCTGCCGCCACGCGCATCCAGCTCGCTGACCTTGCTGTCCAGGGCCGTCAATGCAGCGCCCACATTGCTGTAACTGCTGCCCTGGATCACGTAGGTCGGCGCGACGAACACGCCCTGCGCGCCGATCGCCGCACCACCGCCCAGGAAACTGGCCGCATTGCTCAACGACTGGAACAGTTGCCCGCCATTGAGCGCATCGGTGCTGCCCGCTGCAATCGCACCGGCACCGACATTGACGATGCGACGGCTGGCCGGACCGCCGCGGCCGTTGCCATTGCCCACCGAGACCACCTCGGCCTGATCACTGCGTGCACCTGCGCCGAGCGCGACGGAATCGGCGCCGTTGGCACCGGCGTTGGTGCCCACCGCCACCGCGTTGCGCCCGCTCTCGCGGGTAAAGGCGTTGTGGCCCAGTGCCAGGCTGTTGTTGCCGAGCGCACGCGCCTGCACGCCCACCGCGACCGCCGCACTGCCGATGTCGCCGACGAACACCCCGACGCTGGCGTCGCGCCCGATCGCAATCGCATCGGCGGCGTCGGCCCTGGCGTTGGTGCCCAGCGCGATGGCGTCGCGATGGACGATCGAGGTGTCGGCACCGCTGCCGATGGCAATACTGCGGTTGTTGGCGGCACGCGCGTCGTAGCCGATGGCAATGCCTTCCTCGCCCCAGGCCGAGGCCGCGCCCCCGAGCGCCACGGCACGTGGTGCGGACGCCGCTGCGCTATGGCCGATCGCCACCGCATCGGTGTTGCTGCCATTGGGAAAGACATTGGCGTTGTAGCCCAGGGCAATTGCATAGTCGGCCTGGCTCTGCGCGCCAGCCCCGATGGCAATGCCCCCGACACCGGACGCGCCAGCACTGCGCAGCGTGTTGCTGATGAGCGAGAAGCCGCCCACGGTGATGCTGCGCTCGCCGGTCGATGCCGCGCTGCTGCCAACGGCGATACTGCTTTCGCCAAAACCCAGCGCATTGAAGCCCACCGCCGTCGCCAGGCTGGCGGCGGAGGTGGCATTGAACCCGAACGCCGACGATCCGGCGCCGCGTGCGGCCGAGAAACTTCCCAACGCGGCGGTGGTGTCCGCCAGCGCCTGCGCGCCGAAACCCACCGCGGTCGACTGCGTGCCCAGTGCCCTGGCACCGGTCCCCACGGCGGTGGCAAACACCTGCATGGCGGTGGCGCCGCTGCCCAGGGCGACTGCGCCGCGCCCTTGCGCGGTGGTGGCCTGCTCCTGCTCGCCGATGATGAAGCCGGCGGCATCCACCAGCGGCACCGTGGCAACACCGCCTACCGCCAGCGCCGAGGCGTCGGAGGCACTGGCATTGCGGCCAACCGCCACGGCGTCGCGCCCGATCGCCGCACTGCCCGATCCAAGCGCGCCGGCTCCCTCGCCCAGCGCATTGCTGGCACTGCCAAGCGCAATCGCATTGCTGCCTTCGGCAAAGGCCGCCGGCTCGTCGGTGTCGGACTTGGCCAACGCAAGATGGCTATCCAGACGTGCAGCGACCGCGCGCACGCTGTCCAGCTGCGCGACGTTCACCGCATCCGATGCCTCGGTCCCGGCCGCCACATTGGTGATCTGCCGGGTCAGGCCGGTCTGCACGTTGCCCACCGACACCGTGTTGCTGCGGTCCGCGTAGGAAAACGCGCCCAGCGCCACTGCGCTGGAGGCAGAACGGTTCCACGCATCGTCGACAAAGTCGCCTACCCGCGCGCCATAGCCGAGTGCCACCGCATCGACCCCGTTGGTCTGCGCATCGGCACCGATGGCGGTGTTGTTGCCGTTGAACCACGAGGTGCTGGCACGAGCACCGAGCGCGACGCTGTTTTCGGTATAGGTGACGCTGTCCTGGCCGATCGAGATGCCACCGTCGCCCATCGTCAACGCAAAACCGCCCAGCGACACGGTGCCCGGTGCGAAGGTGCCCGCCGAGTGCCCGATCGCTATCGAATCGGTGTTGCCGGGTCGGTTGGGAAACACGTTGGAGTCGTAGCCGATCGCAATGGCATAGTCGGACTGACTCTGCGCGCCCGCACCGAAGGCGATGCCACCACGCCCGGTGGCCGCCGTGATCGCGCCGAAATCGCTGACACCCCCGATCACCACGCTCTGCGCACCGATGGCGAAAGCGGTATCGCCGATCGCAACGCTGCTGGCGCCATCGCTGCGCGCCCGGTAACCGAAGGCGGTTGCCGTGTCGGCACTGGCCCGCGACAGATAGCCACCGGCAGTGGACAGGAAACCGCTTGCCGTGGACAGGCCGCCTACTGCAGTCGCCCCATCGCTGAAGGTTTGCGCGCGGTAGCCCAGCGCCGCGCTCTGCACGCCGTCGGCGCTGGCACCACTGCCAAGCGCGCTTGCAAATGGCGTGGCGGCCACCGCACCGCCCCCGATGGCGGTGGCGCCAACGCCTGCCGCCTGCGCGGCCAGTTCGCGTTGACCAATGACGAACCCGAACGCGTCGTAGTCGTAAACGGTGGCCACCCCACCGAGGGCGACGGCCGATTCTCCGGCTGCCGCTGCGTTGTAGCCGATTGCGGTGGCATTGCGCTCCACCGCCAGGCTGCCGCCGCCGAGCGCGATGGTTCCATCGCCCAGGGCATTGCTTGCATTGCCCAGGGCCAGCGCATCCTGCCCGTCGGCAAAGGGCGGCAGGTCGCTGTCGGCAGCGGGTGTTGCCGCGCGCTGGGTCGTTGCACGCTCCAACGGTGCAGCCGTGGCAGCGGCATCGATGCCCGCATCGGGACCGCAGTGTTGCCGGCCATCGATCAGGCGGCATTGCGCGCCCGGCGCCGCCTGCGCGGTGACCGCACCGGCAACGCCCGCCATGCCGAACAGCACCACCCCCATGGATGCCGTCAGCAGGCTGCCGGCCTGTGCCCGCCGCATGCCTGGCCGGTGATGTCCGGTGGCGCAGGCATGCGCCGCCATTCGGTCGAGAGCGCCCTGCTCGAGACCGTCCTGCAGATAATGTCGTTTCATTAACGCCTTACTCCCCATTGGCCTGGTGTGTAAAAAAAACCGGCCACCGCGCGATTGCATCGCACGGTCCCCCTGAGGCTCTGTCGACATGCGCACACATGCCTTCTGCGGCGGAAAACCTCCCGCGCAAAAGATTCAATCAAGTAAATAAACGGATGCAGCAGATAATGCGGAAATTCCGCAAATGGATAACGCCAGATGAATCTATTGAAAAACACAGTATTCAAATGCGCTAGACGTCGCATTATCGAAATGGCGACCATCCACCCCTGAAAAACTAGTATTTTTATTAGTTACTTAAAAAATACCACGTACCGGCGTTTTCATTTACTTGCATACGATCTCCACGCCACCTGCAGACTGGCATCGCGCAGCGCGCTTGCACTTCGATCTGCTGGAGGCCGTTGGCGGTCGGGCTGGTTTGCGGGGTGCGGCTCGGCTGTCGCGCTGGCCGGCCCCGCGCCAGGCCCCGCGCCAGGCCCGGCGCAGCAGGTATCACGGCGCAGCGTCGCGCTGCCACCCAGCGGGCGCCATCAATCACCGGCGCAGGGACATCGCTGCCACCACGCGGCGCGCCTGGCGAACGCCGATGTCAGGCCATCGCGCACACGACAACGGCCGCGCGCAGGGCTGCACACGGCCGTGAATGATGGCGCTGGCAGCGGGCGACGTCCGTCGCCCACCCGGCTGGTTCCGGCAATCGGCCGGCATGCGGCTGGTTCCCGCGCCGGCCGCACGGCTTGCGCCAAACGCAGCCGGATCGCCGCGCGCCCGGGTCAGCGCGCGCGGCGTGCAGCCATCAGCCGCACCAGACGCGCGCGTTGCGGAACATCCGCAGCCACGGCGAATCGTCGCCCCAGTCGGCTGGATGCCAACTCAGGTTCGCCGTGCGTGGGGTGCGCTCGGGATGCGGCATCAGGATGGTGGCGCGGCCATCGGTGCTGGTCAGCCCGGTGATGCCGTCTGGCGAGCCGTTCGGGTTGAGCGGGTAACGCAAGGACGCTGCGCCGTCGCCATCGACAAAACGCAAGGCCACGCGCGCGGCGGCCTGGTCCACGGCAGTCTCGAACTCGGCCCGGCCTTCGCCGTGCGCCACCGCCACCGGAATCCGCGAACCGGCCATGCCGCGCAGGAAGATCGACGGCGATTCCACCACTTCCAGCAGCGCGGTGCGTGCTTCGAACTGTTCACTGCGGTTGCGCAGAAAGCGCGGCCAATGCTCGGCACCGGGAATGATGTCCTTGAGCTGGCTGAGCATCTGGCAGCCGTTGCACACGCCCAGCGCGAACGTATCGCCGCGCGCAAAGAATGCGGCAAACGCATCGCGCAATGCCGAACGCTCCAGGATCGAGGTTGCCCAGCCACGCCCGGCACCCAGCACGTCGCCGTAGCTGAAACCGCCGCACGCTGCGAAGCCGACGAACTCGCTCAACTCCACGCGGCCGTCGATCAGGTCGCTCATGTGCACGTCGTAGGCGCGGAAACCGGCGCGCTCGAAGTTGTAGGCCATTTCGATCTGCCCGTTGACGCCCTGCTCGCGCAGGATCGCCACCTCGGGCCGCGCACCGGTGGCCACGAACGGCGCCGCCACATCTTCCGAGGGGTCGAACACCAGTTTCGGACGCAGCCCGGGCGCCTGGAAATCGCGCGCCAGCGCGCGCTCTTCGTCGGCGCTGTCCGGGTTGTCGCGCAACTTCTGCATGGCATGGGTCACCGACCACCACGCATCGAACAACTCTTCCCAGCGCCATTCGGCCAGCACGCGGCCCTGCCCGCTCACGCGGATGCGCGGCGTGCCGGTGGGGCGTGCAATGCGCTGCGCGCATTCGGTCAAGGCGTGGCGCTCGACCAGATCGGCGAACGCCGCGCGGTCTTCGCTGGCGATCTGCACCACCGCACCGAGCTCTTCGTTGAACAGGCTACGGAATGCGTCCTCGCCCCATGCATCCAGGGTGATGTCCAGGCCCTGACGCGACGCGAACGCCATCTCGCACAGCGCCGCAAACGCACCGCCATCGCTGCGGTCGTGGTACGCCAGCAGCAGACCGCTCTCGCGTGCATCGCCAATCAGCTCAAAGAAGCTGCGCAGCCGCTGCGCATCGTCCAGGTCCGGCACTTCGCCGCCAAACGCCGGCAACGCCGCGTCATCGGCATACACCTGCGCCAGCACCGATCCACCCAGACGCTGCTTGCCGCCACCCAGCCCGATCAACCACAGCTCGCTCTCTTCGTCGTTGCGCAACAACGGCGTCAACTGCCGGCGCACATCGCCGACCGGCGCAAAGGCGCTGATGATCAGCGAGACCGGTGAAACGCTCTTGTGAGCGATGGGATTGGGCATTGGGGATTGGGGATTTGCAACAGCGGAGGGCTCCGGTGTTTCGCCAATCTCGAATGCCGAATCCCGAATCCCGGTCTCAACCCACTGCGCCTGCATCGACAGCGAGTCCTTGCCTACCGGTACGCTCAGTTCGAGCGCGGGGCACAGTTCCATGCCGATTGCGCGCACGGCGTCGTACAGCAAGGCGTCTTCGCCGTTGTGGCCGGCGGCGGCCATCCAGTTGGCCGAGAGCTTGATGCTGTCCAGCCGCTGCACCGGGGCAGCGCACAGGTTGGTGATCGCCTCGCCCACTGCCATGCGTGCGGACGCAGCCGCGTTCAACAGCGCCAGCGGGGTGCGCTCGCCGATCGACATCGCCTCGCCTTCGAAGGTGTCGAAGCCGGCCAGGGTGATCGCGCAATCGGCCAGCGGCAGCTGCCACGGCCCGATCATCTGCTCGCGCGCAGTCAACCCGCCCACGCTGCGGTCGCCGATGGTGACCAGAAAACTCTTGGACGCCACGGTGGGATGCGCCAGCACGCGCAGGCCAGCCTGCTGCAGGTCCAGCGAGGCGGTCTGCAACACCGGCCACTGCGGCGCTGGCGGATGCACGGCATCGCGATGCATCTTCGGCGCCTTGCCGAAGAGCACGTCCATGGGCAGGTCGATGGGGAGCTGGGAGTCGGGAGTCGGGATTGGGGATTGGTGAGAAGCGGCGTCGGTCGCCGGCAATGCGCCGTTGCGATTCCCGATTCCCGATTCCCCATTCCCGGCGTCAAGGACACCGTAGCCCACCACCAGCCGCTCCTCGGCCGTGGCGACGCCGACTGCGGCGAACGGGCAGCGTTCGCGGGCGCAGATGGCGGCGAATTCTTCCAGGCGCGCCTGCGGCACGCCGAGCACATAGCGTTCCTGCGATTCGTTGCACCACAGTTCCAGCGGCGACAGCGAGGGGTCGTCGGTGAGCACGCGGCCCAGGTCGATGATGCCGCCCACGCCGGAGTCGTGCAGCAGCTCGGGAATGGCGTTGGACAGACCACCCGCGCCCACGTCGTGGAACCAGCGGATCGGGTTGTCGATGCCCAGCGCCACGCAGCGGTCGATGACCTCCTGGCAGCGGCGCTCCATCTCCGGGTTTTCGCGCTGCACGCTGGCGAAATCCAGTGCCTCGGCGCTGTCGCCGGCCGCCACCGAACTGGCCGCACCGCCGCCCAGGCCGATCAGCATCGCCGGGCCGCCCAGCACGATCACCGCATCGCCCGGCTGCAGGCGCAGCTTTTCGACCTGGTTGCGATCGATCGCGCCCAGGCCACCGGCCAGCATGATGGGTTTGTCGTAGGCGCGGGTCAGGCCCGGGCCTTCGGCGAGCTCGAAGCTACGGAAATAGCCGAGCAGGTTGGGCCGGCCGAATTCGTTGTTGAAGGCGGCACCGCCCAGCGGGCCATCGAGCATGATGTCCAGCGCCGGCGCCATGCGCGGGTTCAGCGCGCGCGGCGCTTCCCACGGCTGCGGCAGGGTGGGAATGCGCAGGTGCGAGACCGAAAACCCGGTCAGGCCGGCCTTGGGCTTGCCGCCGCGGCCGGTGGCGCCTTCGTCGCGAATCTCGCCGCCCGCGCCGGTGGCCGCACCGGGGAATGGCGCGATCGCGGTGGGGTGGTTATGCGTTTCCACCTTGATCGCGAAGGCCGACGGCAGCACCGCTTCGCTGCGGTACTCGCCGCTGACCGGGTCCGGGCGATAGCGCGCAGCCGGCACGCCTTCCACCACCGCCGCGTTGTCGCTGTAGGCGGACAAGGTGTGCTGCGGGGTCTGCTGGTGGGTGTGCTTGATCATGCGGAACAGCGAGCGTTCCTGCGGCTTGCCGTCGATGGTCCAGCTGGCGTTGAAGATCTTGTGCCGGCAATGCTCGGAATTGGCCTGGGCGAACATCATCAGTTCGACATCGGCCGGGTCGCGCCCCAGCGCGGCGAAGCGCTCGCGCAGGTAGTCGATCTCGTCCTGCGCCAGCGCCAGGCCCAGGTCGCGGTTGGCCTGCTCCAGCGCGTCCAGCGGCACGCGTTGCAACTGGCCCGGATCGGGCACGTTGAACAGCGCCTCGGCAGCGGCGGCCGAGCCAAGCAGCGACTGCGTCATCGGGTCGTGCAGCAGCTTGGCCACGGCAGCCTGCGCGGCCGCGTCCTCCGGCCAGCCGGCCAGGTCGATGCGGGTGCCGCGCTCCACGCGCTGGATCGGCTGCCCGGCGCCGCGCACCAGTTCGGTGGCCTTGCTGGACCACGGCGACAGCGTACCCAGCCGCGGGACCACATAGCGCGAGGAGGCATCCGCGTCGCGCGGCGCGGGGGCGGCGTCGGCCTGCAGGATCCGCTGCAAGGTGGCTTGATCGGGCGCTTGCCCGGCTTCGGCGCGGATGAAGTACACGTGCCAGGCGCCGGTGATGCGCAGCGCGGGGACGAGGGTTTGCAGGCGGGTTTCGAGCCGAGCGCGGCGGAACGGCGAAAGGGCGGAAGCGCCCTCGAGGACCATCATGTCCGGGGAACCGTGTCAGAAACGGGGCTGCAGATTGTAACGGAGCCGGTGGGTCGGCGTCGGTCGGGTGTGCGGCGTTACGGATCGGGAATCGGGAATCGGGAATCGTCAGGCGGGCCTTTGCGCGGGCCCATGCCCATGCCGGCGTGTTGCGCCGGCCGGCAGTAGGGGATGTGGCCAGATGGCGTCCGGGCGCCGGAAACAGCAAAGGCCCGGATGCGGACGCACCCGGGCCTTTGTCATTGCACAGACCACCACCGCGACGGCGCCATCGGCGAGGCGCCGCGATGATCAGGGCTGAGCCCGCCTCAGCGGCTGCCGCCCGCCGTGGTCACGGCACGCTTTTCCAGCGCTTCACGCAACTGCGCCGGCGGCAGGTAGCCGCCGAGCTGGGTCCCGTCCGGTGCAAAGATCGCCGGGGTGCCGTTGACGCCCAGGCGCTGGCCCAGCGTGTATTCCATCGACACCGGGTTCTTGCAGTCCTTGGACGCCACCGGCTGGCCGGACTTGGCGGCGGTGAGCGCCTGCTTGCGATCGGCCGCACACCAGACCGCAATCATTTCCTTGTGGTCCTGGCTGCCCAGCCCCATGCGCGGGAATGCCAGGTATTCCACGGCGATACCCTGCTTGTTGAGCTCGCCGATCTCGCTGTGCAGCTTGCGGCAGTAACCGCATTCCACGTCGGTGAAGACGGTGACGGTGTACTTCGGGTTGGCCGGCGCGAACACGATGCGATCGGCCTTGGGCACGGTGTCCAGCTGCTTGCGCCGATAGGCCAGCAGGCCGGGGCTGGCCGCAAACTGCTTGTTCTGGATGTCGAACGGCTGGGCCTGGATCAGGTAGCGGCCATCATCGCTGACGTACAGCACCTGCCCACCGACCACCACTTCGCGGAAGCCGGGGAACGGCGCGGCGCCGATGTAGTCGGGCTTGAAGTCCGGGTCCAGCGCCTTGAGCGCCGCGCCCACACGCTGATCCACATTGCCGGCAGCGGCAGGCGCGGTGGCGGCCGGCTTGGCGCCAGCGTTGCTTGCCGCGGGCTGCGAGGATTGCGCGCAGGCGGTGAGGCTGATGGCGCCCAGCAGTGCGGCGATGGCAAGACGATACATTCACGCATCCAGTGGAATGGGGTGGCTGGATTCTCGCACAGGGCAGATGAAGCCAGGCAGCGGCCGCGACAGTTTGTTCGTTCGCCGGCCGGTGGGTTCGTGACCATTCGACGCCGGGCATGCACCGCAGGCCTGCGGGCGCCGCCAATTGCGCGACCGGCGCCATCGATCCTCGGGGAACGCGCGTGCAGGCGACGGGGCCGTCCCGGCAACACCTCGCTAGCCGCGCGGGTGGTGCCTGGCATGCAGCGTCTGCAGGTGCTGCCGTGCGACCAGCGTGTAGATCTGGGTAGTGGACAGCGAGCTGTGGCCCAACAGCATCTGCAGCGCGCGGAGGTCGGCGCCGTGGTTGAGCAGATGGGTCGCAAAGCTATGCCGCAGGCCGTGCGGGCTGACCGTTGCCGGGTCGATGCCGGCCAGCGCCGCGTAGCGTTTAACCAGCGACCAGAACTGCTGGCGGCTGGGCGGCTGCCGCGCAGCGTCGATGAACAGGGGCACCTGCCCGTCTACGGCGGGTACCGGCTTCCCGTCGGCCAGCAGCGTGCGCGCCTCGCGCAGATAGCGTTCCAGCCAGTGCTGCGATTCTTCGCCCAGCGGCACCAGGCGCTCCTTGCTGCCCTTGCCGGTGACGCGCAGCACGCCCTGGCGCAGGTTGACGCCCACCGCCGGCAGCGTGACCAGCTCGCTGACCCGCAGCCCGGCCGCATACATCAGCTCGAGCATGGCGCGGTCGCGCAGGCCGAGCGGCGTCTGGATGTCGGGCGCGGCCAGCAAGGCATCGATCTGGGTTTCGGTCAGCGCCTTGGGCAACGAGCGCGGCAATCGCGGCGGGTCCAGCAGCGTGGTGGGGTCGTCGCTGCGCACGCCATCGCGCAGACACAGGCCGTAGAAGGCGCGCAAGGTCGACAACAGCCGGGCATTGCTGCGCGGCGAATACCGCGCCTCGGTGCGCCAGCGCAGATAGTCGAACAACACCGCGCGGTCGACGCCGAGCAGGCCGCCGCCGGCACCATCGCGCCAGCGTGCTAGCCCCTCCAGATCGCGCCGGTAGCTCTCCAGGGTCTGCCGCGCCACGCCCTGTTCGGCCCACAACCGATCCAGGAAGCGCTCGATGGCCGCGGCGTCGGCCGCCTGGACGGGGGGCAACTGCTGGGCAAGCTGGCGGCGTTCTGCGGGACTGCTGGCTGACATCGCAACAGCATAAACGGGCGGCGCGGTTGAGGGACGCTGCGCTGGCTGTCGTCTGCACGCAGCCTGCCTGGATGCGCGGCGTCGTGGTGCCGCTGCGCCAAACGGCCTTGCCAGGCCTGACGGACCTCGTCACCTGCAGAGAGACCGACAACCGGCAGCGGTGTGGCGGGAATGCGGCGGTGTACGCGCCGCGAGCCGGCACCACAGCAGGCAGACGCTGGGCACAGGCATGCGCCCGATCGAGACGCCTGGCGCGGCGCGATGTAGCGATGGCGCAGCACATGCACGCCGCGGATCGCCGTCACCGCAGCGCAGCGTTGCGCCGTGCCTGCCGGCCGCTATGCTCGCGCCATGACCTCGATCCCGTCGCCTCGCGTTGCACGCCCCCCCGCCCTGGTGGGCTGGCGACTGCTGGCGCTGTGCTACGACGCCTGGCCGGTGCTGGCGCTGTCGATGCTGATCTCCGCCGCGTTCACGCTGGGCTTTACGCTCGCCGGGCACCCGGCGCGCGAGAACATCGCTCCTTTCAGTAGTTGGCAGTGGCTGCTGTGGCTGTGCTGCTGGGTCGCCGGCGGGATCTACGCCACGGTGAGCTGGCGGCGCGGTGGGCAGACCCTGGGCATGCGCCCGTGGCGACTGCAGCTGCAAGGGCCATCCCCCAGCTGGCGACAGGCCTGGATGCGTTATGCAGTGGGCACGCTGTCGCTGATGCTGGGCGGCGCCGGATTCTGGTGGGCATGGCTGGATCGCGAGCGCCTGACCTGGCATGACCGTGCGAGTGGCACCCGGCTGCAGCGCATTCCCAAGCATTAGCCACAATCAACACGTCGCCAGCTAATGCTAGTTGGGGGGAATTTGCTGCGGCTGAGTGGCCGTTTTGCAACATGCCGATTGCGGATACCAGCGAGCTCCTGTGAGCCTGTCAACGGCATGCGCTGGCAAGGGCACTACGCAGCCGCCTCGGGGACCTGCCCGCACGTGCGAGGTCGAACACGCGCTCACCTAATGACCGGCGGCGCGTCGGCTGCCGGAACCGGCCAGCCAGTATGCCTGACGGATTTCCCCACCCCTCTAACGGGTGATGACCTCGCGCCACGCCATCAAACGGCGGGCCGCCTGCTCGGCTAAAGCGTCCGTGTCGTCAAGACCCATGCGCTGCCCGGAGATCTCACGCAGGGTCGTGGCGACCGTTGCCTGATCAGCACCCTGCCAGAGCAGCGTGCATATTTCGGGAACATAGCTGTCGTACTCATCACGCGCCTGCGGCACGCCCGCAACTCCGATCGGATCCCACAGATAATGCAGTACCTCGCTGACCGCCTGCGCAAGCGCACGTCGGTCGGCATCGGGCAAGGCCTGCGCTGCGCGGCTCAACTACTGCGTCGCCTGAACAACCACACCGACACCCCCAACATCACCATCGGCGGCAATGCATAGGCGATGCGGTAATCCAGCTTGAGCGCGCCGGCCATGCGTCCGAAGAACAGCTGCAGCAGCCAGAATCCCAGCGCAAACAGGATGCCCAGGAACAGGCGTTTGCCCAGACCACCGCTGCGCAGCGAGCCGAACGAAAACGGGATGGCCGCCATGCACAGCGCCAGCACGTTGAGCGGGTAGAACCAGCGACTCCAGTACTGGTCTTCGTAATCGCGCGCATCCAGGCCGTTGCGGCGCCGGTACTCGATGCTCTGCTGCAGTTCGTGGGCCGAGAGATTGCGCGGCTTGGCCAGTCCGGCCGCCAGCGCCGCAGGACTCAGCTGCGACTGCCAGGGCAGTTCCGGGAAGGTTTCGCGCTGCACAGAGCGTTCCTGGAAGGTATCGCGGCGCACCTGGCGCAAGGTCCAGCGACCGTCACGGTGCTCGGCCACCGCTGCGTAGGTCAGCTGCTGCATGCGGCCGCTGGCGTCCAGGTGATACAGGCGCACGTCGTGCAGGGCCAGCGCGGTACCGCCGCCCTCGAGCAGCTTTTCTTCGCCGCTGAGTGCATTGAGGAAGGTGTCGCCCTCGCGCGCCCACAGGCCCGAGTAGCGCGCCATTGCCATGTTGCTGTTGTAGCGCGCGCTGGTCTTGAGCGTGTCGGCCTGGTTCTGGGCCCATGGCCCGATCGTCTCGCCACTGATCACCATGCCTGCGGTCAGCAGCGCCATTGCGGCCACCACCGAAGCGGACATGCGCTTGCGCGACACGCCCAGCGCACGCAGCGCGGTCAATTCCGAGGTTGCCGCCAACTGGCCCAGGCCCATCAGGGCGCCGATGACGGCGGCGGTGGGGAACAAGGTGTAAGCCCGGCGTGGCACGGTATAGGCCACATAGGCCACCGCATGCCCGAAGCTGTAGCTGCCCTGCCCGATGCTCTTGGCTTCGCTGGCAAACGCATTGACCAGGTCCAGGCCCAACAGCACCGCCCAGGTCAGCAGCACGGTGAACAACACTACCCGACCGACATACCAATCGTGGACCCGCGGCATCAGCCTCATGCGCGCACCCTCGGCCGACGCACGCGGCCATCGCGCGCATATGCCCAGATCGCCACGCCCAGCAGCGGCAGGGTCAGCCACCACAGGCCCAGCGCGGCCGGGGTCTTGCCGTTGGCGATCCACTGGGTGCCGACGATCATCAGATTGGTGCCGACCATGTACGCCAGGAACGCGAGCATGATCCGGCCATAGCGCTGCTGGCGCGGCGCGCTGCGCGACAGCGGCAGGGTCAGCAGGGCAAAGGCCAGCGCCAGCAGCGGCGGCGCCAGCCGCTCGTGCAGCTGCGCACGCGCGGCCGGGCGTTCATCGCTGAGCAATTGGGTGGTCCACATCACTTCCGGGTCGTTGGCATCGTGCACCTGGGTGCGGTCGGGTAGCGCCACGTCGTTGCTGGCGAACTTCATCAGGCGGTAATCCAGGGTGGCGCCTGCGGCCGGGCCCTCGATGCGATAGCCGTCTTCCAGGCGCAGGTAGCGGTCGGTCTTGCCTTCGAAGAACATCGCCCCGCGTTGCGCGGTGACCACATCGATGCGGTCGTCCTTCTGGCGCTGCAGGAACACCTTGCCCAGGCCCTTGCCGTCGGCCGAAATCGTGGTCAGGTAGACCACGCCGCCGCCGGACAGCGGGGTGAACTTGCCCGACTCCAGGCCGGCCATCAGCACGCTGCGATTGGCGTCTTCCAGCATGGTCTCGGCGGTGCGGCTGGCCCAGGGGCCCAACCACAGCGAACACAGCCCGATGATGGCCACCACCGGCACCACCAGCATCAGCATCGGCCGCAACATGCGCCTGGGGCCCACGCCAATGGCGGTAATGACGGCCATTTCTGAATCGCGGTACAGCCGCGCCAGCGCCAGCAACAGGCCCAGCATCAGCGCCAGCGGCAGGATGATGGGCAGGTAGGCCACGAACTGCAGGCCCACCTGCGACAGCAGCAAGCGAGCGGGGATGCGGCCGTCGGCGATATTGCCGAGGATATCCACCAGCACACCGCCGACGCTGACGACCAGCAGCACGATCAAGGTGGCCAGGAAGCTCTGGGTGAAATCGCTAAGCAGGTATCGATCGAGCTTCGGCATGGGGTGGGCTTGTTTTAAACTCTCGGATTCGTTCGCGGCGCCGCCAGCCTAGTCCGGTTGGCGTAAACAGCCCGCGATTGTACGGATTTGCCTACGGAATCTGATCAATGGCCCTGCAATTCACCCTGAACCAAGACGCGCCGGCAAGCGCTGCCGTCGACTGCATCGTGGTTGGCGTGTTCGCCGACAAGACCCTTTCGCCTGCCGCCCAGGCGCTGGACAGCGCCAGCCAGGGCCGTCTGAGCGCCCTGGTGGCACGCGGCGACGTGACCGGCAAGACCGGCAGCACCACGCTGGTCCATGACCTGCCGGGCGTCAGCGCCCCGCGCGTGCTGGTGGTGGGGCTGGGCGAAGCCGGCAAGTTCGGCGTGGCGCCCTACCTGAAGGCCATCGGCGATGCGACCCGTGCGCTGAAGACCGGCGCGGTCGGCACCGCCCTGCTCACCCTGACCGAGCTGACCGTCAAGGCCCGGGATGCAGCCTGGAACATCCGCCAGGCGGTGACCGTCAGCGACCACGCGGCCTACCGCTACACCGCCACCCTGGGCAAGAAAAAGGTCGACGAGAGCGGCCTGAGCACCCTGGCCATCGCCGGCGACGACGCCCGCGCACTGGCCGTGGGCGTGGCCACCGCCGAGGGCGTGGAGTTCGCCCGCGAGCTGGGCAACCTGCCGCCGAACTACTGCACCCCGGCCTACCTGGCCGACACCGCGGCCGCGTTTGCCGGCAAGTTCCCCGGCGCCGAGGCCGAGATCCTGGACGAGGCGCAGATGGACGCGCTGGGCATGGGCTCGCTGCTGTCGGTGGCGCGCGGCTCGGCCAACCGCCCACGCCTGATCGTGCTGAAGTGGAACGGCGGCGGCGACGCGCGCCCGTATGTGCTGGTCGGCAAGGGCATCACCTTCGACACCGGCGGCGTCAACCTCAAGACGCAGGGCGGCATCGAGGAAATGAAGTACGACATGTGCGGTGGCGCCAACGTCATCGGCACCTTCGTGGCCACGGTCAAGGCCGAGCTGCCGATCAACCTGGTGGTGGTGGTGCCGGCGGTCGAGAACGCCATCGACGGCAACGCGTACCGCCCGTCGGACGTGATCACCAGCATGTCCGGCAAGACCATCGAGGTCGGCAACACCGACGCCGAGGGCCGCCTGATCCTGTGCGATGCGCTGACCTACGCCGAACGCTTCAATCCCGAAGCGCTGGTGGACGTGGCCACGCTGACCGGCGCCTGCATGGTGGCACTGGGCCACCAGACCGCCGGCCTGATGAGCAAGCACGACGACCTGGCCAACGAATTGCTGGCCGCCGGCGAGCATGTGTTCGACCGCGCCTGGCGCCTGCCGCTGTGGGACGAATACCAGGGCCTGCTGGATTCCACCTTTGCCGACGTCTACAACATCGGCGGCCGCTGGGGCGGCGCGATCACGGCGGGTTGCTTCCTGTCGCGCTTCACCGAAAACCAGCGCTGGGCGCACCTGGACATTGCCGGCGTGGCCAGCGACGAAGGCAAGCGCGGCATGGCCACCGGCCGCCCGGTCGGGCTGCTGACGCAGTGGTTGCTCGACCGCGCCGCAAGCGGCGCGGCGTGATTGGGGAGTGGAGATTCGGGATTCGTGCAAGCACACGCATCCCGCCGCCCTTAGCAACTCGCAGGCAGACAGTGACCCGCTGTTACCAATCCCGAATCCCCCTCAACGAATCCCTGCTCTGATGCCCCGTGCCGATTTCTATCTGATCGCCAAGCCGCGCTTCCTCAACGAACCGCTGCGGCTGGTCTGCGAGCTGGCGCGCAAGGCCAACGACGCCAACCTGTCCACGTTGATCCTGGCCCGCGATGCAGAACAGGCCGAAGCACTGGACGACCTGCTGTGGGCGTTCGACGACGAAGCCTATGTGCCGCACCAGATCGCCGGCACCGACGAGGAAGACGAACTGGCGCCGGTGCTGATCGCCGCGCCCGAATTCGCCGCACCCTCGCGCCCGCTGGTGATCAACCTGCGCGACGACCCGTACCTGGGCGCCTGCGACCGCGTGCTGGAAGTGGTCCCCGCCGACCCCGCCGCCCGCGAACCGCTGCGCGAACGCTGGAAGCAGTACAAGGCCCTGGGCCTGGAACTGACCAAGTACGACATGTGAGTGGGGCTGGGATTGGGGAGTTGGGATTGGGGATTCGTTAAAGCAGATTGCTGCGCGCCCCGAGGCTACATCCAACGACCAATCCAACGCGGCCGATGTTCGCTCCACAGCACCAACACTGACGTTAACGAGTGGATGGCCAGTGATTTTCGCCGGCCCCATATCGCAACCAATCCCGACTCCCGATTCCCGAATCCCAGCACCTCTATGACCACCCTCGCCTCCAGCTACGACCCCGCTTCCTTCGAATCGCGCCTGTATGCGCAGTGGGAGGCGGCTGGTTATTTCGTGCCGTCCGGCAAGGGCGAGCCATACACCGTGCTGCTGCCGCCGCCGAATGTCACCGGCACGCTGCACATGGGCCATGCGTTCCAGCAGACGCTGATGGATGCGCTGGTGCGCTATCACCGCATGCGCGGCTACGACACGCTGTGGCAGGTGGGCACTGACCATGCCGGCATCGCCACCGAGATGGTGGTGTCGCGCAATCTGGCGCTGGAAGGCAAGGGCGAAACGCGCGACTCGCTGGGGCGCGAAGGCTTCATCGCCAAGGTGTGGGAATGGAAGGCTGAATCCGGCGACACCATCGAGCGCCAGATGCGCCGGCTGGGTACCTCCAGCGATTGGTCGCGCAGCACCTTCACCATGGATCCGCAGCCGTCGGCGGCGGTGAATGAGGCCTTCGTGCGCTGGTACGAACAGGGCCTGATCTATCGCGGCCAACGCCTGGTCAACTGGGACCCGGTGCTGAAGACCGCCATCTCCGATCTGGAAGTGGAAAACGTCGAAGAAGACGGGTTCCTGTGGTCGATCCGCTACCCGTTGGCCGATGGCGTGACCTACGAACACATCGAGCACGATGCCGATGGCGTCGAGACCCTGCGCGAAACCCGCGATTATCTGGTGGTGGCCACCACGCGCCCGGAAACCATGCTGGGCGACACCGCGGTGATGGTGCACCCGGACGATGCGCGCTATGCCAGCCTGCACAGCGCACGCATCGTGCTGCCGCTCACCGGCCGCCAGGTGCCGGTGATCACCGACGATTATGTGGACCGCGCCTTCGGCACCGGCGTGGTCAAGGTCACGCCTGCGCATGATTTCAACGACTATGCGGTGGGTGTGCGGCATGACCTGCCGCTGATCAATCTATTTACCGTCACTGCGACCATCAACGACAACGCGCCGGAGCGTTATCGCGGGCTGGACCGCTACGATGCGCGCAAGCTGGTGTTGTCCGAGCTGGAAGACCTCGGCATCCTGGTGGAAACCAAGCCGCACAAACTGCAGGTGCCGCGCGGCGATCGCACCGGCCAGGTGATCGAGCCCTATCTCACCGACCAGTGGTTCGTGAAGATGGACGCGCTGGCCAGGCGCGGGCTGGAGCTGGTGGAAAGCGGCCAGGTCAAGTTCGTGCCGCCGAACTGGATCAATACCTATCGCCACTGGATGGAAAACATCCAGGATTGGTGCATCAGCCGCCAGCTGTGGTGGGGCCACCGCATTCCGGCGTGGTTCGACGATGCCGGCAAGTATTACGTCGGCCACGACGAAGCCGAGGTGCGAGCGACGCATGGCCTGGGCGCAGAGATCGCGTTGCATCAGGACAGCGATGTGCTGGAGACCTGGTTCTCCTCGCAGCTGTGGCCGTTCTCCACGCTGGGCTGGCCGGAGGCGCAGGCGATGGCCGAGCGCGGCTTCGAGCGCTATCTGCCCTCCAGCGTGCTGGTCACCGGGTTCGACATCATCTTCTTCTGGGTGGCGCGCATGATCATGGCCACCGACAGCTTCACCGGCCAGGTGCCGTTCCGCGATGTCTACATCACCGGCCTGATCCGCGATGCGCAGGGCCAGAAGATGTCCAAGTCCAAGGGCAACGTGCTCGACCCGCTGGACATCATCGACGGCATCAGTATCGAAGCGCTGGTTGCCAAGCGCACGCATGGCTTGATGCAACCGCGCATGGCCGAAAAGATCGAAAAAGCCACGCGCAAGGAATTTCCGGACGGCATCATCGCCCATGGTGCGGATGCGCTGCGCTTCACCATCGCCGCACTCGCCACCCACGGCCGCGACATCAAGTTCGACCTGGGGCGCGCCGAAGGCTACAAGAACTTCTGCAACAAGTTGTGGAATGCCACGCGCTTCGTGCTGATGAACACCGAAGGCGCACGCTTCAACGGCGTGCCGCAGCCGCGTACCGAAGCGGAGAAATGGATCCTGGCGCGGCTGGACAAGGTCACCGCCGAAACGCATGCGCATTATGCCAACTACCGCTTCGACCTGCTCGCGCAGTCGCTGTACGAGTTCGCCTGGAACGCGTTCTGCGACTGGTTCGTGGAACTGGCCAAGCCTGCGCTCAACGGCGAGGACGCCGCAGATGCGACCAGCACCCGCCACACCCTGCTGTACGTGCTCGATGCCTTGCTGCGTTTGCTGCACCCGCTGACCCCGTTCGTCACCGAAGAACTGTGGCAGCAGGTTGCGCCGCGCCTCGGCATCACCGCTGCAACGATCTCACTGCAGGCCTTCCCGCAGGTCGGCGATGTGGACACCAGCAGCTACGCCAGCGCAGACGCCGATGTCGAATGGCTGAAGTCGATGGTGTCGGCATTGCGCCGCGTGCGCAGCGAATTGAACGTGCCGCCCTCCAGGCAGGTGCGCCTGCTGCTGCAGGCCGGCACCGCCGAGGACCGCCCACGCGTTGCCCGCTTCGCCTCGCAGCTGTCGTTCCTGCTCAAGCTGGAGACGATCGACTGGCTGGACGCCGGCCAGGGCACGCCACCGGCCGCCGCCGCCATCGTCGGCGAGCTCACCTTGCTGGTGCCGCTGGAAGGCCTGGTCGACATGGAAGCCGAGCGCACCCGCCTGGACAAGGAGATCAAGCGCGTGGAAGGCGAGATCGGCAAGTGCAACGGCAAGCTGGGCAACGCCACCTTCGTGCAGAACGCGCCGGCGGCGGTGGTCGAACAGGAGCGCGCGCGCTTGAACGACTGGACCGTGCAATTGACCGCCCTGCGGGAACAGCGCGCCAAGATCTGACGCAGCGGATCGTCTCGGTGCGCTGCAACTGCACGGCCACGCATCCGTGCAAGCGGCACCGATGCGACGGCAACACCGGGCCGGGCACTGGGCGGATCGCTCAGAGCGATGAATGCACGCACTGCTTGGTGGTGCACCGACCATCGTGACCAGCCTTTGGCCGCCCACCGTCGCGGGACCTTCTGCGGCATGGATGCCGCAGAAGAGCCTTATCTGTTCGGAATGTGGCAGCGTAGGTGTCGAGAGCCGGCGTGGGCTGCCGTATGAGCCTGGATCTGAGC
>NZ_JBEGFC010000005.1:123710-326028 GCF_040202405.1 Xanthomonas sp. WHRI 6106 | reverse complement strand
GCATGGATGCCGCCACGGAGCTACATGGACGTACTTGCAGCGTGTCCCGCGATGGTGGGCGGGCAAGGGCCCTGCAGCAAAGGCGCAGATGATCAGCTCTCCGCCTGATCTGTCCGTAGTGAACAATCAGGTTGAGACCCATGCGCTGTGCGCATCGTGATCGCTCGGCTGTCTTCAAGTCTGGTCGAGGGCGCGGTGCCCTCACCGCTCGTGGGACACGCCGTAAACCCGTCCATGGGGGCTCGGTGGCGGCATCCATGCCGCCACACGGTCCCGCAATCGGCGAGGACACCACGCCAGACAGTTGGTTGGGGGTTTTGTTGAAGAGCAAAGGCACCGCGTCGCCAGTTTGCCAAGCGACTGATTGAGAGCCATGCGCACCGACCATCTCGACTGGTCCTTGCCCGCCCACCGTCGCGGGACCCTTGGCGGCATGGATGCCGCCAAGGAGCTACATGGATGTACTTGCGGCGTGTCCTGCGATGGTGGGCGGGCAAGGGCCCTGCAGCCAAGTCACAGCGTCAAGGGCGCGGTGCCCTCAGCGCTTGCAGGACACGCCGTGAATCCGTGTGTCCCTCGATGGTGGGCGGGCAAGGGCGCTGCAGCAAAGCCGCAGCGTCCAACAAAGCAACAGGGCGCGATTTGCATCGCGCCCTGTTGCTTTTTCAACGTCTTGTTTGACCGGTCAACCGATCGCGAATCGATCGATCACCCATCAGCAACAGCGAAACCCGCTCTTGCCGCCGTAGCGTGCATCCTGCCGCTCGCGGAAGAAGGCGGGATAGTCCATTACCGGCTTGTCTGGATGTTTTTCCAGCATGTGGCGCACGTAGTTGTCGTAGTCGGGAATGCCGCAGCACAAGCGCGCGGTCTGGATCAGGCGTCGCCAGATGCGGCGGTGCACCTGATACTGGCTGGCCAGAACGAGTTGGGTGCCCATTACAGATCCGCCATCTGGTGTGGCTGCAAGGCCACGTACGGCGTTTCACGGTCGCTCCGCTGCGGATTGCGGCGTGCGGCGATGATCGTCTTGATTGCGTACACAAGGATCGAAGCCACCACGAACAGGAACAGCACCGTCAGCCCGGTGTTGACGTAGGCGTTGGTGACGATCTGCTGCATCTGTGGCACCGTTTTGGCCGGTGCGGTGATGGTGTTGCTGGCGATGGCGGCCTGGAACTTGTGCGCCTGCGCCAGGAAACCCTGCGCCGGGTTGCTATCGAAGATCTTGATCAACCCCGCGTAGGTCGTGCACAGCAGCAGCCACAGCGCCGGCACGATGGTGACCCAGGCATAGCGGTCGCGCTTCATCTTGAACAGCACCACCGTGCCCAGCATCAGCGCGATACCGGCCAGCATCTGGTTGGAGATGCCGAACAACGGCCACAAGGTCTGGATGCCGCCGAACGGATCGATCACCCCGGTGTAGAGCAGATAGCCCCACAGTGCCACGCACCCGGCGGTGGCGATGATGTTGGCGGTCCACGATTCGGTCTTTTTCAGCGCCGGGATGAAGTTGCCCAGCAGGTCCTGCAGCATGAAGCGACCTGCGCGCGTGCCGGCATCCACTGCGGTCAGGATGAACAAGGCTTCGAACAGGATGGCGAAGTGGTACCAGAACGCCATGGTGTCTTCGCCTGGCAGCAGTTGATGCAGGATCTGTGCGATGCCCACGGCCAGCGTGGGTGCACCGCCGGCACGCGCCAGGATGCTGTGCTCGCCGATATCGCGCGCGGTGGCCTCCAGCACTTCGGGAGTGATCGCAAAGCCCCATTCGGACACCTTGGCCGCGACCGCCACCGTGTCGGTGCCGACCAGCGAGGCCGGGCTGTTCATCGCGAAGTAGATGCCGGGCTCGATGATCGAGGCGGCCACCAGCGCCATGATGGCTACGAACGATTCCATCAGCATGCCGCCGTAGCCGATGTAGCGCATGTGGCCTTCATTGGCGAGCAGCTTGGGCGTGGTGCCGGAGGCGATCAGGGCATGGAAGCCGGACACTGCACCACAGGCAATCGTGATGAACAGGAACGGGAAGATGCCGCCCTTCCACACCGGCCCGTCGCCAGTGGACGCGAACTGGGTCAGCGCCGGCATCTTGAGGTCCGGCATCACCACAAGAATGCCGATGGCCAGGGCCAGGATGGTGCCGATCTTGAGGAAGGTGGACAGGTAGTCGCGCGGTGCCAGCAGCAGCCACACCGGCAGCACCGAGGCGACGAAGCCGTAGCCGATCAGCATCCAGGTGATCTGCTTGGCGGTGAAGGTGAAGGCCGGGCCCCAGGTCGGGTCGGCGGCGACCTTGCCACCCAGCCAGATCGCGCCCAGCAGCAGGATCAATCCCACCACCGAGATCTCGCCGATCTTGCCGACGCGGATGTAGCGCATGTACACGCCCATCATCAGCGCGATGGGCATGGTGGCGATCACCGTGAACATGCCCCAGGGGCTCTCGGCCAATGCCTTGACCACCACCATCGCCAGCACCGCCAGGATGATGATCATGATCAGGAACGCGCCGAACAAGGCGATGGTGCCGGGCACCTGGCCCATCTCTTCGCGCACCAGATCGCCCAGCGAGCGCCCGTTGCGGCGGCTGGACAGGAACAGCACCACGAAGTCCTGCACCGCGCCGGCAAACACCACGCCCACCACCAGCCACAGCAGCCCGGGCAGGTAGCCCATCTGCGCGGCAAGCACCGGGCCCACCAACGGCCCGGCCCCGGCGATGGCGGCGAAGTGATGGCCGAACAGCACGTGCTTGTTGGTGGGCACGTAATCCAGGCCGTCGTTGTTGGCCACCGCCGGCGTGGCGCGGGTGATGTCCAGCTGCATCACCTTGTCGGCGATGAACAGGCTGTAGAACCGGTAGGCGATCAGATAGATCGACACCGCCGCCACCACGATCCACAACGCGTTGATGTGCTCGCCACGCCGCAATGCCACGGTACCCAGGCAGAACGCGGCCAGCAGCGCCAGCGCGCCCCAGGCCAGCTTCGAGAACCCTTTCATGCATATCCCTCAGGAACGATTCACTCAAGGGTCCCCCCGTGCCCGCCTGCGGTCAATGGCAGGGGTCAGCGGCGGGGTAAAACTTTGGTCGTAGAGTTGCCTGCATGCGGCGCTGGCGGCGCCAGCGGGAGGCGTTTGGAACGATCGGTTGCAACGGTCGCGGTTGGGCGCCGCATCCCGGGCACCCATGATGGGCGCACGACACCTTGCACAGGGACACTGCCATGAGCACCACCACCAACACAGCGGCGCATGTGCTGCGCACCATCCACGGCCAAGTGACCTCCGACGGCGCCGGCGTCAAGTTGACCCGCGTCATCGGTACCCCGCAATTGCCGGAGCTGGACCCGTTTCTGATGCTGGACGAGTTCGGTACCGAAAAGGCCGAGGACTACATCGGCGGCTTCCCCAGCCACCCGCATCGCGGCTTCGAGACGGTGACCTACATGCTCGACGGGCGCATGCGGCACAAGGACAACCACGGCAACGAAGGCCTGCTGACCCCGGGCAGCGTGCAGTGGATGACCGCCGGGCGCGGCCTGATCCATTCGGAAATGCCCGAACAGGAATCCGGGCGCATGCGCGGCTTTCAGCTGTGGGTGAACCTGCCGGCGCGCGACAAGATGACCGACCCCAGGTACCAGGAATACGCGCCGGACCACATTCCGGTGGCGCACCCGGCGCCCGGCGTCACGGTCAAGGTGATAGCCGGAGCGGTGGGCGATGTCGTCGGCCCGATCGTGCAGCCTGCGACCAGCCCGGTGTATCTGGATATCGCCTTGGAGCCGAACGTGGAGTGGGATTACCTGCTGCCCAGCGGGCACAACGCGTTTGCGTATGCGTTCGAGGGCGCGGTGGTCGTGGGCGAGGGCGACGCCTCGCGCCCCTTGCCCGCGCAGGAACTGGCGGTGCTGGGCGGCGGCGAGCGGCTGACGCTGCGCGCAGGGGCACAGGGCGCGCAACTGATCGTGGTGGCCGGCCGCCCGCTCAACGAGCCGGTGATGCGGCACGGGCCGTTCGTGATGAACACCAAGCAGGAATTGATGCAGGCGTTCGTCGATTTCCAGGAAGGCCGGTTCTGAGCCCGGCCATCTCATCTAGCGCAGGAGAGGGACATGAGTGATCGCCCGGTCAGCGTCGGCACCACTGCGGTGCCATATACCGTCACCATCCACGACGGCCAGCACCGCTGGCTCGGCGATACCCAGCCGGCCAACGGCGGCGCCGATGCCGGGCCGGATCCGGAATCGCAGGTGCTCGGCGCCCTGGGTGCCTGCACGGCGATCACGCTGTCGATGGTGGCCACACGCAAGCAGTGGCCGCTGACGGCGGTGCATGTGCATCTGCATTACACCCAGCGCGGTGCCGCCGGCACGGCGATCACCCGCGAGATCGTGCTCGACGGTGCACTGGATGACGACCAGCGCGCACGCTTGCTGGAGGTGGCCGACAAGTGCCCGATCCATCGCCTGCTGACTGGCGAAGTGCGCATCGACAGCCAGCTGCAGGCGGCCGGCATGGGTGACCAAGCAACGACGCTGGCAGGCTGACAAACGCTTGCCAGTCGCTCCGGGGAGGCGGTGACGCGATCGGCATGGAACGCGCGATCGCGACGCTGATGCCGATCGCCAGTCGCGGCGCCTTGGCTCAGGGCTGCAGCGGGTAGGTTTTCGCTCGCGCCGGCATGACGCTGGCGCGAAGATGCGCGCACGTGGGGCGATTCGTGGCGGCAAGGCCGGCTGCAGCAGGCCGCCTGATGTGACCTACAGCGCGCCGGGCAAGCCGGCGCGCTGCAAGGTTGCTGTATCGACAGCCAGCAATGCGGCGACGCGCTGCCTCAGCGCTGCAACGCAAGACTGGCCGGCTGCAGATCCATCGACTGCACCAGCGACTGCATCGAGGCCAGTTCCTCGGTGCTGGCGCCGTCGATCCACAGCTGCGCATACCGTTTCTTGCCCAGCTCCACCACGGTGACGCGGCGCGATTCCATGCCGGGCATCTCGCGGCCGCCCAGATCGAGCTTGTACCAGTAGAAATCTTCCTGCTGGATCTGGCCTTTTTCGGCGCGGCGGTCGCGTGCCAGCGTCATGGCCGGGTCGCGGGTGGTGAGCATCACCCCGACGACCTGCCGGCCATCGGCGGTCACTGCCTTGCAGACCAGGTAGTCGGCACCTGCCAGCTCGTTCCACTGCAGGCCGGAGGCGGGCGGCAGCGGTGGGCAGACCGGCGAGGTCTGGGCGTGGGTGGTCGCGGCGGCCAGCAGCAGGCTCAGGCCGACTAGGCAGGATGCAGACTTCATGCAAGGTTCCCCGGGCAGTGGATGATGAGACGGAGCGACGTCGACCCCGTGCCGCTGCATCGCCTCAGGCTCCCCGCCTGGGCATGCCGTCCACTCGACGTGCGCCTACGCCTGCATCACTACCACAGTTTTGCGAGCTGGCTCAAGCCATGTCGCATTTCGGTGTGGCATGGCCTGTGCGGCAGGGCACTTCCATTGCGAGACCTGGTGACGGGCGGCGAAGCGCGCCGCTCGCCGCGCACGGTTTCAAGGGTAATTAACCGGTTTGGGCGCCGGTGTTTGCGGCAGCGGAATGAAGTCCTGGTCGTCGCCCGGGATGGTGCCGAAGCGACCGGCCTGCCAGTCGTCCTTGGCCTGCTCGATGCGCTCCTTGAAGCTGGACACGAAGTTCCACCACAGATGGCGCGGCCCATCCAGCGGCTCGCCGCCGAGCAGCATGGCCTTGAGCGGCGTCCTGGCGCGCAGGCGGCCGCGGGCGCCGGGCGAGGGCACGATCAGGTGGCGCGCCGGTACATCGGCGCCATCCAGCTGCGCCTCGCCTTCCAGGATGTACAGGGCGCGCTCGGCGTGGCCGGCATCCAGGTCGATCTCCGCGTCCGGTGCCAGGTCCAGCGCCACATTGAGCGTGCCGCTGAACACCTGCACCGGCGATTCCTCGCCATAGGCGCGGCCGGCGATCACGCGCAACCAGACGCCATCGCGGCGCTGCTGCGGCAGGCTGGCGGCGGCGTGGTGATGGAAGGCCGGCGCGGTTTCTTCGGCCGAGCGCGGGAGTGCGATCCAGGTCTGCATGCCGTGCAGTGCGTGCTGGCGTGCACGCTCGGGGCCGGGCGTGCGTTCGGAATGGGCGATGCCGCGACCGGCGGTCATCCAGTTGACGTCGCCGGGGCGGATCACCTGATCAGACCCCAGCGTGTCGCGGTGCCCGATCTCGCCGGCCCACAGGAAGGTGACCGTAGCCAGGCCGATATGCGGGTGCGGACGGACATCGATGCCGTGCTCCGGTTCGAGCACCGCCGGGCCCATGTGGTCGACGAAGACAAACGGCCCCACGCTGCGCGCCTGCAAGGTGGGCACGGCGCGGCGCACTTCCAGCCCACCGATGTCATGTACGCGTGGGGCAATCAGAGTGGTCATGGCGGTGGCTCGTGACGGACTGGGAGCCAAAGCGTCGCATGCGCATCAGGTGCTGTGCAGCGCATCGGCCAAGATGGAATGTTCCGTATGCAGGTGATGTCGCCAAGCGCCGCGCGCGAGGTGGTGATCACCTATCAGGCGTGCCCTATAGCAGGCGCGTCTGCGTAGGCAGCTCGACCTCGCCACGACGCGAGGCGATGCGGTCGGCCAGGCGCGTGGGTTCGGGCAGGCGATAGGCGCGCAAGGTGCGCATCGTCCAGTCGAGGGCGCCGTGCATGGAAACGCGATGGCCGGGCGAAACGATCAAGGGGTTGCAGCGCAGCTTGCTGCGCAGCGCCCAGCCGATCTGTGCACCGGCAAGCAGGATCGGGCTGTGATCGCCGCGTTCGGGGCCGGGTTCGCTGAAGCTGCCGGCCAGGCGTTGCTTGGCCACGCCGATGCAGGGCAGGCCGGTCACCACGCCGAAGTGGGCCGCGATGCCCAGCTTGCGTGGATGCGCAATGCCCTGGCCGTCGATGAAGACCAGCTCCGGCGTGCGCGACAGCAGCGCCAGGGCCTGCTGCAATGCCGGCAGTTCGCGAAAACTGAGCAGGCCGGGCACGTACGGCATCGAGGTCGGCACGCGTGCGACATGCGTTTCCAGTGGCAGCAGCGTGTGCGCATCCAGCAACACGGCGGCCGCGCGCGTCGTCTGGCCGTCGTCTTCGAACCCGACGTCGAAGCCTGCAAGCAGCTGCGGCGTTGCGCTCACCTCATCCTGTAGCACCACGCGCTGTGCCAGTTGCTGTTGCAACTGTCGCGCCTGGGTCGCGCTGCCGTCCCAACCGGCGAAGACGGGGTCGTTGGTGTGCATGGCCACAGCATCGCGTGCGGGCCGTGGCGATCTCGTGCACGCCTGCGATGCACGCGCTGCCGCTACAATCGCAGGCTGATCGGCCCCCAATCGGAGAACCGTAGTGACCCGCAAACTCGTACTGCTGCGCCATGGCCAGAGCCAATGGAACCTGGACAACCGTTTCACCGGCTGGGTGGATGTGGAACTCACCGAGCAGGGCCGCCAGGAAGCGACGGCGGCCGGCAAGCTGATGAAGGACGAAGGGCTGCAGTTCGATGTTGCCCACACCTCGGTACTCAAGCGCGCCATCCACACGCTGCAGGGCGCGTTGAAGGAGCTCGACCAGGACTGGCTGCCGGTGTCCAAGAGCTGGCGCCTCAACGAGCGCCACTACGGTGGCCTGCAAGGCCTGGACAAGGCCGAAACCGCGGCCAAACACGGCGAGGAGCAGGTCAAGATCTGGCGCCGTTCCTACGACATCCCGCCGCCGGCGATGGACGTTGCCGACCCGGGCCACCCGTGTCACGACCGTCGTTACGCCACGCTCGACCGCAATGCGTTGCCGGGGACCGAGTCGCTGGCAACCACGCTGGTGCGCGTGCTGCCGTACTGGCACGACGCGATTGCGCCGCAGTTGAAGGCCGGGCAGACCGTGCTGGTGACCGCGCACGGCAACTCGCTGCGCGCGTTGTACAAGTACCTCAACGACGTCTCCAACGAGCAGATCCTGGAGCTCAACATCCCCACCGGCATCCCGCTGCTGTTCGAGCTGGACGACAACCTGCAGGTGCGCAGCTTCCGTTACCTGGGCGACCCGGAAGCGGCCAAGCGCGCGGCCGAAGCCGTAGCCAACCAGGGCAAGGCGAAGTAATCGCTGCTGGCGTTCAAGCGCTGCGTGCTCGCGCGCAGCGCCTGTCGTGTGTGGTGTGCGGCTGCAGGAGGCTGTGGGCCGTGGTGAATGGAAACGGCGCGTGGGCGTGAATCGCGCACGCGCCGCGCTAGTGCAGGCGAGACATGATGTCCGGCAAACGTAGAACCCAGCAGATGACTGCCACTTACTGTCGCGCGTATCTGGTGACCGTGGGGACGTTGTTGGCCGGTGGAAGCGGTGCAGTTGCGGTATTGACCGGCGCCAGCATCTCCGGCCCCGGGCTGGCATTGGCCTTGCTGATCTGCGTGCTCGGTGTGGTGATGCTGGCGATGGGTCTGTTCGGCCCGGTACGGCAGATGGAAGCGTGGGCCGATGCGGCGTCCGGGCATGAGGTCGCCCTGGTGCTGATGGGGTTGGCGTATCCGGTCTACCTGTTGATGGCGCCGTTCTACGCGCGTCGGTGACTGCCTGCGACGGTGCGTGTTGCGCCGGGATGCAGGTATTGGGTGAAACAGCCGTTCGCGGCGTCAGTGGCAGACGCGCCGGCGGCCTGCCGTTGCAATGACGTTTCTATAAAGCGCGGCAACGGACGCTAGAGCGTCGCGGTGCCGCTGCAGTGATCTGGTGTGGCCGGTTGCAGAGTGACTGACGAGGGTGCGAGCGCCGCTTGATGCGCTGCTCTTCGCCAGTGGCTCCCGACGGGCTGCCGACTTTTTTCGACCGCGCATGCGCGGTCATGCCTTGGAGAATTCAATGAAGTTGAGCAAGTTCGCGCCGCTATCGCTTGCGGTGGCCATCGTGGTTGCGTTGTCTGCATGCGGCGCCTCCAACGACACGGCCAAGGGGACGCCCACCACCCCGCCGGCTGCACCGACCAAGGTCGATGTGTCCAAGCTCGATGCGCCGATCGTGGCGTTCAGCAGCGGCGATCTGGACCCGAGCATCGCTGCATGTCAGGACCTCAACGGCTTCGTCAACGCCAAGTGGCTCAAGGCCAACCCAGTGCCGTCCGATCGCACCAGCTGGGGCAGCTTTGAAGTGCTGGCCGAGCGTTCGCTGACCATCCAGCACGCGCTGGTGGAGCAGCTGGCGCGCGGCAATCTGTCGGCCGGTTCGGTGGACGCCAAGATTGCCGACCTGTGGCGCACCGGTTCGGACGAGGCAGCGATCGACACCGCCGGCATCACCCCGCTGCAACCGCAGTTGAAAGCGATCGATGCGCTGACCGATACGCCGTCCATCGCCGCGTGGCTGCGCGACAGCTATGCCAAGGGCCAGGGCTTCATGTTCTCGTTCGGCGCCAACGCCGACTACAAGAATTCCGAGCAGATGATCGCCTATGCGGGGCAGGGCGGCCTGGGCCTGCCCGAGAAGGGCTACTACACCGATCCGGCGCAAGCCAAGATCCGCGAACAGTACGTGGCCTACATCGCACGCGTGCTGGAGCTGTCCGGCATTCCGGCCGCGCAGGCGGCGACCCAGGCCAAGGCGGTCATGGCGTTCGAGACGCGGCTGGCCGCCGCCTCGTTGTCGCGGATCGAACTGCGCGACCCGGCCAAGCGTTACAACCCGGTCGATGTGGCCGGCGCCAATGCGGTGACGCCGCACTTCGACTGGCAGGCATTTTTCAGTGCGCTCAAGGTGCCGGCCGGCACCTTTTCGCTCAGCCAGCCCGGGTACTTTGCCGAGCTCGATGCGATGCTCGCCGACACCCCGGTGGATACCTGGAAGGCGTATCTGCGTTTCCACAGCGTGGACGAGGCGGCGCCGTATCTGGCCAAGCCGTTCGAGCAGGCCAACTTCGATTTCTATTCCAGGACGCTGCGCGGTCAGCAGGACATGCTGCCGCGCTGGAAGCGCACCTTGAACGCGGTCAACGAGGCCATGGGCGAGGCGCTGGGCCAGCTCTACGTGCAGTCTGCATTTCCGGCCGAGTCGAAGGAGCAGATGCAGCAACTGGTGCAGAACCTGTCGGCTGCGTTGAAGGCGCGCCTGGAAAGGCTCGATTGGATGAGCGCCGAGACCAAGCAGCGCGCGCTGGAGAAGTGGGCCAGTTTCACGCCCAAGATCGGTTATCCGGATCAATGGCGTGACTGGTCCGGGCTGCAGACGCGCGGCGATGGCTTCCTGGCCAACATGCAGGCCGCGCAGGCGTTTAACTATCGCTACATGCTCGACAAGATCGGCAAGCCGGTGGACAAGCGCGAGTGGCACATGACGCCGCAGACCGTCAACGCGTACTACAACGCCACCCGCAACGAGATCGTGTTTCCCGCCGCCATCCTGCAGCCGCCGTTCTTCGATCCCAAGGCCGATCCGGCGCTCAATTACGGCGGCATCGGTGCGGTGATCGGGCACGAGATGATGCACGGCTACGACGACTCCGGCAGCCAGTTCGATGCCAAGGGCAACTTCGCCAGCTGGTGGACGGATGCGGACCGCAAGCTGTTCACCCAGCGCACCGATCAACTGGTGGCACAGTTCGACGGCTATGAAGCCATCCCCGGCGTGCATGTCAAAGGCAAGCTGACGCTGGGCGAAAATATCGGTGACCTGGGCGGGCTGACCGTGGCCTACGATGCCCTGCAAATGGCGTTGAAGGAACAGCCCGATGCCAACAGGCAGATCGACGGCTATTCGCAGGATCAGCGTTTCTTCATGAACTGGGCGACCGTGTGGCGTCGCAACTTCACCGATGGCGAATTGCGTGTGCGCCTGAACACCGATCCGCACGCGCCAGCCAATTTCCGCGCCAACGGTGCGCCGTCGAACATGCCGGTGTTTGCGCAAGCGTTCCAGTGCAAGCCGGGTGACGCGATGGTGCGCGGTGACAAGGCGCGTGTCGCCATCTGGTAGGCGGCCGCTGCACGACTGCGTTCTGCGACAGCGGGCGCAGTCGGTGATGGTGGGGGTCCCTGCAGTTGCGCGTGGCTGCGTGCAGCTGGGTTGCGTCGGGTGGGACCTGGTCGCGTCGTCCCGGAGGTGCGTGCGTTGCCGTTTGGCATGCACGCCGCTTGCGCAGGCGATGCCGGCAAGAGCGATCAAAAAACCCTTATTTTCCAGGGTTGTCGAGCCCGCTTGCGTAGCAGGCCCTGCACGCGCCGCTGCAGGGGCAGCATCTACACTGGCGCGTCGTGAATGTCAGGGCCGGCAGTGAGCAAGCGTAACGTCTTCAAGTGGATGGGCATCGGCATCGCCGTGTTCGTGCTGGGCAGTGCGCTGTCGTTGTACGGGTACGGCCGCTTTGCCGACCGCCAGCGCGGCCCGGTAAGCCATGCGTTGCCGGCCACGGTCGTCAGCACGCCGATCGATCAGGTGGTGGCGCCCTTGCAGCAGGCGCACCCCGATCAGACCGGCATGGTGATCCTGTCCGACAATATCGATGCGTTTGCAGTGCGTGCGCTCACCGCGCGTGCGGCCGGGCGCAGCCTGGATCTGCAGTACTACATCTGGCATGCCGATTTCACCGGCAATCTGCTGCACAACGAGTTGCTGCGTGCTGCCGACCGCGGCGTGCGCGTGCGCCTGCTGCTGGACGACATGAACATCCATGGCAGCGATTCGGTGCTGGCCGCGCTCGACAGCCATCCGATGATCGAGATCCGCCTGTTCAACCCCACCCGCGCGCGCGAAGGCACCCTGATGCGCGGCGTGGAGATGGTGCTACGCATGTTCAGCATCAATCGGCGCATGCACAACAAGGCCTGGATTGCCGATGGGCGGATTGCGGTGGTGGGTGGGCGCAACGTGGGCGACGAATATTTCGATGCCGCGCGCGATACCAACTTCATGGACATGGATGCAGCGCTGATGGGCCCGACGGTGCAGCAGGCCGAAGGCAACTTCGATGCGTACTGGAACAGCCCCAATGCCTTGCCGCTGGCCGCCCTGGTGACGGCAAAGCCGCAGGCGCTGGAGGCGCTGCGTGGCAGCCTGGATGCCGGCGTGGCCTCGGCACGCGCGCACCCGTACGTGGAGCGGCTGCGCCGCTCGCCGAGCGTGCATGCGCTGATGCAGGGCGATCGTGCGGTGCATTGGCTGGACCATGCACGCATCGTCTCCGATCCGCCGGAGAAGGCCGAAGGCGCACCGCCGCAGGCCGACTGGATGACGCCGGTGTTGATCGGCGAGATGGCGCGCGCGCAGCACGAGTTGAAAGTGATCTCGCCATACTTCGTGCCCGGCGACGAGGGCATGCGCTGGATCGGCGAGCTGCGTCGGCGTAATGTCCGGGTCAATATCCTGACCAATTCGCTGGCGGCAAACGATGTGGTCGCCGTGCACAGTGGCTACGCCGACTATCGGGTGCCACTGCTGCAGCAGGGCGTGCGCCTGCACGAGCTCAAGCCGATGGGCAAACCCGATGGCAGCCTGTTCGGCTCCAGCGGCGCCAGCCTGCACACCAAAGCGTTTGTGGTGGACGACAGCAGCGGTTTCATCGGCTCGTTCAACCTGGACCCGCGCTCGATGAACCTCAATACCGAAATGGGGCTGCTGTTCGACGACCGGGTGGTCACTGCAGAGCTCGAGCGGCTGTACAACCATAAGGTCAGTGCGCCGGTGAGTTACCGCGTGACGCTGGACCAGGGTGAGCTGCGCTGGCACGACGACGCCGCAACGCCGCCGGAGGTGTGGTCACGCGAGCCGGCCGCAAGCGTGTGGCGGCGCGGCGCGGCAACGGTGATGGGCTGGTTCCCGCTGGAGTCGCAGCTGTAGCTGGTTTGGTCAGCGGGTTGCCCTCATCCGCCCTTCGGGCACCTTCTCCCGCAGGTGGGAGAAGGGAGTGTGGCGGCCTGGTCAGATCCGTTGGCGCGTGACGCGGACGTCTGTCGGGTTATTGCAGCTGCGTCACGATCTCGCGTGCCATCGCGCCCAGTGGCAGGATGCGGTCCGCGCCGCCGCGTTTGATCGCTTCCTTGGGCATGCCGAACACGATGCTGGTGTGCTCGTCCTGCGCCACCGTGCGCGCGCCGGCCTGACGCATTTCCAGCAGTCCGGCGGCGCCGTCATCGCCCATGCCGGTCATGATGATGCCGAGCGCGTTGCTGCCGGCCGCACGTGCAGCGGAGCGGAACAGCACATCCACCGACGGGCGGTGCCGGTTCACTGGCGGGCCTTCCATCACTTCGACGAAATATTGCGCGCCACTGCGCCGCAGCAGCAGGTGTTTGCCACCGGGCGCGATCAGGGCGCGGCCCGGCATCACGCGGTCGTTGTTGGCAGCTTCTTTCACGGCGATCTGGCACAGGCCGTTGAGGCGCGCAGCAAAGGCGGCGGTGAACTTCTCCGGCATGTGCTGCACGATCACGATGCCCGGGCACACGCGCGGCAACGCGGTCAGCACTTCTTCCAGCGCCTGGGTGCCGCCGGTGGAGGTGCCGATGGCGACGATGCGCTCGGTGGTCTGCGCCAGGGCGCGCCCGCTCTGTGCCGGCAGGATCACGTCGGCGGTGTGTTTGACTTCCGGCTCCATCGGTGCGGCGGTGACGCGTGCGGCCAGCCGCTTGACGTTGGCGCGTGCGGCGCTGCGTACGGTGGCCACCAGCTCGTCGGCCGAATCGGTGAGGAACTGCTTGAGCCCCAGGCGCGGCTTGGTCACCACCGCCACCGCGCCCGCGGCCAGCGCGTCCATGGTGACGCGTGCGCCCTTTTCGGTGAGCGTGGAGCAGATCACCACCGGGGTGGGCCGCTCGCTCATGATCTTGCGCAGGAAGGTGATGCCGTCCATGCGCGGCATTTCCACGTCCAGCACGATCACGTCCGGCCATTGCTGGCGCATCTTGTCGATGGCCAGCAGCGGGTCGGCGGCCGTGGCGATCACCTCGATGCCTTGCGCGTCGTTGAGCACGCCCACCAGCACCTGGCGCACCACCGCCGAGTCGTCGACCACCATGGCCTTGATGGTGGCGGGATTGGCGGTGGGGCGGTTGAGCGCTGTCGACACGGTGAATCCTTGGGTCATGCCTTGCGGAAAATCGAGGGTGCCACCTGGACCAGATCGATGTCGAGTTCGCTCAGGCTTTCCGAGTGGCCGATGCAGAAATGCCCGCCCGGCTTGAGGGCGGCCAGCACGCGCAGGATCACCTCGCGCTTGGTCTGCCCGTTGAAATAGATCATGACATTGCGCAGGAAGATCGCATCGAAGCTGCCCAGCGGCGGCAGCGCAGCGTTGAGGTTGGCGTGCACGAACTGCACGCGGTCGCGCAGGCGGCGCTCCACCAGCAAGGTACCGGCGTACTCGCCCTGACCACGCAGGCAATAGCGTTTGAGATACGGCTGCGGGATGCCGTCGATGCGTTGCAGCGCGTAATGCCCGGTGCGTGCCTTGGCCAGGACGCGCGTGCTGATGTCGGTGCCCACGACCTCGAACGGACGCCCCTGCAGGGTGTCGTCCAGCACCATCGCCATGCTGTAGGCCTCCTCGCCGCTGGAGCTGGCCGCGCTCCAGCAGCGGAACGGCAGCCCGCCGCGATGCTCTGCGGCCAGCTTGCGCAGCAGCTCGAAGTGCTTGGGCTCGCGGAAGAAATAGGTTTCGTTGGTGGTCAGCAGATCGATCGCGGTCTGGATTTCCGCACGGTCCTGGCGGCTTTCCAGCAGCTGCAGATACTGGGTGTAGCTGCTGAACTGGTGCTCGCGCAGGCGCTTGCCCAGGCGGCCGCACAGCATGGCTTTCTTGCCGGAGGAAATGCTGATGCCGGCCGCTTCGAAGATGAAACGCTGAAAGCGGCCGAACTCCTGTTCGGTGATGGCGGTTGCGGTGCTCATCGGCTCAGGCCACGTCCGCATCGCTGGGCACGCTGCTGTCGCTCAGGCGCGCAATGCGCACGGCGTGCTCGCGCCACCAGTCCGACAACATCGGGCCGGGCATCGGCGACCCCATCAGATAGCCCTGCGCCAGATCGCACCCCAGCTCGCGCAGCAGCCGCCAGTCGTCCGGGGTTTCCACCCCTTCGGCCACGGCGGTCAGCTCCAGACGATGCGCCAGCTCCAGGGTGGATTCGAGCACGGTGCGCTGGCTGCGGCTGCGATGCGCGGCCTGCACGAAGCTGCGGTCCAGCTTGAGTTCGGTGAACGGGATGCTGGCCAGGCGCTGCAGCGAGGAGAAGCCGGTACCGTAGTCGTCGATCGACAGGCCGAACCCGTGCAGGCGCAACCGCGCCAGCATGCTCAGCGCGTTGGCCGGCTCCACGATGGCGCTCTCGGTCAGTTCCAGCACCAGGTCGGCCGGGCTCAGGCCGTTGTCACTCAGCTTGCCGCACAGCTGTTCGAGAAAATCCTCTTCGCTCAGCAGGCGCGGCGACAGGTTCAAGGCCAGGCTCAGCTCGAAACCTTCGGCGCGCCAGTCCACCAGCTGCGCGATGGCCTTGTCGATGACCTGCTGGGTCAGCGCATGGATCAGCCCTTCGCGTTCGGCCAGCGGGATGAAGCGGTCCGGGCCGATCATGTCGCCCTGCGGCCGGCGCCAGCGTGCCAGCGCTTCCACACCGCGCAGGCGGCCATCCTTCAGGTCGAGCTTGGGTTGGTAGGCCACGCGGATTTCGCCGCGCCGCATCGCGCGGTCCAGCCGCGAGGCGGCCGCGCCGCCGCTGGACATCAACGGCGAGATCGCCGCCGCCGATGCGACGGGCGTCGTGGTACCGCTGTCCGGCTCGCAATCCAGCACGGTGGCCAGGTCCTGCAGGTTCATCGGTTTTTCGATCCCGCCCAGCACGCGCACGCCGGCACTGCGGCTGAGCTGCATCACCGCATCGATCAGCGCGCCGCCGCGTTGCGACACCACCACGACCGGCACGCCGTACTGGCCGCGGGCCAGCGCGTCGAGCAGTTGCACGCCGTCCATGCCGGGCATTTCCAGATCGATCAGCAGCAGCGACGGCGCCGTGGCGTGGCTCAGCCAATCCAGCGCCGCGTGACCGTCGCCGGCGCCATCGACCTGCGTGGCGCCAAGCTGGCGGCATAACGCCATGGCGTGTTCGCGCTGGACCACGCTGTCGTCGACCACCAGTACCGGGCCGGCCAGCGTGCAGTTGCAGGAGAGAAGGGCGGGGCGCATGGGAATCCTTGCGTGCATGCGAAAGTCAGGCCGCCAGCGCGGCGGCAGGAAGCTGGGCGAGCGCATCGTTGCCCAGCACGGCATCGGCATCGAGCAGGATCACGAAGCGCTCGCCGATCTTGCCCATGGCCTGGATGAAGTCGCGCGCGATGCCGGCGCCGAAACTCGGTGTGTCGACGATATCGCCCGTGGCGATCTCCAGCACTTCGCTCACCGCATCCACCAGCAGCCCGAGCACCTGCTGCGTGTCGGCGTGCGCGATCTCCACGATCACGATGCAACTGCGCTTGGTGATTGCGCTGGCGCTGCGTCCGAAGCGCTGCTGCAGGTCCACCACCGGCACCACCGCGCCGCGCAGGTTGATCACGCCACGTAATGCCGGCGGCATCATCGGCACATCGGTGGGCGCGCGGTATTCGATGATCTCCTTGATGCCGAGAATCCCCAGGCCGAACATCTCCCCACCCAGCGTAAAGGTGAGATATTGCTGCGGGGCCGCCGGCGACGGTGCGGTGCTGTTGGCAGTGTGCGTGTGCATCGTCGGCACCTCAGAAGCTGGCGAACTGCGATTCGTCGATGGCATCGGCAGTGGCCGCCGCCACGCCGATCTGGCGTACGTTGGTGCGGCGTGTCGCTACGCTGACCACCGGCGCGTGGCCGGGCTGCACCACACGTCGCGGCCCGCTCTTGCTGGCCGGCACGGCGCCACGTCCGCCGTTGCCCAGCCGGAAGAAGCCCATCAGCTGCTGCAGCTGTTCGGCCTGCGCGCTCATTTCTTCGGATGTGGCGGCCAGTTCTTCGGCATTGGCCGCAGCCGACTGGGTGGTCTGGTTCAACTGGCCGACCGCGGTGTTGATCTGGCTGACGCCGGCGGTCTGTTCTTCGGAAGCGGCGGCGATCTCCTGCACCAGGTCGGAGGTGCGGCGGATCGAGGGCACCATCTCGCCCAGTACGCGGCCGGCGCTCTCGGCCAGTTCCACGCTGGAGCCGGCCACTTCACCGATCTCCTGCGCAGCGATCTGGCTGCGCTCGGCCAGCTTGCGTACTTCGGCGGCCACCACGGCAAAGCCCTTGCCATGTTCGCCGGCACGCGCCGCTTCGATGGCGGCGTTGAGCGCCAGCAGGTTGGTCTGGTACGCGATGTCGTCGATGATGCCGATCTTCCTGGCGATGTCCTTCATCGCCACCACGGTGGCGCGCACGGTGTCGCCACCGTCGGCCGCTTCGCTGGCGGCCTTGGCGGCCATGCTGTCGGTGACGCGCGCGTTTTCGGTGTTCTGCGCGATGGAGGCGGTCATCTGCTCCAGCGAGGCGCTGGTTTCTTCCACGCCGGCGGCCTGTTCGCTGGCGGCCTGCGCAAGCGCCTGCGCGGTGGCGCTGACTTCTTCCGACGCACTGGCCAGGTTCTCGGCGTTGCGATTGACCTCGTCCACGATCTCGGTCAGGCGGGTCATGGTGGTGTTGACGTAACGCTGCATGTCGGCGAACGCGCCTTCGTAGCGGCCTTCCACGGTGTGGGTGAGGTCGCCTTCGGCCATCGCGCCCATCACCTGGATCACTTCGGAGATGCTGCGCAGGTTGCCGCGCGCACGTTCCACGGTGTCGTTGATGAAGGCCTTCTTGCCGGGCAGCTGCGCCAGCGGGGCATCGAAATTGCCGCGGCCGAATTCGGCCACCACACCCATCGCCAGCTTCTTCACCGCGATATGCGCGCCCACCATCTGGTTGATGCCCAGCGCCATGCTGCGGAAGTCGCCGTCGAAACGTCCGCTGTCGATGACCACGTCGATATCGCCGGCCTCGTGTTCGGCCGACATGTGGTTGATCTCGCCGATCAACCCGGTGAGGTTGCCGCGCACCTGTTCGATGGTGTCGTTGATGAAGCGCTTCTTGCCCGGCAGCAACGGCAGCTGCGCGGTGAAGTTGCCGCGGCCGAACTCGCCGACGCAGGCGATGGCCTGTTTCTTGACCGCGATGTGGCCGGCGACCATGGTGTTGATGCCCTCGGCCATGCGGCGGAAATCGCCGGTGAAGCGCTGCGTGTCGATGACCACGTCGATGTCGCCGGCATCGTGCTCGGCGGACATGTGGTTGACTTCGGCGACCATGCCGATGAGGTTGCCGCGGATCTGGTCCACGACGTCGTTGATGAAGGCCTTCTGGCCCGGCAGGCGCTCCAGCTCGGCGGCGAAGTTGCCGCGGCCGAACTCCGCCACGCACGCCATGGCCTGCTTGTTCACGGCGATATGGCTGGCCACCATGCGGTTGATGCCATCGCCCAGGGTGCGGAAATCGCCGTCGAAGCGCGCCACGTCGATGCGCGCCTCGATCTGCCCGGCATCGTGTTCGCGCCAGACGCGGTTGATCTCTTCGTTGACGTGACGGATGCCGCTCTGCACCTTGCGCAGGCCGCGCAGCACGTCGCCGGCCTGCTCGTCGCGTGTCTGCGGCAGGGCGACATCGAAGTTGCCGCGCGAGAACGCGTCCAGCGTGGTGGTGGCCAGCTCCAGCGAGTCGCTGGCCAGGCGGATTGCCCACACCAGCAAGGCGCCGCTGATCAGTGCGGCCACGATGCTGGCGCCGAGCAGGGCCGCATGCGAGAGCGTCAGCGCGAAGCCGGCGACGATCACGAGGACGGGCAAGGCCACCGCAAGCGCGGCGGTGAACCAGAGTTGGGTGGCGATCGGAAGACGGTGTGACATGGCGAGTGTCCTGGGGTCAGGTAACGACGAACGATGCGGATGGTCGGAGCGGGACTGCGAACGCTCAGGCCGCCAACGCATCCTGGTTGGGGTGCAACTGCTGAAGCAGGCTGGGCACATCCAGGATCAGCGCGACATCGCCGCTGCCCAGGATGCTGGAACCACTGATGCCCTTGACCTGGGCGAAGACCTTGGACAGCGGCTTGATCACCGTCTGCCATTCGCCCAGCAAGGTGTCCACGACCAGGCCGAAGCGCTGTGCGCCCTGGCGGATCACCACGATGCTTTCGCGTGCGGGGGTCTTGCCGCCAAGCGCGAACAGTTCACGCAGGCGCACATACGGCAGCACGCTGCCGCGCAGGTCGATGTAGTCGCTGGCGTAGTCGGGCGTGAATTCCACGCATTCCTCCACCACATCCAGCGGCACCACGAACACGGATTTGCCCACGCCCACCTGGAAGCCGTTGATGATGGCCAGGGTCAGCGGCAGGCGCACCGAAATGGTGGTGCCCACGCCGGCCGCGCTGTCGATATCGACCGTGCCACGCAATGCGGTGATGTTGCGCTTGACCACGTCCATGCCGACACCGCGGCCGGACAGGTTGGTGACCTTTTCGGCAGTGGAAAAGCCCGGCTCGAAGATCATCGCGAATACCTCGCGGTCACTGAGCTGGCGGCCGGGTTCGACCAGCCCGCGTTCGAGCGCCTTGGCCAGGATGCGGTCGCGGTTCAAGCCGCCGCCGTCGTCGGTGATCTGGATGACGATGCTGCCGGAGTCGTGGTACGCATTGAGCCCGACGGTGCCGCGTGCGGGCTTGCCGCGCGCCACGCGCACGTCCGCCGGCTCGATGCCGTGGTCCATCGCGTTGCGCACCAGATGGGTGAGCGGGTCGCCGATCTTTTCCACCACCGACTTGTCCAGTTCGGTGTCTTCGCCGGCCACTACCAGCGCGATGTCCTTGCCCAGTTCGCGCGCCACGTCATGCACCACGCGCTGGAAGCGGCTGAAGGTGCCGCCGATCTTGACCATGCGCAGCTGCAGCGCGCTTTCGCGCACGTCTTCCACCAGGCCGGCCAGGATCGAGGCCGATTCCAGCAATTGCGCATCGCCGCTGCGTTGCGCATTGGCATTGGTGCTGGCCACGGCGATGATGAGTTCGCCCACCAGGTCGATCATGCGATCGAGCTTGTCGGCATCCACGCGGATGGAGCGTGCGTCGGCGTTGCGCGCACCGGCATCGGGCGCAGCCCGCGCAGGCGCTGCGGCAGCGGACGGCACGGCGGCCAGCGCGTTGCTCGGCGCGGCAACGGCCAGCGGCTCGGCCGCGAGCAGGGCTGCCGCATCGGCGGGCGCCGGCACCGCGACGATGTCCAGATCGCAATCGTCGCGAACGAATTCGAACACCTCTTCGATTGCGGCGCGGTCGGCATCGCTGCGCAGCAGGATCTGGAAGCCCAGGTAGTTGGCTTCCGGATCGAGCTCTTCAAAGCTTGGCAGCTTGCTGTGATCGGTGCTGATCGCTTCCACCGAACCCAGGCTGCGCAGATTGCGGATCAGCTTGAGCGGCGAGTTGCCGAAGCGCAGCGCGTCGGCAAACAGGGTGAGCGTGATGCGCCAGTACCCGCTTTGCTTTTCCGGCGTGCTGTGCTGGATGGCAGCGGTGGTGACGCCACAGGCGCTGGCATGCAGATAAGTCTGCAATTGCGCCAGCAGGGGTTCGGCTTCGGCGGCGAGGGCGGCGGGATCGGCATGGCCGGGGTCGGCCGCAGTTTCCACCAGCGCGTGGATGTGGTCACAGCACACCAGCAGCAGGCCGATCAGCTCCGAGCTCAAGGTCAGCGTCTCGTCGCGCACCAGGTCCAGCACGCTTTCCACCACATGGGTGAAGCCCACCAGCTGCGGCAGGTCGAACAGGCCGCCGGAACCCTTGATGGTGTGCGCGGCGCGGAAGATCGCATTGACCGCATCCGGCGACGATTCGCCACGCTCGGCTTCGAGCAGGTGGCGTTCCATGTCTTCGAGCAGGTCCCGGCTTTCGGCCAGGAAGGTCTGCATCAGCTGGTTCATGTCCATGTGCGTCACCAGTCCGTTAGTGAATGCGTTCGCCGAGGCCTGCAACCGCGTGCGGGTACAGCGCTTCGAGCAGGCCGAGCAGTTCGATCACATCCACCACCGCGCGGCTGGAATCGGTCAGCGAAAACGGCCGCCCGTCGGCCTGGATGGCCTGCTTGGTGGCCAGCAGCAGCTGCAGGCCGGTGGTGTCGATCTCGCTGACCGCGCCCAGGTCCAGATGCAATCCACCCGGATGCGCCAGTGCCGGCTGTAGCAGCGGCTTGAGTTCGGCGGCGCGACGGATGGTCATCTCGCCTTCCAGGGCAAGCGTCAACGGCGCGGGGAGATCGGAAAGCGGGCTGTTCATGAGTGCCTCGGGCGATGCCGCACGGGGAGTGCGCTGACGCGGGATGGATCGCAATGGCATGGGGTGGCGTGGCGCTGTTTTGCACGCGGGGTCATGCCGGTCCATGCTGGTATCGGCGCCTGACAGGAATATTTAGGCCAAATTCAGCGCAATGACGGTTTTGCGAAATACGTCACTGCACGGGCATTAACAGCTCAGTTTCGTCGCAAGCAGGCTCAGGAAGGCACTGTCCCGGGCTGTCCTGGGACAGGCGAGACGCTGGATCGAATGCTCGCTGACGGTGCCGGTGCTGCCTGACATGGACGGGGCATGTGCGATTTGCTGTTCGCGGCTACGGGCTACGGGCTACGGGCTACGGGCTACGGGCTGCGGCCGTTGGCGCTGTCCACTCCGGCCGGATCGAACGGGCAGGGCGTGGCGCATAAACGCAACGAGCAGGTGATCGCTCACCTGCTCGCAGGGACTATCGCGGTGGCGGCCCTGTCCAGGGCCGCATGATCGCCAGGCTGTGCCGCGCTTCAGCCCGGTGCCAGTGCCGCCAGCAGGCCGCGTGCCGCATTGAAGCGGTCGGCGCCTTCGGGCATCGGCAGTTTGATGCGCAGCTTGTCCGGGCCGTCCATGGTGTAGATCTTGGGCTGCTTCTGGATCATCTGGATGATGGTCATCGGGTCGATCGACGGCTTGGCCTCGAACACCAGGCGTCCGCCGTTCTCGCCCAGATCCAGCTTGCGCACGCCCAAGGCATTGGCCTGCAGCTTGAGCTCGGCAATGGCGAACAGGTGCTTGACCGGGTCCGGCAACAGGCCGAAGCGGTCGATCATTTCCACCTGCAGCTCGCGCAGCGCGTCGGGATCGCGTGCACTGGAAATGCGCTTGTACAGGGTCAGCCGCGTGTGCACGTCCGGCAGATAATCCTCCGGAATCAACGCCGCCACATGCAGCTCGACCTCCGCGCCACGCACTTCCTCGCCGGCATCCAGATCGGGCAACTTGCCCTGGCGGATGCTGCGCACGGCGCGTTCCAGCAGCTCGGTGTACAGGCTGAAGCCGACCTCGGCCATCTGCCCGCTCTGGTCTTCGCCCAGCAACTCGCCGGCACCGCGGATTTCCAGATCGTGCGTGGCCAGGGTGAAGCCGGCGCCAAGTTCGTCCATGGATGCAATCGCCTCCAGGCGCTTTTCTGCATCGGAGGTCATCGAGCGCCGATCGGGCACCACCAGGTACGCATAGGCACGGTGGTGCGAGCGGCCGACGCGGCCACGCAGCTGATGCAACTGGGCCAGGCCAAACCGATCGGCGCGGTTGATGATGATGGTATTGGCATTGGGGATGTCGATCCCCGACTCGATGATCGTGGTCGACAGCAGCACGTTGAAGCGTTGCTTCTGGAAATCCAGCATCACCCGTTCCAGCTCGCGCTCGGGCATCTGCCCGTGTGCGATGCCGATGCGCGCTTCGGGCACCAGTTCGGACAGGTCGCGCTGCATGCGCACGATGCTTTCCACATCGTTGTGCAGGAAGTACAGCTGCCCACCACGGCTGAGTTCGCGCTGGAAAGCTTCGCGCAGCAGCGCGTTGTCCCAGGCCGTGATGAAGGTCTGCACCGCCAGCCGGTTCGGCGGCGGGGTGGCGATGATGGACAGATCGCGCAGCCCGGCCATGGCCATGTTGAGCGTGCGCGGGATGGGTGTTGCGGTCAGTGTGAGCAGATGCACGTTGGCGCGCATCGCCTTGAGCGCTTCTTTTTGCCGCACGCCGAAGCGCTGTTCCTCGTCGACCACGACCAGGCCGAGATCCTTGAACTTCACGTCCGGCTGCAATAGCCGATGCGTGCCGATGATGACGTCGATCTCGCCGCTGGCCACCTTCTCCAGTTCGGCCTTGATTTCCTTGGTGCTCTTGAAGCGCGAGAGCACTTCCACCTTCATCGGGTAATCGGCGAAACGGTCGCGGAAATTGCGGTAATGCTGTTCGGCCAGCAGCGTGGTGGGCACCAGCACGGCCACCTGTTTGCCTGCGCTGGCGGCCGCAAACGCGGCACGCACCGCGACCTCGGTCTTGCCGAAGCCGACATCGCCGCAGACCACGCGGTCCATCGGCTGGCTGCTGGCCAGGTCGCGTAGCGTGGCATCGATGGCGGCCAACTGGTCGCCGGTTTCCTCGAACGGAAAGCCGGCCGCGAACGGCTCGTACATCGCGCGGTCCACCTGCAAGGCCAGACCCGCACGCGCGCGGCGGCGCGCCTGGATTTCCAGCAATTCGGCGGCCACGTCGCGCACCTTCTCGGCCGCCTTGCGCTTGGCCTTGGTCCATTGCTCGCCACCCAGCGAATGCAGCGGCGCGGTCTCGGCCGAGGCGCCGGAATAGCGGCTGATCAGGTGCAGCTGCGCCACCGGCACATACAGCCGGTCGCCCTTGGCGTATTCGATCTCCAGGAACTCGCCGGGCATGCCGCCGGCATCGAGCACGATCAGGCCGCGGTAACGGCCCACGCCGTGATCCTCGTGCACGATCGGCGCGCCTTCGGACAGCTCGCCCAGATCGCGGATGATCGCTTCCGGCTCGCGTCCCACCCGCCGCGAGCGACGCGGCTGGTTGGCCCGCTCGGGAAACAGCTGGCGCTCGGTGAGCACCGCAATCTGCGGGGCATCCAGCGCAAATCCGTCGTCCAGTGCGGCCACGGTGATGCCGAAGCGCAGCGTGGTCGCAGCCAGGAATGCAGGCACATCGGCCACCACCTCGGGCTTCAACTGCGCGGCGGCCAGCACTTCCATCAAGGCTTCGCGGCGGCCGGCCGAGTCGGCGGCCACCAGCACCCGGCCGGGGTAATGGCGCAGGAACGTCGCCAACGCCTGGCCCGCGGGCGCGTCCTTCGCGGCCACCGGCAAGGGCGGCAGCGGTTGGTCGCCGAGCGCGGCGGCCTCATCGATGCGCGGATGGTCGCTGGCCCACACTTCGATGCGCCCCAGCTTGTTGAGCCGCTCGCGCAGCGCATCCGGTGATTGGTACAACTCGTCCGGCGGCAGCAGCGGGCGTTCCACATCGTGGCGACGCTGTTCGTAGCGGCTTTGTGCCTGGGTCCAGAACGCATCGGCCGCATTGGAGACACCGCTGGCGATCAGCGGCAGGGCGCGCTTGTCCAGGTACTCGAACAAGGTGGCGGTCTTGGCGAAGAACATCGGCAGGTAGTACTCGATGCCCGAGGGCGCGATGCCGGACTTGAGGTCCTGGTACAACGCACTGCGCCGGGTATCCACATCGAAGCGTTCGCGCAGGCAGGCCAGCACGCGCTCGATGCTGGCATCATCCATCGGCACTTCGCGGCCGGGAAGCATCTTGACCGCGTCCACCTTGTCCAGCGAGCGCTGCGATTCCGGGTCGAAGGCGCGGATGGAATCGATATCCTCATCCAGCAATTCAACGCGCAACGGTGTGTCTGCGCCCATCGGGAACACGTCGAGCAAACCGCCGCGCACCGCAAAATCGCCCGGGTCCATCACCTGCGGCACGTTGCGGTAGCCGGCGCTTTCCAGGCGGCGTTTTTCCGCATCCAGGTCCAGGCGCTGGCCCACGGTGAGGTCGAAGCTGCCGCCAACGATGTAGCTCAGCGGCGCCAGCTGCTGCATCAGGGTCTGCACCGGGACGATCACCACGCCCTTGGTCAGGCCGGGCAGGCGATGCAAGGCTGCCAGGCGCTGGCTGATGATTTCCGGGTGCGGGCTGAACTGGTCGTACGGCAGGGTTTCCCAATCGGGAAAAGGCACCACCGGCAGCGCGGAGTCTTCGCCCAGCAGGGCGAGCAGATCGGCTTCGATCTGGTGCGCGCTCTGGTTGTCGCGGGCGATCACCAGCAACGGGCCGGCATGTGCTTCGGCGGCACGCGCGATCGACCAGGCCAGCGCCGTCGCAGACGAGGGTGCGCGCCAGTAGGCGCGGAGCTGGCCGGACTTGGGCAGCGGCGGGGAGGGGTAGGTAGGCTGCGGCATCAGCCGGCAATTTTACCAGAGCCCCCGCCGCGGCCGGTCCATCTGGCGTGAAAGGCGGCCTCAGGCCGCCTGCGCAAAGGCACGCTGTAGCGTCCCGCCTCATTATCCAGTTGCAACGCACCAGACGGCTTGCCAGTCGTCTATCGAAAGCCATGCCCGCTGGCTATCGCGACTGGCCCTTGCAGAAAAGTCGCAGACCATCTGCTCTGCGCCTGATCTGTCCGTAGCGAGCAATCAGGTCGAGACGCCTCCACTGTGCGTCTCGCGATCACTTCGCTGTCTCTACGTCTGGTCGAGGGCGCGGTGCCCTCACCGCGCCAGCCAGGCTGCCGATTGTTTTATTGAGACCATGCCCGCCGGCCATCGCGACTGGCCCTGCCGCAAGGTTGCAGCGTCAAAGGCCCTGCAGCAAACCGACGCAAGCCGCTCTTGCGAATCCCAAATCCCAAATCCCGAATCCCAGCCCCTCAAGCATCCAGCTCCAGGACCATCCGCACCAGCTCCGGCGAATCGGGATGCGCCTGCGGCCTGAAGCCCAGCGATTCGGCCAGCTGCAGCATCGGCACGTTGCTTTGCAGCACATCGCCGAACAGGCAATCCAGGTACTTGCGGCGCGCCCACTTCACCAGCTTGCGCATCAATTGCCGACCCAGGCCCTGGCCGGCGACGAAACTGCTGACCAGGATGGTGTATTCGGCCTGGCGGGTGCCCGGCACCAACGCGGCGCGGGCGACCGCCCCCACCAGCGCCTCGCCGGGCGGCAGCTGTTCGGCGGCGACCAGCACGATCTCGCTCTTGGGGTTGGGATGGGTCAGGCGTTGCACCATCTCCGGGGTGATTTCGGCGGAGGAGCGCACGAAACGCGCGCGGATTTCCTCCGGGCCCAACAGGCTGAAAGCCCCTTGCAGCGGCGGACCGTCCTCGGGACGGATCGGGCGGAGCAGAAGGGTGCGGCCATTGGGCAGGCTGAAGTTTTCATGCCAGGGAGGCATGCGATTGCGAATGGCCATGACCGGTGTTCCTTGAAGATCGGAAGATTCTGGCACCAGCCCGGCGCGCTACCGTGAATGAATCCGGTGCGTCGTCGGGGGCCAACAGAGGGGTGGCAGTGCTTCCCACTGGACTGTAACGAGCCGAGCCGTGAGCCGGTCGTGAGCTTGGCGCCCGGCTGCGGCGGCTGCCGGATGTGCCGAGCCAGTGCGTGCGCAGGCGATTGCGCTCGTGACGCCACACGCGCAGCCCCCACGCGGCGCGGAGGGCGTGCCCTGCCAGTGGCACACATCTGCAGCGCCCGGGAGCACGCGCGGATGCGCCACCGCAGTGCGACCGTCGCGCTGCAGCGCCTTATTCGGCTGCAGCTCCCGACAGGCGGCAGGTGGAAGGCACCGCATCACGCGTCCTGGCGCAGCCATTCCAGCCGGGTGGAGGCACCCAGCTCGCCCAGGTGCTTCTTCAGCACCGGCAGCGCCGGCGCCAGCACCTTGTCGAATTGCCAGGGTGCGTTGACGATCAACAGCCCGCTGCCGGTCAGGCGCAGCGGCGAGTCGTCCGGGCGCACCTGCAGCTCTACCACCAGCACCGACTTGGCCGGCAGCGTGGCGGCCTTGCGCATGAACGGCTGCAGGCTGCGGCGCAGCTTGATCGGGTACCACACCATGCAGATCGCCTGCGGCCAGCGTGCCAGCGCCTCGCGCACGCTGTGGATGATCTGCTGGTATTCGGCGTCTTGCGATTCGTACGGCGGATCGATCAGCACCAGCCCGCGGCCGATCTTGGTCTCGCCGGCGCGTGGCGGCAGAAACGCACGGATGGCTGCATAGCCGTCGCCGGCATGCACGCGCACGCGGTTGTCCTTGGCGAACAGGCCCTTGAGCGCCTCGGCTTCGTCCGGTTGCAGTTCGCAGAACGCCATGCGGTCCTGCGCGCGCAGCGCCTGCGCGGCCAGCAGCGGCGAGCCTGGGTAGTAATTGAGCTGGATGCCTGCGGTGGGGCGGGCGGGCTTCTGGCCGGGCGTGGCCGGGCGGGCGACGGCCTGGTTGTCGGCCTGCACCGCGCGCAGGTAGCGTTCGACCACCTCGGGCAAGGTGGCCTCGGCCATCAGCCGCATGACCCCGGCGTCGGCTTCGTTGGTCTTGCGGCTTTCTTCGCCACCGAGTTGATAGCGCCCGCGCCCGGCGTGGGTGTCGAGCACGAAGAACGGGGTGTCCTTGCGCTTGAGGGTGTCGATCAGGGCAAGCAGGGCGATGTGCTTGAGCACGTCGGCATGGTTGCCGGCATGGAAGGCGTGGCGATAGTTCATCGCGGCAGTGTAAGCGGGCACGCTGGTTTGCGCTGGCCTGCGGGTCTGGATGCTGCGCATGGGCGCCCTGTGCGCCGGGTGCATACCCGCCGCGTCGGCGCTTGGTGCTGTCGAGGGGCGCCGCATTGCGCGCCGTGCCTGCAACCATCGCCTGTGCCGAGGGCCTGCGGTGCCGCGATGGCGCTACAGGCCGCGCCGGCATGCGGCTATGCTGCGCGGCATGTCCGACTCTCCTGCCCGCGTGCTCGTCGTCGAAGACGAGGCCGCCATTGCCGATACCGTGCTGTACGCGCTGCGCAGCGAAGGCTATGCGCCCGAGCATTGCCTGCTGGGCCGCGAGGCGCTGGCGCGGCTGCGCGCCGAGCCGGCCGATGTGGTGGTGCTGGACGTGGGGCTGCCGGATATCAACGGCTTCGAGGTGTGCCGCAGCCTGCGCAGCTTCAGCGAGGTGCCGGTGATCTTCCTGACCGCGCGCAACGACGAGATCGACCGCGTGCTCGGCCTGGAGCTGGGGGCCGACGACTACATGGCCAAGCCGTTCTCCCCGCGCGAGCTGGTGGCGCGCGTGCGGGCGCGCCTGCGTCGCCGCACGGTGGCTGCAGTGGCAGAGCCGGGCTGGCAGCCGCACGGCGCATTTGCGATCGACCGCGAAGGCAGCCGCATCCGCTACGGCGATGCCTTGTTGCCGCTGACCCGTTACGAATACGCCTTGCTGGCGGCGTTGCTGCAGCGCCCCGGTGCGATCCTGAGCCGTGCGCAGTTGATGGACCGTGGCTGGGACGCCAGCGCCGATAGCGCCGACCGCACCGTCGACACCCACATCAAGACCTTGCGCGGCAAGCTGCGCCTGGCCGGCGTGCCGGCCGACCCGATCCGCACGCACCGTGGTCTGGGCTATGCGCTGGAGCTGTGAGGCGATGGGTGGGCCCGCGCAGGCGTTGACCGGCGTGGCGCACTGAGATGCGGCTCGGCCTCAAGCTGTTTCTGGGCTTCTTTCTGATCGTCGGGCTGGCCGCGTTCTTCGTGATGCGGGTCTTCGTCAACGAGGTCAAGCCAGGCGTGCGCCAGGCGATGGAAGCGACCCTGGTGGATGCGGCCAATGTGCTGGCGGAGATGGCCAGCGGCGACCTGGCGGCCGGCCACATCGCCGACGGCCGCTTTGCGCGCAACCTGGCGCAGGCGCAGCGCCGTGACCCAAAGGCCTGGGTGTGGCGTTTCCGCAAGAATAACGTGGATTACCGCGTCACCGTGACCGACGCGCGCGGGGTGGTGGTGTTCGATTCGCAAGGCCGCGACGTAGGCCGCGACAATTCGCGCTGGAACGATGTCTACCGCACCTTGCGCGGCGAATACGGCGCGCGTTCCAGTCCGGAAAGCGACGGCGACCCCGGTGCGACGGTCATGCATGTGGCCGCGCCGATTTACGCGCCCGGCCAGCCCGGCACGTTGATCGGCGTGCTCACATTGGCCCAGCCCAATCGCAGCATCGACCCGTTCATCGAAGCCAGCCAGCGCAACATCCTGCAGCGGGGTGCCTGGTTGATCGGCATTTCCGCGTTGATCGGCATCGCGATGACCTGGTGGCTGATGCGCGGCATCGGCCGGCTCAACCGCTATGCGCAGGCGGTGAGCGCCGGCATTCCGGTGCCGCCGCCCAAGCCGCGCGGCGATGAGATCGGCGACCTGGGCCAGGCGCTGGAAACCATGCGCCGCAAGCTGGAGGGCAAGGCTTACGTCGAGCAGTATGTGCAGTCGCTGACGCATGAGATGAAGAGCCCGCTGGCGGCGATCCGCGGGGCATCGGAGTTGTTGACCGAGCCGTTGCCCGAGCCCGATCGCCAGCACTTCGTGGCCAGCATCCGCGCGCAGGAGCAGCGGCTGACCGAAACCATCGACAAGCTGCTGGCGTTGGCCGAAGTGGAGCAGCACGGCTGGCTGCAGACGCGCGAGCCAATTGCCGTGCCAACCCTGCTGCAGGCGGCGCTGGACGCCGTACGGCAGCGTGCCGCCAGCGTCGGTGTGCGGGTGGAGTGCGATGCGGCGTGCGCAACGGCCAGTACGCAGGCCGTGCAGGGCGACGCCTACCTGTTGCGTCAGGCGTTGGTCAATCTGCTGGAAAACGCCATCGCCTTCTCGCCGGAGGGTGGCACCGTGTGGCTGCATACCCAGGCGCAGGACGGCCAGTTGCACCTGCTGGTCGAAGACCGCGGCAGTGGCGTGCCGGACTACGCGATCGAACGCGTCTTCGAGCGGTTCTATTCACTGGCGCGCCCGCAGACCGGACAACGCAGCTCCGGGCTGGGCCTGCCGTTCGTGCGCGAGGTGGCCCGCCTGCATGGCGGCGAGGTGAGCTTGCGCAATCGCGACGGTGGTGGCGCGGTGGCAACGCTGCGTCTGCCAATCTCCTGAGGCATTGCGGCAGGACGAGCTGTTGCCGGTCGACCACCCACTTCACATTCGCTTCAACTTCGCCTCAAACCCCCACCATCGATGCGGCGCAGCCTGACCACCTCCCAGACTGAGGACGGTCGATGAAATCCCTGAAACTGTTGTTGCGGTTCGCCACCATCGGCGGACTGATCCTGCTGCTGTTGATTCCGCTGTTGCTGATCCGTGGCGCGGTGCAGGACCGCGCGCGCTACCGCGACCAGGCGGTGGAGCGGGTGGCGCAGAGCAAGGCGGGCGAGCAGCAATTCATTGCGCCGGTACGCGTGCTGCCCTACACCGAAGACGTGCAGGTGACCGAGCCGGACGAGCAGGGCAACCAGCGCAAGGTGTGGCGCAAGCGCGAGGGCTCGCTGTTGCAGACGCCGCGCAGCCTGAAGCTCAGCGGCGAGATGGTGCCTTCGGTGCGCGAGGTGGGCCTGTATCGCGTGCAGGTGTATTCGTGGAAGGCGACCCTGCATGCGGAATACGCCCCCTTCGACTATGCCGCCGCACCGACCCGCGTGTATGGCCAGCCGCATCTGGCGGTGGGCATTTCCGATGTGCGCGGGCTGGTGGGCACGCCGCGTCTGCAGGTGGACGGCCGTGCGGCGACGCTGGAAAGCGGTGCCGGCGCGCTGGCGGATCGATCGACCGGTGTGCATGCCGAGCTGAGCCCGCTGGCCGACCCGCTCGCCGGGCGGCTGCAGGAAGGCAATGTGGTGGATATGCAGTTCGTGCTGGACGGCACCCGCCGGCTGGCCATCGCACCGATCGCCGACAACAACGAGATTGCGTTGCGCTCCAGCTGGCAGCACCCGTCCTTCGGCGGGCGCTTCCTGCCGAATGCGCCCACCATCAGCGATCGCGGCTTCGATGCCAGCTGGTCGTTGTCGTCCCTGGCCACCGGCGCGCAGACGCAGCTGCAATCCAGCCAGTCGTCGCTGGATACGCTGGAAGTGCGCCTGGTCGACCCGGTGGACGTGTATACCCAGGCCGATCGCGCCAGCAAGTACGGCATCCTGTTCGTGGTGCTGACCTTCGTGGCGTTCGTGCTGTTCGAGCTGATCAAGCGCTTGCCGATCCACCCGCTGCAATACCTGCTGGTCGGCCTGGCGCTGGCGATCTTTTTCCTGCTGCTGCTGAGCCTTTCCGAGCACATCGCGTTCTGGCAGGCATATCTGGTGTCGGCGGCGGCGTGCATCGGGCTGCAGTGTTTTTATCTGTCCGGCGTCTTGCGCAGCTGGACGCGCGCGGCGGGATTTTCGCTGATGCTCACTGCCTTGTATGGCGTGCTGTACAGCCTGTTGATCTCCGAAGACAACGCGCTGCTGATGGGCTCGTTGCTGCTGTTCGGCATCCTGGCCAGCATCATGTGGGTGACCCGCAAGCTCGATTGGTACGAGCTTGGTAACAGCCTGCGCTGAGGTCGGCATGCGCGCACATGCTCAGGTGATGCGGCGGGCGCAGCGTCTGCTGCCCGCCGGGATCGACACGGTGGCGCTGCTTCCCGCAGCGCCACCTTGCTGGGACTGTTCGCCGCTGTCGGCACTGCCGTTGGCGTGCGAGGGCCGCCGTGGGGTGATCGGGTTGCGCCTGCACGCGCGTACCGTGCAGGCGTTGCGCACGCACGGATCTGCGTTCCTGCAGCGGCAGCGGCAGGCGAGGCCAACCGGCACGCCGGTTCGTGGCTATGGGCCCTGGCAACGCCTGAGCAATGGCAGTTACTGGGCGCGCAGCAGCGACGCCTTGCTCGGCGTGCTGGTGGCCCAGGACGAAGCGGCGGTGTGGTTGCTGTGGCAGCAGCCGGCCAGCACGGCCCGCGCGCATGGCGGCTGGCTGCGCTGAGGCGCGGCGGCACGGCATCGCCCCGGCCAGGCTCGCTTACCATGGCGCCATGACCAGGACCTCCCTCACCGTTGAAACCGTGCGCGGCGCTGCGGTGTTGCCGTATCTGGACGCGCTGGCGCAGTTGCGTATCGCAGTGTTCGCCGCATGGCCATACCTGTACGAGGGCGACGCCGGCTACGAACGCGAGTACCTGGCGGCCTATGCCGCCTCGCCGCAGAGCGTGTTCGTGCTGGCGCGCGACGGCGATGCAGTGGTCGGTGCATCCACCGGCCTGCCGCTGCTCGACGACAGCGATGCGTTTCATGCGCCGTTCCGCGCCGCCGGCATTGAGCCGGCCGGCGTGTTCTATTTCGGCGAATCGGTGCTGCTGCCGGCGTATCGCGGGCAGGGGCTCGGCCACGCCTTCTTCGACCAGCGCGAGGCGCATGTCCGCGCGCTGGGCCGGTTTGCGCTCACGGCCTTCTGCTCGGTAGAGCGGGCATCGGACGATCCGCGCAAACCTGCGGACTATCGCCCCAACGATGCGTTCTGGCGCAAGCGCGGTTACGCACCGCGGCCGGGGATGCAGGTGCGGCTGGAATGGGCGGAGTTGCAACGCGGCCCGGTCGACCACAGCTTGCGTGTCTGGACGCGCGCGCTGGACCCTTGAGCGCGCGCACGCGATCGCGCCGCCGCGTGCTTGTTGCTTTCCACTGTCGTGACAGGACTCTTGCCTATGAATGCGCCACTCACCATTGCCGTTGCCAAGTATCCGATCGGCCGGCCGAAGGACGTCGACGCCTTCGCTGCGCGCATGGCGGCGCTGGTCGGCGAGGCCGCCGCGGCCGGTGCACACGTGGCCGTGCTGCCGGAATATCTGTCGCTGGAGCTGGCCGCCATGTTTGGGACGCAGGTGTCCGCCGGCTTGCCCGGATCGCTGGCTGCGATCCAGGCGCTGCGGGGGCGCTGGCTGGAGCTGTTTGCCGGCCTGGCGCGGCAACATCGGCTGCACCTGATCGCGGGAAGTTTTCTGCTGGATCTGGGCCAGGGCCGCTACCGCAACCGCAGCGACTGGTTCACGCCCGCCGGTGCTCACGGTTGGCAGGACAAGCTGCAGCTCACCGGGTTCGAAAAGGCCACCGGGCTGATCGAGCCGGGCGATGCGCTCAAGGTGTTCGACCTGGACGGCGTGCGCGCGGCGATTGCGATCTGCTACGACAGCGAATTCCCGTTGCCGGTGCGGGCGCAGTACGAGGCCGGCGCGCGCCTGCTGGTCGTGCCCAGTTGCACCGACACCGCCGCCGGCGCCACCCGGGTGCGGGTCGGCTGCCTGGCGCGGGCGCTGGAAAACCGCATGTTCGTTGCGCAATCGGTGACCGCGGGCGAGGCGCCGTGGAGCCCGGCGCTGGACGTCAACACCGGCGAAGCGACAGTGTTTGCGCCGATGGATGTGGGCTTTCCGGAAGACGGCGTAGTGGCGCAGACCCGGGGCGAGGCGGTCTGGGCGTACGCGGCGCTGGATGTCGCTGCCTTGGAGGCCAGCCGCGCGCAGGCGCAGGTGGCCAACGACCGCGATTGGCCCGGCCAGTGGGCGGCCGGCCTGGCGCGTGCCCGGCTGGCACCGTGGGAGTGAGCGTGCGGTGATCGCGGCCGCGGCTTGGGCGCGGCGCCGCGTTAGCACCGCCTCGCCACGATCCGTTCTGTGACGACGGCGCCCACCGGTGCTGCGGCCGTGGTGTACTGGCGGTCTTCTTCCGCACCGTCGCCCACCTGCTCAATGGCCAAGAAAACCCTGATTCCGCATAGCGTCCGGCTGGAGTTCACGCCTGGCGCCCTGGTGCACAGCAATCTTTCCGGCGCGGCGTTCACCGACGACTGGCTGTGGGTGGCCGGCGACGAAGCCTGTGCAGTGGACCGGCTGCGCAAGCTGCCGCCCGGCCAGCGCGAGAGCCTGCGCTTCGGCGATGGGCAGAGTTTTCCGCTGGCCGAGCTGCTGGACCTGCCCGGCGACGATGCCGAGGAAGCCGACCTGGAAGGCATGGGCCTGTCGGACGGGTATCTGTGGGTAGTCGGCTCGCACGGGTTGAAGCGCAAGAACGCCAAGCCCGGTCGCGACGATGCCGACAACGCCAAGCGCCTGAGCAAACTCAAGCTCGATGCCAACCGCCGCCTGCTGGCCTGCCTGCCGATCGAGCGCGATGCCGACGGCACGCCGCAACTGGTGCGCGAAGCCGCCGACGGTCGCCGCGCGTTGCGGCTCAAGGGCGACGCCAGGCACAACCAGCTCACCGAACTGCTGGCCGACGACCCGCATTTCGGCCCGTTTTTGAAGATCCCGGGCAAGGACAACGGCTTCGATATCGAAGGCATCGTGGTGGATGGCCAGCGCCTGCTGCTGGGCCTGCGCGGGCCGGTGCTGCGCGGCTGGTCGGCGCTGCTGGAGATTGCGGTGGAGGCGCATGGCGACCACCTGCGCCTGGCACCGCTGGACGAGGACGGCACGCTACTGCGCAAGCACTTCCTGCAGTTGGGTGGGCTGGGCATCCGCGACCTGCATTACTCCGGCGACGATCTGTACCTGCTGGCCGGGCCGACGATGGTGTTGAACGGCGAAATCCGCCTGTTCAAGTGGCCGGATGCGCGCAGCGCGCTGGCCGCCAATCGCGCGCCGGTGCGCTTTCAGCACGCGCTGCTGGCGTCGGCGGTGCTGCCGCATGGCACCGACAGCGACCGCGCCGAAGCCATCTGCAACTTGCCGCCGCAACTGGCCGGCGCCACGCCCAGCTGGCTGGTGCTGTACGACGCGCCCGGCCCGGCGCGCAGCGGCGGCGATTGCGTGGTGTACGGCGACCTGCTGCGCAACCGCTGAACCGGCGGGCCGGGCAGGGGCCCGCCGCGCAAGGTAAAATCGGCGCACTCCCGTTTCGCCGAGCGCTCCATGACCTGCCGCACCCGCTTCGCTCCCAGCCCCACCGGTTACCTGCACATCGGCGGCGCCCGCACCGCCCTGTATTGCTGGCTGGAGGCACGCCACCGTGGCGGGCAGTTCGTGCTGCGCATTGAGGACACCGACCGCGAACGCAGCACCCAGGAAGCGATCGACGCCATCCTGGAAGCGATGGACTGGCTGGGCCTGCACTACGACGAAGGCCCGATCTACCAGACCCAGCGCGTGGCCCGTTATCAGGAGGTCGCCGAGCAGCTGCTAGCGCAGGGCAAGGCGTATTACGCCTATGAAACCCGCGAAGAGCTCGACGCGATGCGCGAAGCGGCGATGGCCCGGCAGGAAAAGCCACGCTACAACGGCGCCGCGCGCGAGCAGAACCTGCCGTACCGCGACGACCCCAATCGGGTCATCCGCTTCAAGAATCCCATCGGCGGCACGGTGGTGTTCGAGGACCTGATCAAGGGCCGCATCGAGATCGCCAACAGCGAGCTCGACGACATGGTGATCTTCCGCCCGGACGGCTTCCCCACCTACAACTTCGCGGTGGTGGTGGACGACTGGGACATGGGCATCACCGAGGTGATCCGCGGCGACGACCACATCAACAACACCCCGCGCCAGATCAACATCTATGAAGCGCTGGGCGCACCGGTGCCCAGGTTCGCGCACATGCCGATGATCCTGGACGAGCAGGGCGCCAAGCTGTCCAAGCGCACCGGCGCGGCCGATGTCATGCAGTACAAGGACGCCGGCTACCTGCCGCATGCGTTGATCAATTACCTGGCGCGCCTGGGCTGGTCGCATGGCGACCAGGAGCTGTTCACGCCGCAGGAACTGCTGGACCTGTTCGACGTCAAGGACGTCAATTCCAAGGCCGCGCGCCTGGACATGGCCAAGCTGGGCTGGGTCAACCAGCACTACCTGAAGACCGACGACCCGGCCAGCATCGCCCCGCAGCTGGAATACCAGCTTGCCAAGCTCGGTATGGACATCGCCGCCGGCCCGGCCGCTGCGGACGTGGTGGTAGCATTGCGCGAGCGCGTGCAGACCCTGAAGGAAATGGCCGAAAAAGCCGTGGTCTGGTACCAGCCGCTGGAAACCTACGACGAAGCGGCGGTGATGAAGCACCTGAAGCTGGGTGCCGAGGTGCCGCTGGGCAAGGCGCGCGAACTGCTGGCTGCGCTGAGCGAATGGAGCGTGGAGGGCGTATCGGCGGCGTTGCACGATGCGGCTGCTGCGTTGGAACTTGGCATGGGCAAGGTCGCCCAGCCGCTGCGCGTGGCCATCACCGGCACCCAGGTCAGCCCGGATATTTCGCAGACGGTGTATCTGGCCGGACGCGAGGGTGCCTTGAAACGCATCGATGCGGCACTCATCAAGATTGGAGCGGCCTGACGCCGGAGCCTGTATGACCAAGCACACCCACGCCCAAGACCACGCCTGTACCGAGCCGCACCACCACGTCGACGACGCCAACGGCTTCGTGCGCGCGGTGGAGCGTGCCTGCAGCGAACGCGGCCTGCGGCTGACCCCCATCCGCGCCAATGTACTGCGGCTGATTGCCGACGCCGGCAAGCCGGTCAAGGCCTACGAACTGCTGGACTGGGTGCGCGAAGGCAAGGGCGTGGGCGCCGATGCACCGCCTACGGTGTACCGCGCGCTGGATTTCCTGATGGCCAATGGCTTTGTGCACAAGCTCGAATCGGTCAACGCCTTCGTCGCCTGCCATCACCCCAACAGCGCCCAGCATTCGGTGCCGTTCCTGATTTGCGACCGCTGCCACAGCGCAGTGGAACTGGAAGACCGCGAGGTGGTCTCGCAACTGGAAGCGCGCGCCAAGGCGCTCGGATTCCAGCCGCAGGCGCAGACGCTGGAAGTGCATGGCCTGTGCGCCAAGTGCGCGGTGGCGGAGTGACGATCGCCTGGGAAACAGGCGATTTATCTAGCCGGCGGCAATAGACACACGCGGTACTCCGCTGCTCGTGAATACGTTCTGCTGCGCGTACAGCATTTCGGATGACGCGTCCGGGAAGTCCTCATCGCCCGGGGGCGCTCCTACAGGGACGGATTGCTTGCGCTGGATCGGTGCGCAGACGTGCCTCCACCGGTCGCTCGCGCTGTTCTGCGCGGCAGTCTCATGCCGCTTCGGTCGCATCCGGGGTGCTGGTGCGCAGCCGCTGTGCATCGCGCGCCGGGGGTTCGCCCAGGATGCGCGCGTAGTCGCGGCTGAACTGCGAGGCGCTTTCGTAGCCGACCCGGAAGCCGGCGTCGGCGGCGGTGAGTGCCTCGGCCACCATCAGCCGGCGCGCCTCGTGCACGCGCAGGTGCGAGCGGTATTCCAGTGGCGTCATCGAGGTCACCGTCTTGAAATGCGCATGGAAGGTGGAGCGGCTCATGGCCGACAGGTCCGCGATCTGCTCGATGCTGAAACGCTGCGCATAGTGCTCGCGCAACCAGACGATGGCCTTGGAGATCTGGTTGAGCCGGCTGTCGGCGATGGCCATCTGGCGCACCACCGCGTTGGCGGGATCGGCCATCAGGCGGTACAGCAGCTCGCGGGTCACCAGCGGTGCCAGCGCGGCGATTTCCTGGGGTCGGTCGAGCAGGCGTGCCAGCCGCACGGCGGTGTCGTGCAGCGGCGGCGTGCTGTGGTTGAGCAGCAGGCCGGTTGCGGCAGCGTCGCGTTGCGGCTCGGCCAGTTCGGGGTGATGGATGGCCAGCTCGCTGAGTACCGCGGTGTCCAGATCCAGGCAGAAGCACAGGTACGGTTGCGCGGCGCTGGCCTGGGTGACCGAGCCCACGATGGGCAGATCCACCGAGGCCACCAGATACATGTCCGGGTGATAGTCGTAGGCCTGCGCGCCCAGCATCGCGCGCTTGCGGCCCTGCGCCACCAGGCACAGCATCGGCGTGTAGACGGTCGGGATGGACAGCGTTTGCGTGGAGCTGCGCATGATCTGCAGCCCGGCAATCGCGGTGGCATGCAGGCCGTCGGCGGGCGCATGCCGTAGTAACAGGGTGCTCAACTCGATCAGCGAAGACATGCGTAACTCGTCGATGGTGCAGGGCGGCCCGGCCGCGACGGGCCGATCGTACAAGACCGCAGGTCATGCGGCCGGCAACGGGGTTGGCGAACGCAGCCGCGTGCACGAGCTCGCGCGCGTGGCTAGCGTCGCGACGGCCTGCCAGCGGCGCGGCAGGCGCTGATAGCGCGCTCACGTGCGCGCCGTATCATGGCGGCCCGCTCCCGTGCCTGCGCCATCCATGTCTGCAAAGCCCTTGTCCCTGCCGACGCCGACCACCCCTGCCGAGTGGAAACGCCTCGAAGCTGCAGCCAGCGCAGAGCTCGCCCGGCGTACCGCACAGGCGCATCAGCAGATCCTGGGGCTGTTGAGCACGCATGGGCACCTGTTGAGCGATGCGCAGCGCCGCAGTCTGCACAAGCGCCTGCGACGCGGCGGGCGTTGAGCGTGTGCCGCCGGGCGCCTGAGGTCAGGCGCCGCGCCGTGGACTGCGGCAGCGTGAGCCGGGATGCAGACGAGCGGCGCGATCAGGTCGCTGTAATAGCGCTTGCCGGTGTAGTGCGCCGACAGTTGCGCCCACGCGGCGCCATCGTCGTAGCCGAGCTGGAGATTGGCCAGCGTTCGAGCCGAGCCCACCACCTGCTTGTCGCGAATGGCCACCATGGCGCTGCCGGCCACGTCATCATCGTCGTGGGCGTCGTTAGAGGAGCTGCTGCCGCAAAGCGACCAGTGCGGCAGGAGATTCCAGCTGGCCGCCAGCTCCACTCCCTGCGAGGTGACGCCGCCGACGTTCTGCAGCACGTTCTGGTTGCCCACCACCGCAGCGCTGATCGATGAGGCCAGCAGGCGATTGCGGGACTGCACGTGGTAGGCGGTGATGGCGCTCTGCACGGAGGCACCGGTGTGGCGGAAGCCCGGTTCGGTGGTGGCGGTCTTTTCCGGTTTCAGCGGCAAGGCCGCAGGCAAGGCGGCAGGGGAGTGGCATGGGCATGGAGTGACTCGCTGAGGGGATGAGCTGTCGAGCAGCAGCCATGTCCTGCGGCAAGCGGCCTGATCGGGTTCTTGCGGTACGTCAGTGCTGCGCGCGCATACGGCTGCTCAACCCATTGCAGCGCCGTTGCATTCAACAGCGCTGGTGTCACGCGCCTGATCACGCGGCGCAAACCAGGCGCAGGCGCTCACTCCCGCGCAAGGTGCGTCACTCCCACGGCGGCCGCGTGCCCAACCGCTCCAGCAGGAAGTCCACGAACGCGCGTACCCGTGGTGGCTGCAGCCGGCGCGCCGGCATCACTGCGCTGATCTGCGAGGCGGGCGGCGGGTAGTCGGGCATGACCGCGACCAGGCGACCGCTGCGCAGTTCGTCGGCGATATGCCAGTACGAATGCACGGCGATGCCCTGGCCGGCCACCACCGCATCGCGCACCAGTTCGCCCAGGTTGCTCTCGAAGCGGCTCTGCATGCGCACGCGCACCAGCCCGCCGTCGGGCGTCTGCAGGGTCCACACATCCTGGCGGCCGTCGCGGCCCATCAGCAGCACGCCGGCGTGCTGCGCAAGTTCGTCCGGCGTGCGCGGCGTGCCGTGGCGACGGAGATAGTCGGGCGAAGCGGCGAGGGTGCGGCGGTTGTCGGCGATGCGCCGGGCCACCAGCCCGGAGTCGTCCAGCGGCCCGATGCGGATTGCCAGGTCGAAGCCCTGCCTGACCAGGTCCACCACGTCGTCGCTCAGATGCGCGCTGATGCGCAGGCGCGGGTGGCGCGCCTGGAATTCGGTGAGCAGCGGCGACACGAACTGCCGTCCGAAGGTGGCCGACAAGGTCATGCGCAGGACGCCGCCGACATCGTGTGCGCTCTCACGCAGATCGTCGGCCAGCGCCTCCAGATCGTCCACCAGCACCCGCCCGCGGTCGGCCAGCTGCTGGCCTTCGGCCGTTGGATGCAGGCGCCGCGTGGTCCGGTGCAGCAGGCGCACGCCGAGCTCGCGTTCCAGCCGCTTCAGGCGTTGGCTGGCCACTGCCACCGACAGGTCCAGGCTGTGCGCGGCGGCCGTGATCGACCCCAGGTCCAGCACGCGCAGGAACAAGGCGATGTCGCCGAGCCGGTCCATGCAATTCTCAACCATTTGTTGAAAGTGAATCAGGATAACAGGGCTGTTTGCACAGGGCGGTGCGGCGCAGGCTGTCGGCAATCCTTGCTGGCCAACGCCCATGTCCGCTGTAGCGTCTTCCCGTTTCCCGCCAGCACTGCTGGCATTGACCATTGGTGCCTTCGGCATCGGCACCACCGAATTCGTGATCATGGGCCTGCTGCAGCAGGTGGCCGGCGATCTGGGCGTGTCGCTCAGCGCCGCTGGCCTGCTGATCAGCAGCTATGCGCTGGGTGTGTTCGTTGGCGCGCCGGTGCTGACGCTGGCCAGCGCCCGCCTGCCGCGCAAGGCGGTGCTGGTCGGGCTGATGCTGATCTTCACCGTCGGCAACATCGCCTGCGCGCTGGCGCCGGACTACCCCACCCTGATGGTGGCGCGCATGCTGACCTCGCTCGCCCACGGCACCTTCTTCGGCGTGGGCGCGGTGGTGGCGACCTCGCTGGTGCCGCCGGAGCGGCGCGCGTCGGCCATCTCGCTGATGTTCGCGGGGCTTACCGTGGCCACCCTGCTCGGGGTGCCGGCGGGTGCCTGGCTGGGCCTGCAACTGGGCTGGCGGGCCACGTTCTGGGCGGTGGCGGTCATCGGCGTGCTCGCCACTGCGGCGGTGGCGCTGTGGGTGCCGGCGGCCGCAGGCGCGGCGGCGCCGGTGCCGTGGCGGCAGGAAGTGGCGGTGCTGGCACGTGGCCAGGTGCTGTTGGCGCTGGCAATGACGGTGGTGGGCTATGCCGGGGTCTTTGCGGTGTTCACCTACATCCAGCCGATGCTGGTGCAGGTCACCGGGTTCGCGCAGGCGGCGGTGTCGCCGGTCCTGCTGGTGTTCGGGGTGGGCATGATCGTGGGCAACCTGCTCGGTGGCCGGCTGGCCGACCGTCGCCCCACCGCCGCGTTGCTGGGCAGCCTGGGTGCCCTGGTGCTGGTGCTCGCGGCAATGGGATTGGTCCTGCACAGCAAGACCGCGATGGTGGTCTTTGTCGGTCTGCTGGGCGTGGCCGCGTTCGCCACGGTGGCGCCGTTGCAGCTGCGCGTGCTCGAACACGCGCGCGGCGCCGGCCAGAACCTGGCCTCCAGCCTGAACATTGCCGCGTTCAATCTCGGCAATGCGTTGGGTGCGTGGCTGGGCGGGATGGTGATCGCCACGCGGGCCGGGCTGGTGGCCACCCCGTGGGTCGCCGCGCTGCTGACGGCCATTGGCCTGGCCATCGCGCTGTGGAGCGTGCACCTGCAACGTCGGCGCGCTGGCGGGCTGGCCGGTTGTCTGCAGGCACGCTGACGCTGCGCGGCGATCACGCTCCGCGTGCCGCAGGCCTGGTGCTACGGGCAGGTGGTGGCGGGGTGCGCTGTCTTGCCAGTGACTTGGCGATGCGCCGGCGCTGACCGGCATCGCGCCTTCTTCCAACCCAAGGAGTTCTGCAATGGAGACACGTTTTCTCGGTCGCTCCGGCTTCAAGGTTCCGGTGCTCGGCCTGGGTGCGGGAACATTCGGCGGCAAGGGGCCGCTGTTTTCGGCGTGGGGCGACACCGATGTGGCGCAGGCGCGGCGCATGATCGACGTGTGCCTGGACGCGGGGCTCAACCTGTTCGATACCGCCGACGTGTATTCCGATGGCGCTTCGGAAGACATTCTCGGCCAGGCGCTGCAGGGCCGCCGCGATCAGGTGATCGTTTCCACCAAGACCGGCCTGCGTCTGGGCGAAGGCCCCAACGATGCCGGCGCTTCACGCTTCCGGTTGTTGCGTGCGGTGGAGGCGTCATTGCGGCGTTTGCGCACCGACTACATCGATCTGCTGCAGCTGCATGCCTTCGACGCGTTGACGCCGATGGAAGAAACCCTGTCCACGCTCGACGGTTTGGTGCGCGCGGGCAAGGTGCGCTATCTGGGTGCGTCCAATTACGCCGGTTGGCAGCTGATGAAATCGCAGGCCGTGGCCGACGCGCACGGCTGGAGCCGCTTCGTTGCCAATCAGGCCTATTACTCGCTGGCCGGGCGCGATTACGAGTGGGAACTGATGCCGCTGGGCATCGACCAGGGCATCGGCGCGGTGGTGTGGAGCCCGCTCGGCTGGGGACGCCTCACCGGCAAGCTGCGACGCGGCCAGCCGCTGCCGCAGCACAGCCGCCTGCACGCCACCGCCGCAGCCGGGCCCGCCATCGACGATGCGCGCTTGTTCGACATCGTCGATGTGCTGGACGCCATCGCCGCCGAGACCGGCTACAGCGTGCCGCAGATCGCCATCAACTGGCTGCTGCAGCGGCCCACCGTGAGCACGGTGCTGATCGGCGCGCGCGACGAAGCGCAACTGCGCGAAAACCTCGGCGCAGTGGGCTGGTCGCTGACCGACGCGCAACTCGCCCGTCTGGATGCGGCCAGCGCAGTAGAGCCGCCGTATCCGTATTACCCCTACTGGCGCGGACACTTCGCCGAACGCAGCCCGTTGCCGGTGTGACGCGGGCTGCACCCTTGCGCCACGCTGCATGGGGGCGGCGACAGCGTGGCGCGCTGCATCGCAGTCGTCTCACAACGGCCGGGCCGCGCGTGTCATCACCTCGGGCCTGATCGCTCCACACCCTCAGTGCCCTGCAACTGCCTGCAGTTGCCCATTGCAGTTGCCACCGAGTCGTAGCCGGCCCGCGAGCAGGCCGCGCCAGCGCTGAAGCAGCAGTGCAAGCCCCGGGGGTACCCACCTTGCAGATGGTCTCGACGCCCAGGCACGGCCCGCGTGATGGCCGGGCGCCGGCACGCGGGACGGCTGCCGCCGTGGATCACCTGCGGCCGGTCACCAGCGGTAGGCCACCGACATCTGGTATTGCCGTCCGGCGATCGGCCGGCCCATGAACACCCCGCCGGTGGCAGCGCCGGGCACGCGCACATTGCCTTCGGTGAGCCCCAGCGTGTCGGTGACGTTGCTGCCGCTGGCGGTCACTTCCCAGTGATCGCCCACATGCAGATTGGCGCCGATATCGACCATGTCGTAAGACGGCAGGCGTTGGCTGTTGGCCAGGTCCGCGAAGCGCTCGCCGATGTAGGAATAGGTGGTAAACAGCTTGAGGTCGCCGAACGGCAGCATCCAGTAATAGCTCGGCGTGAGCCGGAACTGCCGCTTGGGCTGGCGCATCACCTGGTTGCCGGTGAACTCGCGATAGTTGCGATAGTTCGCATCCAGCCACACCCCGGTACCGGCCAGCTCGAAGCCGCCGAACGGGCGGATGGCGCCTTCCACTTCCAGGCCGCGCGCGCGCGAATCGCCGACAGCGGTGAAGTTCTGGCCATTGGACAGGAATGCCTGGAACGGCGAATTCTTGAACGTGTTGTAGAACGCGGTGAGATACAGGTCGTAGCTGCTGGCGCCCGACTTCAACCCCAGTTCGTATTGATCCACTTCCTGCACGCGGTTCTGTCCATCGCGCAGATTGTCGAAGCCGGGGAACTTCACCCCCGAGTTGACCCGCGCAAACAGGCTGTTGTTCTGGTCGAGCGTAAAGTTCAGGCCGGCCGTCCACGAAAACGCTTCATCGTCCTGATCGATGCGCCGTGTGGTCGCCAGCGCCAGCGAGGTCGCGTTGTCGTAAAGTGTGGCGGGGTTGCCGTCCAGGTCGACAGTTGCGGTGTCGTGCACGTCACCGGTGACGCTCTGGCGCTCGTAGCGTGCCCCCAGATCCAGGCGCAGGCGCTCGTTGAGTTCCCACTCGTCGGCAACGAAGGCGGCGATATTTTCACCATCGTACTTCGCGCGCAAATTGAAGAAGGCCGTGCTGGTAAATCCCTGGCGGGTGGCCTGGCGCCCGTCGTCCAGCGCCACGTCGATGCGGCGCGCATTGTTCTGGGCCGTGAGCAGCATGGTGTTGCCCAGGTACCAGGTGTCGGCCGAGGAATACTTGGCGTAATACGCGCCCACGGTGAGCGTATTGCCGGCAAACAACTCGCGGCTCAGGCGCAGGTCGTTGGTAAAGGAATTCAGACGCTTGTCCACCGACCACCAGCCGGCTTCGAGCACCTGTTGATCTGCATCCACCGTACCGCCGCCATTGGTGTAGCTGGCGCTACCGCCGCTGCCGTAGCTTGCAATGAAATCGCTCAAGCGCTGCGGTGCGTCGCCGGTGAACAGCGCATAGGTCGGTGCGCTGCCACTCATCACATTGAAGCGGTCGGCAACGGTCCAGCCGCCGCTTTCCCAGTTCCATTCGCCGCCGAATACATCGATATTGACGCCGCGCCCGTCGGCCAGGTCGCGCCGCAGCGTCTGGCCATTGGGCCCGACCAGCAGTTCGACGTTGCGGAAATCGCGGCCGAGCAGGGTGCCGGTCTGCGCGTTCAGGCCGGGAAAGCTGGATAGATCGTTGCCGTTGTTGCGCGAGAGCAATGGAATGGCGGTGTAGAACGCGTTGTTGTCGTCGGTATGCCGCGCATAGAACGACAGCTCGCCGCTGTCCCAGCGTTTGCTCAGGGTAGCGCTGAACTGGCCGCCCTTGTCGGCAGCGAACTGCGGGTCGCGCACGCCGTCGGTTTCGCGGAAAAAGCCGCCTACGCTGTAGTACCAGCCGTTGCCCATCGGCCCGCTGTTGAAGACGTCGATGCGACGCAGTGCGTTGTTGCCGCCGGTCAGGCGCACGCTGCCTTCCGGCACGTCCTGGCCTTTTTTCTGGATGAAATTGACGGTGAGGCCAGGCTGGCCATTGGAGAAGATCGGGCTGGAGCCGCCACGCAACACTTCCATGCGCTCGACCGTATCGTCGACGCGGAACAGCGTGGAATTTTCCAGGAACGACAGGGTCGGCGGCGGGAACAACGGCGAGCCATCCAGCTGCATGGTCACGAACGGCGCATCGCCCTCGGACGGCATGCCGCGCACGAAGATGTTGGCGCCGGTGCCGCCGCCGCTCGGTTCGGCCCACACGCCGGGCACGATCTTGAGCAGGTCGGCGGTGCTTTGCGGCACCGCCTGCTGGATCTGCTCCGGGCTGGCGGTGGTGATCGAAAAACTGGCATCGCGTTTGGCCAGGCCCTTGAAGCGCGCGGTGCCACTGACGATCACCGCATCCAGTGTGGTGGCGTCCTGGGATCCCGCGGCGGGCGCGGCGGTCTGCGTGTGGCCATCCGGTGCCAGCAGCACGGCGGCGATGGCAAGCGAGAGGGTGTAGCGGGGTGAGGAAAAACGCATGCGCATGGTTCCTTGGTCTCGGTGCAAGAACGCTGCCGTGCCACGCAGTGGCGCGCATGCAACGGCAGGCAGTGCATGCGCGCGCCCGCGCTGTCGCGTCGCTGGGCGCCCCCTGTCAGCGCAGTGCCATGAAGTTTTAACTCCAGATGCGCCGCAGCCTGTTGTGCGACGCAGCAGCTACGGCCTCGGTGTGTCGCTGCCCGCATGGCAGGGTGTGCCTGCGCCGTGGACCATCACATCCTGCGTCCCACGCGTCGCATGCTGTGGTGGACGCAACTGTTTGCGTCGGTGCCGTGCCAATGCGCCGCGCGCCGGTACGTCGATACCGCGCATAAAAGAGGCCGCCCGAAGGCGGCCTCGCTTCCAGTCAGCGGGGGAGAGAGACCGCTGTCAGAAGAACATCCGCACGCCGAACGAGGCGCTGCGGCCGGGAAGCATCACGTCGTCCTTGAGGAAGGAGGTATGCACGCGCGCGTCCTGGTTGGTCAGGTTGTTGCCGTCCAGGAACACTTCCCACGCGTTGCTGCCGTGGTCCACGTGATACGCCAGATGCGCGTCAACGAAGGTGTAGCCGTCGGTCGGGGTCTCGTTCACCGCCACCTTGTCCTGCTTCAGCGTGCGCGTGGCGCCGAGCGAGGCGCGCCACTGGTCGGCATTCCAGCGCATCTGCGCACCGAAACGGCCAGGCGCGATACGCGGCAGGTTGCCGCCGTCCTTCAGGCGCGCACGCACGGTGTCGCCGAATACGCGCAGGTCCCACGCACCGGTGTCGTTGTTGGCCAGGTGGAACGTGGCTTCGCCTTCGAAACCGTGGAAGATCGCGTCGGCCTGGGTCCACTGGCGGATCGGCAGGAAGTCGTTGTCTTCTTCGTTGAACCACTGGCCGCCGGTGTCGACGATGTAGACGAAGTCGTTGTAGCGGTTGTAGTACGCCGCCACCTTGGCATCCACCCACTCGTTCTGGAAGTTCAGGCCCAACTCGGCCTGGTTGGCCTTTTCGGTCTTCAGATCGGCATCGCCGATCTCGAAGGCGAGCGTGGCGATGTGCGGGCCGTTGGCGAACAGTTCTTCCTCGGCCGGTGCGCGTTCGGCGTGGTCCAGGTTGGCGGTCAGGCGCCACTGCTCGTTGAAGCGGAAACCGCCGCTGGCCGAGAAGCTGGTCGGGGTGAAATCGCGGTCCACACCGATGTCGGTCTTGTACTTGACCTTGTCCACGCGCGCACCGACCTCGGCGGTGACGCGCTCCCAGCTGTTGCGTGCCACGGCAAAGGCGCCGAGCGAGCGGGTATCGGTCTTGGGCACGAAGGATTCTTCGCCGATCGCCTGGAAGGTGGTGTCGCTGCCCTGCAGGCCGAACGCAGTCTGCCAGCCGCCGCCGAAGGTGAAGGATGCTTCCACGCGGCCTTCGTTGGCGCGCTTGGTGAACACGGTGCCTACTTCGTCGCCTTCGAACTCGGTATGCGCGTAATCGGTGTGGCCGAAGCTGTAGCGCAGCGCGCTGCCTTCGCCCCACGGATCGGTCAGCCCGCCCTTGAGGTCGTAGCGGTCCTGCTGCAGCTTCAACGAGACGCCGCGCTCGCCGATGGACGGGTCGCCTGGCTCGCCGGGGTTGCCGTAGTTGTCGCGGAACCGCGATGCCGACAGGCCCACGAAGCCCCAGTCTCCGGACAGCGACGCACCGATCGAGCCCACCTTGGAGTCGATCCAGCTGTTGAGCTGGCGGCCCTGCGGGGTGTCGTAATCGTTCTGGTTGCGGTACACGCCATCGGCATGAACCGACAGACCGCTGCCATTGCCGGCGTCGACGCGGAACATGTCGGTGTTGCCGTCCTTGTCGCCGCCGTCGAAGCGCACTTCGGCGCGCCCGCTGAAGCCGTCCACCGGGGTCTCGGCAATGCGGCCGTCGACCACGTTGACCACGCCGCCGATCGCGCCGGAGCCGTACAGCAGCGTGGACGGGCCCTTGAGCACCTCGATCTGGTTGGCCAGGAACGGCTCGATCGCCGGCGAATGGTCCTGGCTGACCGTGGACACGTCCTGGGTGGACAGGCCATCACGCAGCACCGCCACGCGCGGGCCGTCCAGGCCGCGGATGATCGGCCGGCCCACGCCGGGGCCGAAGTTGGAACTCTGCACGCCCGGCAGGCTGGCCACGGTCTCGCCCAGGCTGGAGCTGCGCACTTCGTCCAGGCGTTCGCCGGCCAGCACCTCGACCGGGCGGCTCAGCTCACCGGCGGCATCGCGCAGCGGGCTGGCGGTGACGACGACCTTGTCCAGATCCTTGATATGGCGGCCGCTGGAGGGCGTGGCGTCGTGCCGGGTGTCCGAGGACGGTGGCGTCTGCGGGTCACCAGCGGCCGACGCGTCGTCTGCCATGGCCAGGGCGGGGGACAGCAGGCCGGCCAATGCCAGCGAAAGGGCGGAGCGGCGCAGCGAGGGAACGAGGGAGGGGGACATATCGACCGGATTCTCAGAATTGTTACTGTATATCAATAGGATGGCGCAGCTTGCCTGCTGCGCCGACGGGCAAGACCCGCCCTGCGCGATGCAGTGGTGCGGGGCTGGAACAAGGAAGATGTTATATTATTCCACGTCGCCGCGAGTACCTGCTGGAAGTCATGCCCCTACCCACGCTTCGCCATCTGCTCGACCGCTTCGGTGCGACCGGGTCGCTGCTGTGCGCCGTGCACTGCGCGGTGCTGCCGCTGGTCCTGGCCCTGGCGCCTTCGCTGGGCCTTTCTTTCTGGCTGGGGGACGGCGTGGAACTGGCCATCGTGGTGTTCGTGACCTTGCTGGGATTGTTCAGCCTGGTCCTGGGCTATCGCCGGCACAAGGCGCTGCATGCGCTGGCATTGCTGCTGCCGGGCCTGGCGTTGCTGTGGCTGGGCCTGCTGTACGACCCGCTGCATCATTCGGTGGTGCCGCATGCGGTGGTGATGACCTTGGGCGGCACCCTGGTGGGCATCGCCCATCTGGTCAATCTGCGTCTCAACCACGGGCACGGGCATGTCCACGATGCCAGCTGCGCGCACTGAGATCGGCTGAGTCGTTCGGCGGTCGGCAGGGTGCGCCGGCGACGCCTTGAGCTGTCGCAGGCACCTGATCGCAATGATGGGTATCCGCTACCGACCAGGCACCGGCATGCTGCACGGGCGGGCCGCTTGCCCGGCGCCGGCGTTGGGCGGCTCTACCGTCGGGCTGCGCGCCTTGCGGCCGACGTGATAGGCTTGCCGGCCTTGCGCGAGGGCGCCGCCGGTGCAAACCTCGCCAGACCCGTGCCAGCACGGGAATTTGTATTCACATTCAGGAGTCGACGAAATGGGTAAGGGTGACCGTAAGACCGCCAAGGGCAAGCGCTACAACGCCAGCTACGGCAATTCGCGTTCGCACGCGGTGAGCAAGGTTGTCGTGGGTGCGGCTGCCCCGGTTGCCAAGAAGGGTGTGGTCAAGGCGCCGGCCAAGAAGGCCGTTGCCAAGAAGACCGTTGCCAAGGCCGGTTGATTCCAGCCACTTCGCGACATCGAAACGCGGCGCTTGCGCCGCGTTTTTTTATGTCCGACATCAGCGCAACATGCTGTTCGTCTGCCTGTTGGCGTGCATGGACCGACGCTGGACCACGTGTACCATGCGGCGCATCACCGCCGTCGGTAGCCGCTGCAAATCAAGGCAAGACACTCAAGAGTGGCTTGCGCCATGGCATTCACCGGCGCTGTCCGTGATGGATCGGAGACAGCCTGCGCGCCTCGATGGTGCAACGTCTCTAGTGCGCTGTGTTCGCCGCCGGTGCGGTGTTCTTCGCCGCTGGGGTCAGCAACTGCTCGGCCAGCCCACGATAAATCGGCGTTTTGCACACCAGCCCCGACACCGCGCGTGCAATCAACACGGTGGCCAGGATCGGCAGCAGCATCTGGCTGGTGTCGGTGAGCTCCAGCGAGATCACCGCCGAGGTCAGCGGTGCCTGGGTCACGCCGGTGAGATAGGCGCACATGCCCAGCAGCACGAAGGTGCGCGGGTCCACGCCCGGCATCAGCACCGACAGGTTGTGGCCGATGCCGGCACCGACCGCCAGCGCCGGTGAAAACAGGCCACCCGGAATTCCCGCCAGATACGACACCAGATTGGCGATGAGCTTCATCAGCCCGAATTCGTGCCCCACCACCGCCTGCCCCTGCACCAGGCTGCGTGCCTGCTCGTAGCCGGTCCCGAAGGCGCCTTGCCCGAACACCAGCGCCAACCCCACCAAGGCTACGCCGCACAACGCCGCCAACAGCACCGGATGGCGCCGGCGCAGGCTGCCCAGCCAGCGCGGCTTGCCACTGACGCTGGCCAGCACCAGACGCGCAAAGATCCCGCCCAGCAGCCCGGCCACGCTGCCGCACAGCGCGATCGCCAGCCAGGCCTGGCCCAGTGGCAAGGCCACCGCCACCTTGCCGAAATACGTGTAGTTGCCCAGCACGCCCAGCGACACCACGCCGCCCACGATCACCGCGGTGAGCAGGGTGCCGGAAAAGCGGTGCTCGAAGCGCCCGCTCAATTCCTCGATCGCAAACACCACCCCCGCCAGCGGCGTGTTGAACGCCGCGGCAATGCCGGCAGCGCCGCCGGCCAGCAAAAAGTGCGAGAGCTCGCGTGGATCATGAAAGCCGAACCAGCGCCCGAACACATGCATCAGGCTGGCGCCGACATGCACGGTGGGGCCTTCGCGCCCGACCGAGGCGCCACCCAGCAACGACAACGTGGTCAAGGCAAGCTTGCCGATCGACACGCGCAGCGACAGGTTGGTCTCGCGAAACGCCGGGTCCGGATGCTCCAGCGCGGCGATGACCTGCGGAATGCCGCTGCCACGGGTGGGACGCAGGGCGCCGGCGGTGAGCCAGGCAAGCAGGGCGAAAATGCCCGGCGTCAGCAGCAGTGCCCACCAGATCGAGTGTGCGGTGGTGCGCTGGAACAGGTGGAAGGCCGCATCGCTGGCCTTGGCGAACACGATCGCCACCAGAGCCACCGCGATCGCACCACCCCACAGTGCTGCGCGGCGACGCCAGCCTGCGCTGGACAACAACGGCCGCAGACGACGCGGCGACGGATCGGGAACGGACATCGCAGTATTGTCGCACCCACCGGCCGTCGCCGGTGAACAGTGTGCTCAGTGCATCAGTGTGTGGCGTCCGGCGGCACGCGCAGTGCCGGCAGCAAGGTGGCCGGGTTGCCATCGTTCGGCGCAGCCGCAATGCCCAGCAGGCGCGTCATCAGGGCATACACATCGACGTTGTCGAAGCCGGGCAAGGTCTTGCCCCGCGCCAGGTCCGGGCCCTGCGCCACGAACACCGCACGCATCGATGGCAGCGCCGGGTCGAAGCCGTGCGAGCCGCGCACGCCCTGCTGCGGGCGCCTGGCCAGTTTGTCCGGGAACAACGCGTCCCAGCCCTCATGCATCTGGCACACGATCGGTGGAATGCGCGGGTTGCTGCCGTAATGCCAGTGCGCCGGCAGTTCTTCCTTGCGCCAGCAGTCGTACTGCGCATGCGTGCCGAGCAGGGCGGCTTCGGCGGCGGCCTGTTGCCCGGGCATTGGCGCAAACCCGATCACCTGCCCGTCGGTGAGCGCGGTGGCCACCGTGGCCGGCGCGATGTCTTCCACGCTGATCGCATGGCCCGGCGCCACCTCGGCCATGCCGTGGTCGGACACCACGATGATGTTGGTGCGTGCGCGGGTGCCGTCGCGCTGCATGCCGGCCAGCAGCCGGCCGATGGCGGCATCCACCGCGCGCACGCTGTCTGCGTATTCGCGCGACTCCGGGCCGTGGTCATGGCCGGCTTCGTCCACGTGTTCGAAGTACAGCGTGACCAGTCGCTTGCGCGCAGCGCCGGAGTCGCCCAGCCAGCCAAGCACGGTGTCCACGCGTGCGTCCAGGCCGATGCCTTCTTCGTAATGGCGCCACTGGGTGGGCCGCACGCCCTGGATCGCCGCTTCGCTGCCCGGCCACGACCATGTCGCCGCATGCAGGCCGGCGTTTTCTGCGCCTACCCACAACGGCTGGCCACCCCACCAGCGCGCATCGCCCACCGCCTCGGGCTTGCTCAGCCAGAAACTGCCCAGCGCCGGGTCGCGCATGCTGTTGTGCACGATGCCGTGGTGGTCCGGGCGCAGCCCGGTGACCAGCGTGTAATGGTTGGGAAAGGTCAGCGACGGATACGACGGCGTCATCCAGCGCGCACGCACGCCCGCGCGCGCCAGCTGCGACAGGTGGGGGGTAATGCCGCGATCGAGCATGTCCGCACGCAGCCCGTCGATGGAGATCAGCAGCAAGGTGTGCGCGCTGGCGTCGGCTGCCGCGTCCTGTGCGGGCGACGCGGCAGCGGGCGAGGGTGGCGCAGCGCCACGGACGGAAGACTGCGAGGTACAGGCCGCGAGCAGCACGCTGGCCATTGCGGCGAACACAAGACGTCGGTCGATCATGCCCGCGAGTGTAAGGCGCGGCGATGACGCCGCGAAGTCAGGGCGTGTGGGACGGGTGTGCGTGGGCGAACAGATCGTCGGCGCGTGCACGCTGGCGTGGCGACCAGCCCTCCAGCTGCAACAACGCCTGCTTGGTCGGCAGGCCGCCGCCGAAGCCGGTCAACGCCCCGTTGGCGCCGATCACGCGGTGGCACGGCAGCACGATCGGCAGCGGGTTGCGGCCGTTGGCGGCGCCCACCGCACGGCTGGCGGCAGGCCGCCCCACCGCCTGCGCCAGTTGCACGTAACTCCAGGTCTGGCCGAACGGAATCTGCGCCAGCGTGTGCCAGACCTCCAATTGAAACGGCGTGCCGGCCGGTGCCAACGGCAGGTCGAAACGGTGTCGCCCGCCGTGCAGATAGTCCAGCAGTTGCTCGCGCGCCTCGCGCACCAGTGCGGCCTCCGGATCGTGCACCCAGCGCGCCCGCCCGACGGCGTCGTAACGGTTCTGCGCGAACAGGATGTGGCGCACGCCAGCGTGGTTGGCGGCCACGGTCAGCGCGCCGATCGGCGACGGGAAAGTGTCGTAACGCACTGCGCTCATGGGCGGGGTTCCTTGTGATCGACGGCCAGATGCCACAGGTGCAGCACCGCATACGCGCGCCATGGCCGCCATGCCTGCGAGCGCGCCTCGGTGGCGCGCTCGCTCAGCCGCTCCGGCGCGCCAAGCACCTGCTGCAGGATCAGATCGCCGGCCGGAAACGCATCCGGATGCGACAGCGCGCGCATGGCGATGTAGTGCGCGGTCCACGGTCCGATGCCGGGCAGGGCAGTACAGGCCGCGACGAAATCGACCAGCCGCTGGCCGGCACCGAACTGCAGCCGGCCCTGCGCACAGGCGCCGGCCAGCGCCCGCAAGGTGGCGGCGCGGGCGCGTGGCAGGCCCAGCTGTTCCAGCGGTGCGTCGGCCAGTTGCTCGGGGGTTGGAAAACTGCGGTCCAGGCCTGGCGGCATGTCGGCATGCTGGCCGCCGTGGCGGTCGACCAGGCGCGCCGCCAGCGTCGTGGCACCGGCCACGCTGATCTGCTGGCCCAACACCGCACGCACGGCCACTTCGAACCCGTCCCATCCCCCCGGCACGCGCAGGCCGGGCCGGCGCGCAATCGCCTCGGCCAGCAGCGGCTCCCGGGCAAGCGTGGCGTGCACGGCCTGCAGGTCCGCGTCCAGGTCGAACAGCCGGCGCACGCGGCGCACGATCTGCGGGATCCGGCGTGGGTCGGTGGCGCCGATGCGCAGCAGCAGCTCGGCGCGCTGCTGCGCCGGTGCGACCTCGATCACGCTGGCGTTGCCGGGCGTGCCGATCACGCGCCGGTAGCTGCCGGCGTCGATCTGCTCGATCCCCGGGATCGCGCGCCGCCGCAAAAATGCCAGCATCGCCGGCCAGTCCAGCGGCGGCCGATAGCCCAGGCGCAGCGTGAGTTCGCCGCCGGGGACTTCGGCGCGCTGCTTGCGCAAGGCCGACGGCGGCATCCCGCAGCCCTGCACGAAGGCCGCATTGAAACGGCGCAGGCTGTTGAAACCCGCGGCCAGCGCGACCTCGGTCACCGGCAGTGCGGTTTCGGTGAGCAGTTGCTTGGCCAGCAGCAGCCGACGCGTGCCATGCACCTGGATCGGCGTGGCGCCGAGCTGCTGCACGAACTGCCGCTGCAACTGCCGCGCACTCACGCCGACCGCATTGGCCAGGGTCTGCACCGGCTGCTCCTGCAACACCCCGTCGGCGATCATCGCCAGGGCACGCTGCACGCTCTCCTCGCCCAGATGCTGCTGCGCCTGCGGCGACAGCTCCGGCCGGCAGCGCAGGCATGGCCGGTAGCCGGCTGCACTGGCCGCCGCCGCGCTCGGGTAGTAGCTGACGTTGCCTGGCTTGGGCGCCGGCGCCGGGCACACCGGGCGGCAATAAATGCCGGTGCTGCGCACGGCGGTAAAGAACAGCCCGTCGAAGCGCGCATCGCGCGCCAGGCGGGCGCGGTCGCATTGGGTCCGGTCGGGCGTAAGCGATTGCATGGCGCCAGTCTATGCGCTGCCCATCGCCCCGGCTGGCCGTTTTCGGACAGCACTGTGCTCAGCGTGACGCCGCCTTGTCCGACGCGAACGATGTGCAACCGCCGCGACGTCAGCGTCGCTGTGCCGGGGTGCGATGCCGCCGGATGCTACGCACGCGTGCCGGCAGCTGGCCTGACAGGTGCCAGGTTAAGGTCGGGTTCGGGGCATGCTGCGCGTCCGCCCTAGACTGGGAGCCCGCTCACGCTCTCGATGGCCCGCACCCGATGTTGAAACCGCTTTGCCTCTCCCTTGCGTGTCTGCTTCTGCTGGCGGCGTGCGATCGCACCAGCACCTCCGCCGATGCCGCGATGGCGCAGCAGAACGGCGGCGCGCAGGCCGGCGACGGCGACCATATGGTGTCGGTGGATACGCCCGAGCCGGTGCCGCCGCCGCGCCCGCGTACCCAGGCCGGCGAGGCGGGTTGGCCGCAGGCCGAGCTTGACGCCGGCCAGGCCTGGATCAGCTGCGCCACCGATTACGGAAAGGAGGCCGGCGACGGCACGCTGCTGCCGGCGCTGGATCGGGCCAGCGTGGAAGCAGCGCTGGCGCCGTGCCGCGACACCGGGCTGCTGCGGGTGCGCTACGCCGGCAAGATCAACGCCGGCTTTGCCGCGCTGGTCTGGAGGCTGGCGGCAGTGGCCGAGCAGTGGCGTCTGCCGCATCGCATCCTGGATCTGGACTCCAGCGGCGGGCAGGTGGAGGCCGCGATCCGCGCCGGCGACACCATCGGCGAATCCAACTGGACCATCTGGGTGCGCGAAGGCTCGATCTGCCACAGTGCCTGCGTGTTCGTGCTTGCCGCCGGCGACAACCGTCTGGTCGCCGGCAAGGTCGGCATCCACCGCATGATGCGGATCAGCTCCAAGGCCACTTCGCGGGCCGAGCTCAATCGCGAGCTGCGCGAGGTCTACGGCAACGTCAAGGACTACCTGGAGCGCAACGGCGTGGCAGTGGCGGTGGCCGACCTGATGATGACGGTGCCCAACCGCAGCCTGCGCCTGCTCACCATGGAAGAGTTGCGCGAATACGGGCTGGACGGCACCAATGCCGTGCAGGACGACCTGGAGCGGATCCGCCAGATGCGCAAGTGCGGCGATGCGTTCGTGCGCCGCAAGGATGCGTTTCTGGTCGCCTTCGACCAGAAGTGCAAGGGCGAGGGCGCGGACCTGGATGCGGTCAACGCCTGCGGCCTGGCCTTGAAGCAACGCTTCGGCTTTCCGGATGCGGCCTGCCCGGAAGAAAGCCCGCTGGCGGAAACCGACGCGGCGGCCCTGCCGACTACCCCGGCGGCCGACGCGCAGCGCGATGCCGCCCCCGCAGAGCAGGCACCGGCCGCACCGGACGCCCAGCCGGCCGCCGAGTCCGCGCTGCCGTCAGCCGCCCAGGCCGACGGTTGAGGCCGGCCGCAGGTTTCACGCGTATCGCACTGGGCGCTGCCTATCGTCGCCGGAACACAACCGAGCCGGGGGGCAGTATGCGAGGAAAGACCAAAGGCGTTTTGCTGGCATATCTGCCGTCCGCCCTGCTGGTGCTGGTGGGCTTTGGCGTGGCCGAGCTGCTGCGTGTGGCCGCTGCCGCACTGCGCGAGCAGTGGCCAGCCACCCTGGCGATGTGGCTGAGCCTGGCGGCCTTGATTGCAGCCATCGCGCGCGCGTTCTGGGTCAGCTGGCGCCTGTGGCGACCACGTAGCGTGGCGACGGTGCCGCCTGCACCGGGCGGTGAGGTGTAGGTACTGCGCTTGGCCTGCACTGTTCTCGCCTTCGGATGCGGCGCGCTCGATGGGCTGCCCACCTCATCCCCATCAGGCAGACCTGCGCAGTGCGCGCGCGCGGCACCGACCAGACATTTTCCGGCGATTCCATTGCGACATCCGCAGCTGCACTTGTGTTGCGCAGGTCGCGCCATAGACTGCGCAGCGCACCGCACGCTGCGGCCCCTTTCTTCCATCCGATCCGTACAAGGTCCCTGTCCCATGCTCCGTCCTCGTTTGCTTGTCGCGTTTGTGCTGGCTCCCGCGCTGGCGTTTGCCCAACAGCCGCAGCCGTCCAGCCGCCCGGCCACCGCCACGCAGGCAGCGCCGTCCACGCAGCGGCCGTCTGCGGCGCAGCCGGCTCCCGCCCCGAGCGCCGCCCAGCAGGCCCAGGTGGTCAAGCAGGACATCGAAATGACCCAGGCCGCCCTGCGCGTGGCGCAGATGGTCGATGCCAATAAAGCCGCTTCGTTGTGGGACGGCGCGTCCGCTGTCGCCAAGACCGCGGTCAAGCGCGACGCCTTCGTCGCCCAGCTGGCTGGCGAGCGCGCGCGCCTGGGTGCGGTGGTCGGGCGCGGCCAGAGCTCGGTGACGCGGGTGAAGTACGGCCCCGGTGCGCAGGTGCCCGAGGGGCTGTACGTCAACGTCAGTTTCCCGACCCGGTTTGCCAATGCGCCGCAGCCGGTGCGTGAACTGGTTTCGTTCCGTCTGGACGAAGACAAGACCTGGCGCGTTGCCGGCTACAGCCTGCGCACGGCGGCCAAGTGATGGTGCCGCTTCCCGGGAGCCTTGCATGCAACTGACCATCGAACTGCAGATGCTCGGCTGGGCCATGGTGCTTGGCCTGGTACAGCTGTTGGCCGCCTCCGGCAGCATGACGGCCCAGCGTGGCACCAAGTGGAACGCCAGCGCCCGCGACGGCGAGGCCAAGCCGCTAACCGGCGTTGCGGCGCGTCTGGATCGCGCGTTCCGCAACTATCTGGAGACCTTTCCGATCTTCGCCGCCGCCGTGCTGGCGGTGAGCGTGGCCGGGCGCACCAGTGCAGACACCGCGCTGGGTGTGCAGCTGTATCTGTGGGCGCGCGTGGCCTATGTGCCGGCCTATGCGGCCGGCATTCCCTACGTGCGCAGCGCGATCTGGGTGGTGTCGTTCTGGGGCATCGTCAAGTTGCTGCGCGCGCTGCTGGGCTGGTGACGCGTGGATGCGCGCCTGATCCTGATCAAGGGGCAGGCCAGGGATAGCGTCTAGACTGGGCGCATCGGCAGTGGCGGGTGCGCAGCATGCAATCGGTGGATATCGCGATCATTGGCGCCGGGCCGGTCGGGCTCGGTTTTGCACGTGCCCTGGCCGGCAGCGGCCTGTCGGTCGCGCTGATCGACCAACAGCCGCGTGAGTCGCTTGCCGAACCGGCCTTCGATGGACGCGAGATTGCGCTCACGCACGCCTCGCGTAGCGTGCTGGAGCAATTGGGCATCTGGCAGCAGTTCCCCGCAACGGCAATCTCGCCACTGCGCGATGCGCGCGTCATGGATGGGCATTCGTCCTTTGCGCTGACCTTTGCCGCGGCTGCGCCAGCTGCCGGGGCGCTGGGCTGGCTGGTACCCAATCATCTGATCCGTCGCGCGGCCTGGCAGGCCGTGCAGACGCAGGATGGACTGCAGATCCACTGCGGTTGCAGCGTGCACGCGCTGTACCACGGTGCCGGGCGGGTGGAGCTGCAACTCTCCGACGGGCAGCGGCTGTCGTCGCGCCTGCTGGTTGCGGCCGACAGCCGGTTTTCCACGACCCGGCGGCTGCTCGGCATCGGGGCGCAGTTGCGCGATTTCGGCAAGACCATGCTGGTGTGCCGGATGCGTCACACGCTGCCGCATCAGCATGCGGCGTGGGAGTGGTTTGGCTACGGCAAGACGCTGGCGCTGTTGCCGTTGCACGGTCACCGCGCCGGCGCCGTGCTCACCCTGCCGCCGCGACAGGTCAGCGCACTGCTTGCGCTGGATGAAGACCACTTCAGCGCCGCCGTCAGTGACGCGTTCGAGCATCGCCTCGGCCGCATGCACCAGGACGGCAGCCGGCATGCCTATCCGCTGGTTGCCGCCTACGCGCACCGGTTCGTGGCCGAGCGCGCGGCCTTGATCGGCGATGCGGCGGTGGGCATGCATCCGGTCACCGCGCACGGGTTCAACTTTGGATTGCAGAGCCAGGCGCGCCTGGCCGAGCGCGTGCGTGCCGCCGCCGCTGCCGGGCGCGACATCGGCAGCGCCGGGCTGTTGCATGACTACCAACGCGTGCACCGCCTTGCCACGCGGCCCTTGTTCGAGGCGACCAATGCCCTGGCTGCGCTCTACACCGATGACCGCCTGCCGGCGCGCCTGTTACGAGGCGGCGCGCTGCGTGCGGCGCATGCGATCGCTCCTTTCCGGCGGACGATTGCGGCACATTTGACCCAGCGCAGCTAACGCGTCGAGAAGACCGTCCCAGGTTGATCGTCACCACATCGCGGTCGGGTGGCGTGGTCACAAGGGCCAGGCTGTGCTGCGCGATGGCCGCCCGATGCAGGCGGTTCGCCCGTGTTGCAGCCGTGCGCCTGATCATCCGGGAACGGCGCGATGTTGCGCTGGCCGCTCAACGACCGTCATGCAGGGTGGTCGGCATCCGGGTCCATCGCCAGCACACGAATCTCCACCTCTTCCAGCTGCACCAGCTGGCCCGGGCGAATCTTCGCGGTCTTGCGCAGTTCCTGCACGCCATCGACGCTGACGGCACCGCTGGCGACGATCGCCTTGCCCTGGCCGCCGCTGTCGGCAATGCCGGCCAGCTTGAGCAGTTGATTGAGTTCGATGTACTCGCCGTCCAGGTCGAATTCCAGGAATTGCATGCTGCGCTCGGTCACCCAAAGAAGCCGATTATCCGCCCGATGTTGCCGGCAGCACCACTGCAGTAGCGCGCCGCACGGCGCTGCGCTGCAGTGGCGCATGCATGGGCGGTGCGCCGTCGCCGATGGTGTTTCCCGGCAAGCGCCCCGCGTTCACTGGCAACGGCAGCGCGCGATGTCCTGCAGCAGTGTCTCGGCACGGCTCAGGCTACGTCCGGCGTGTGCGGTGTCGATGCGGTCCAGCCACAGGTGCTGCACGCGCTCCAGCCGCCGATAGCCGCACTGGGTGCCGACGCCGCCGAGCACGCCGACTAGCGCATTGAGCAGTAGCCAGGCCCGCGCGGGCTGGCGCTGGTGAGGCTGCGCCACGCGGCGTCGGCCACCGCCACCCATAGCGCCCATGAGGACAGGCCCAGCCACGGCGCCACGCGTGTCCGCCAGCGGCGCAGATGCGGCCACCTTCACCACGATGCCGCGGTGCTGCAGCAGTAAGGCGCTGAAGCGGGTTTGCAGGTCTGTGCCCAGGGGAATGACTCTGGGGGCGTTGGGTGGGGGAAGGGGCTCGCAGAGATGATTCGCCGACGCGGGCAATACGTTACAACCTGAACGGAACGTCACGGCCCTTCGACAGGAGGGGGTCTAAGGGCGCACACTATGCTGCTTTGCGCCTGCCGGCTCCGTGCGGCGCCTCCGGAGTTACCCATGACCCAAGAATCTTCCGCGCCGCTGCTGTTTGCAGACCTCGGCCTCTCGGACGCTGTGATGAAAGCCGTCGCCAACGTCGGCTACGAGTCGCCGTCGCCGATCCAGGCCGCCACCATTCCCGCGCTGCTGGCAGGCCGCGACGTGCTCGGCCAGGCGCAGACCGGTACCGGCAAGACCGCCGCGTTCGCGCTGCCGGTGCTGTCCAACGCCGACCTCCACCAGGTCAAGCCGCAAGCCCTGGTGCTGGCGCCCACCCGCGAGCTGGCTATCCAGGTCGCCGAGGCGTTTCAGAAATATGCCGAGGCCATTCCCGGCTTCCGCGTGCTGCCGGTGTACGGCGGCCAGCCCTATGCCCAGCAGCTGAGCGCGCTCAAGCGCGGCGTGCATGTGGTGGTGGGCACCCCGGGCCGGGTGATCGACCATCTGGACCGCGGCACGCTGGACCTGTCGCAGCTCAAGACCCTGGTGCTGGACGAAGCCGACGAAATGCTGCGCATGGGTTTTATCGACGACGTCGAAGCCGTGCTCAAGAAGCTGCCGGAGCAGCGCCAGGTGGCCTTGTTCTCGGCCACCATGCCGCCGGCCATCCGCCGCATCGCGCAGACCTATCTGAAGGACCCGGCCGAAGTCACCATTGCGGCCAAGACCACCACCTCGGCCAACATCCGCCAGCGCTACTGGTGGGTGAGCGGGCTGCACAAGCTGGATGCGCTGACCCGCATCCTCGAGGTCGAGCCGTTCGACGGCATGATCATCTTCGCGCGCACCAAGGCCGCCACCGAAGAACTGGCGCAGAAGCTGCAGGCACGCGGCATGGCTGCGGCCGCCATCAACGGCGACATGCAGCAGGCCGCGCGTGAGAAGACCATCGCCCAGCTCAAGGACGGCAAGCTGGACATCCTGGTCGCCACCGACGTGGCCGCCCGCGGTCTGGACGTGGAACGCATCAGCCACGTGCTCAATTACGACATTCCCTACGACACCGAAAGCTACGTGCACCGCATCGGCCGTACCGGCCGTGCCGGGCGCACCGGCGACGCGATCCTGTTCGTGACCCCGCGCGAGAAGGGCATGCTGCGCTCGATCGAACGCGCTACCCGTCAGCCGATCGAAGAAATGCAGCTGCCGAGCGTGGATGCGGTCAACGACACCCGCGTGGCGCGTTTCATGACCCGCATCACCGAGACCCTGGCCGGTGGTCAGATCGACATGTACCGCGATCTGCTGCAGCGCTACGAGGCCGAAAACAACGTGCCGGCGATCGATATCGCTGCTGCGCTGGCCAAGTTGCTGCAGGGCGATGCGCCGTTCCTGCTGACCCCGCCGGTGCGTGGTGCGCGCGAAGAGTTCGCACCGCGCGAGCGCAACGAACGCGCCGACCGTGGCGAGCGTCCGCGCTTCGAGCCGAAGTTCGAGCGTGGTCCGCGTGCCCACGACGGCGAGCGCGCACCGCGTCCGCCGCGCGGCGACGATGCCGGCGGCGAGCGCCCGCGTCGCGAGCCGGCCCCACGCGGCGAGCCGGAGTTCGGCATGGAAAGCTATCGCATCGAAGTGGGCCACACCCACGGCGTGAAGCCGGCCAATATCGTCGGTGCCATCGCCAACGAGGCCGGCCTGGAAAGCCGCTACATCGGCCGTATCGACATCCAGGACGATTACTCGATCCTGGACCTGCCGGCCGACATGCCGCGCGAGTTGCTCACGCACCTGAAGAAGGTCTGGGTGTCCGGTCAGCAGCTCAACATGCGCAAGCTGGAAGACGGCGAAGCCGCAGCATCGGCGGCCAAGCCACGCTTCCCGCGAGGCGGCAAGCCGTCCGGTCGTCCGAACGGCCCGGGTCGCCCGATGGATCGCTCCGGCGCGCCGCATCGCAAGGGCCCGCCCAAGCCGCGCGGCGAGTAAGCGCGGCCGGGGCCGGCGGCCACCGGCAAGCGCTGCAAGTGGTTGATTTTGATATGCCTATAAGCGCATAGCCAGCCCGGTCTCGTTGCCGGGCCCGTTCCAGCGCCGCCCTGGACGCCGTCCCGCCGCCTGCAGCCGGCCCGACCGGCCGTCCGGCACGCGAACCCTGCCATACAGACTGGGCCATTGCGGCCGTTACTGCCTTCAGGCGCCCACTGGGCGCCTGAATCGCATCGAGGCGGCGAAGGACGGATGGCAATGGGGCAGGCGGCACGCGGCAAGAGTGGTGGGCAGACCCTGCATCTGGTGCGCGGCTGGATGACGCTTCCTTTGGCGCTCCTGATCGGCATGGCCGTGGCAATGGCGGTGATCTCGGCGCTGGTGATCGAGATCCAGTCCGGAGCCACCGCCTGGATTGTCGGCGAGAGCCACTGGTCCAAGGCCCAGCAGGAGTCGGTCTACTGGCTGGAGCGCTATCTGGGAAGCGGCGACCCGGCCGATCTGCAGGCGGCCTGCCGGGCGCTGGAGGTACCGCTGGGCGATCGCTCGGCGCGCATCGCGGTCGAGCAGCCGGTGATCGACTGGGACACGGTCTACGCCGGGCTGGCTGCCGGCCGCAATGCCCGTGAGGACATGTCGCAGATGGTGCGGCTGTATCGCTATGGCCAGCGGGTACCGCATCTGGGCGAGGCGATCGCGCTGTGGAAACAGACCGACAGCGACATCCTGCAATTGAATGCGCTGGCCGACCGGGCCGCGTCCGCGCAGGCCACCGCCACGCCCGACCCGCGCACCGTGCAGGCGCTGCGCGATGAGCTGCACCTGCTGGACGCACGCATGCGCCGCATCGCGGCGGAATTTCTGGTGTTGCTGACCCGCTGTGCGCGGCTGTTGCACGATGTAATGGTGGTCTGCAGCCTGGCCACCTTGCTGCTGGTGCTGACCACCTGCGTGCTGGCCATGCGCCGTATCCGCGATTACCTGCTGTCGCACGAAGGCCGCTTCCGCACCGCGTTTCAGCAGGCGGCGCTGGGCATGGTCAAGTTCGATCTGCGCGGCCACGTGCTGGACGCCAACGCCTCGATGGCCAACATCCTGCGCTATCGCCCGGAGGAACTGCAGGCCTGCACACTGGCGCAGGTGATGCACCCGGACGACATCGTGCTGGACAGCCGCGGCATGATCGACTGGCCACGCCTGCTGCAATCGGGCGAGCTGCGCTTCCTGCGCGCCGATGGCGGGGTGATGTGGGGGCGCTGGAGCGCGTCGCTGGTGGAGCCTGGCCCGGAAGAACCCACGCTGGTGCTGGCGGTGATCGAAGATGTCTCGCACGCGCACGAGCTGGCCGACGAAGTCGCCTACCACGCGCGCCACGATGCCTTGACCGGCTTGATCAACCGCCGCGAGATCGAACGCCGCTTGCTGAAGCTGATCGAGCTGCCGCAATCGCCGCAGGTGTGCCACGCGCTGTGCTTCGTGGACCTGGATCATTTCAAGCTGGTCAACGACACCTTCGGGCATGCGGTCGGCGACAAGTTCCTGTGCCACTTCGCCGATGTCATCACCATGCAGCTGCGTCCGGGCGACTGGCTGGGGCGGCTGGGCGGCGACGAGTTCGCGATCCTGCTGGCCAATACCGATCTGGCGCAGGCGCAGGCCCTGCTGGAGCGCATGCACGGGGTGCTCGGGCAGCCGTGGAGCCATCAGGATGGCAAGCCGCTGACGCCGAGCTGCAGCTTCGGCGTGGTGGAAGTCTGCCACGGCGCCAGCGATGTCAACGCACTGATGACCGCGGCCGATCTGGCCTGCTATGCGGCCAAGGAAGAAGGCCGCAACCGGATTCGCTGCTTCAGCGAAAACGATCTGGCATTGGCGCGCCGCCGCCATGACGGTGGCTGGATCAGCGCGGTGCAGCAGGCTATCGCCGAAAGCCGGTTGCTGCTGTATGCGCAGAAGATCCAGGTGCTCAGCGACCCGGGGCGGGTGCAGTACGAAGTGCTGGTGCGCATGCGCGCGCGCGACGGGCGCGTGCTGAGCCCCGGTGAGTTTCTGCCGGCGGTGGAGCGCTACGGGCTCGGGCGCATGGTCGATGCCTATGTGCTGGAAACCCTGTGCGCGCACCTGGCCGACAACCCGATACATGTGGCCACGCTGGACCTGTGCCACGTCAATTTGTCCGCGCAGTCGATCGCGCAGCCGGATTTCCTGGATTTTGTCTGCGCCCTGTTCGAGCGCTACCCCACCTTGGTGCCCAAGCTGTGCATGGAAATCACCGAGACCGCGGTGATCGGCGATCTGGAGCACGCGCAGCGTTTCGTGCAGAGCGTGCGCGCACGCGGCTGCCACGTGGCGCTGGACGACTTCGGCAGCGGGCTGGCCTCATTCGGCTACCTCAAGCAGTTCACCGTGGATGTGCTGAAGATCGATTGCGGGTTCGTGCGTAATTACGCGCACGATGCGGTGGACCGCGCGGCGGTGCATTCGATCGCCCAGGTCGGCCTGGCCCTGGGGATCGAGGTGGTGGCCGAAGGGGTCGAGTCCGAAGCCGATATTCCCGGCCTGCGCGAGGCTGGCGTCGGCCAGGTTCAGGGCTTCAGCCTGCACCGCCCGTGCCCGCTGGAAGACCTGGTCGCGCCGCAGCCGCTGCTGGCAAGCACCGGATGAGGCCTGCGGGCAGATGTCGCGGTAGCGGCGCACGGCGATGCGAGAGTGCGTTGCCGGCGCCAAATCGCCGATAATCCAACGATGACGATCCGACTCAACAAACACATCGCCGATACCGGCTTCTGCTCACGCCGCGAGGCCGATCGGCTGATCGGCGAGCGCCGTGTCACCGTCAATGGCGTGGTGGCCGGCACCGGGGCGGTGGTGGGCGAGCAGGACACCGTGCTGGTGGATGGCCAACCGCTGCGCGCGCGCGAAGCCAAGAAGCCGGGCGGGCGCAAACATGTCTATATCGCGCTCAACAAGCCGGTGGGCATCACCTGCACCACCGAGAGTTCGGTCAAGGGCAACATCGTCGACTTCGTCGGCCACGAGCAGCGCATCTTTCCGATCGGGCGGCTGGACAAGGAGTCCGAGGGGCTGATCCTGCTGACCAGCAACGGCAACATCGTCAATGAAATCCTGCGTGCGGAAAACCGCCACCAGAAAGAGTACCTGGTGGCGGTCAACAAGGCGGTCACCGACGAATTTCTGCGCGGCATGGCACGTGGCGTGCGCATCCATAACGAGACCACGTTGCCGTGCCGTACCGCGCGCATCGCCAAGTTCGGCTTTCGCATCGTGCTGGAGCAGGGCCTGAACCGGCAGATCCGGCTGATGGCCGCCGAGTTCGGCTATCGGGTGACGCAGTTGCGGCGGGTGCGCATCGACAACATCAAGCTGGCGGCGCTCAAGCCGGGGCAATGGCGCAACCTCAGCGATGCGGAACTGCGCGGATTGCTGCCGCAGCGCACCGACTGGTGAGCCGGCGCGCCGGATGAACCGCAGACTGCGCGGACGGCCAGCCGTCGCCTGCGCAGAGCGCTCGCCCGACGGGGCTCCGGCATACTTCCGACGCTAACGACTCAGCAGGGGGCTGACCGCGTGATCAAACCGCAATTGCCAGGGAACGAAGCCGAACGGCTGATCGCCCTGCGTCAGTACGAGCTGCTGGATTCGCCCCCCGAGCGCGCCTTCGACGACCTCACGCTGGTGGCGTCCACCGTGTGCGAGACGCAGATGGCGGCCGTGGTGCTGGTGGATGCGCATCGGCAGTGGTTCAAGGCGGCCCATGGCGTGCCGCGTAGCGAAGCGCCGCGCGATATCTCGTTCTGCGCACATGCCATCCTGCGCCCGGACGAGGTGATGACGGTCGAAGACACCTTGCTGGACCCGCGCTTTTTCGACAATCCGATGGTGACCGGGGAAGGCGCGGTGCGCTTCTATGCCGGTGCGCCGCTGGTCACCAGCGACGGCATGCCGCTGGGTTCGTTGTGCGTGTTCGATCAGGCACCGGCGCATCTGCGCGACGCCCAACGCGCCGCGCTGCAGGCATTGTCGCGGCAGGCCTCGCATCTGCTGGAACTGCGCCTGGCAGGCAAGCAACTGCGGCAGCAACTGCGCGAGCGCGACTGGTACGAGCAGCAGATGGCGCAGTATTACGCGGCGATGGAGGCGGTCAATGCCGATCTGGTCGAGCAGACCCGCACCGACCCGCTGACCGGCCTGCCCAATCGTCGCGCGTTCACCGCTGCGCTCGCCGCCGCCACGCAGCAGACGCGCGTGGCCAATCAACCGCTATCGGTGGCCTTGCTGGACGTGGACCACTTCAAGGTGGTGAACGATGTCCATGGGCATGACCAGGGCGATCTGGTGCTGCGCGAGCTGTCGGCGCTGTTGCGTGCGCATGCGGCCGGCGCGGGCACGATTGCGCGCTACGGTGGCGAAGAGTTCGTATTGCTGCTGCCCAACGTGGACCTGCAGCAGGCGCGTGTGCAGTGCGAATACCTGCGCCAGAGCGTGGCGACGATGACGCTCGCGCTGCCGGTGACGGTGAGCATCGGCGTGGCCATGCTGTACCCGCACGAGCGCGTGGAGGCGGTGATCAAGCGTGCCGACCAGGCCTTGTACGCGGCCAAGCGCGGCGGCCGCGATCAGGTGGTGGCGCTGGAGTAGCGCGTGGCTTGCCGGGTGGAGCTTCGTGGCCGGGACAGCGCAGGACGCGTGTGTGCAGCGCCGCGACGGTACTGCAGCTGTACGGCTGGCCAGTGCGGATGTCGCTGGCGCACCCTCGTGACGATCGGATCAATCGACGATGTTCTTCGCCTCGGCGGTGCCGAGCAGTTCCGGATGCACCACCTTGCGCCGGCGTTCCAGCACCGGATGCAGAAACACCGCGCCGAGAATGATCGCCACGCCCAGATAGAACTGCAGGGTCAGCTCGCGCTGCTCGCCGAGCAGGGCGATGGCCAGCACGATGGCGTAGACCGGTTCCAGGTTGGTCACCAGTTGTACCGAATACGCGCTCAGATGACGCAGCGCCATCAGCGCCAGCGCAAACGGCAGCAACGTGCAGGCCAGTGACAGGGCGAGCAGCAGCACACCGTCGTGCAGGCTGGGCAGGACCAGCAGGCTGCCATGCAGCGATGGCAGCAACAGCGGCATGGCCGGCGCCAGCACGGTCAGGGTCAAGGTGCCGGCACCCAACTCCAGTGCGGTAACGGTCAGCGGGTCTGCATGCGCGACCATGCGCTTGTTGAGCGAGCCGAACAGGCCGACGAAGACCGCCGAGATCGCGCCGACCACCACGCCGGCACGCATGCCATCGGGCACGCCGCCAACCACCAGCGCCACCCCGGGCAGCACCGCCAGACCGAACAGCAACTCGCGCGGACGGAACGGCCGCTGCGTGACCCACGGCTCGATCACCGCAGTGAACACCGGCGCCAGGGCGATGCAGGTCGCCGCCACCGAGGCATTGGCCAGCTTGATCGCGCCGTAGAAGGTAAGCCAGTGCAACGCCACCAGCGCGCCGATGCCGCAATAGCCCAGCACCACGCGCCCGGACAGCCCGCGCAGCCCGCGCCACACGCGTGGCCACAAGGCCAGCGCCACCACCACGATCAACATCCGCCACCACACCAGCGGCAAGGCCTGCAGGGTGATCAATTTGCCCAGGATCGCGGTGATGCCCCAGAGCAGCACGCAGAAATGAATTTGCAGTTGCGCCTTGCGCAGGTCGGTCGTGGGCATGCGCCATTGTCGCCGAAAACTGGCATGCCGACGTCGGGCGGCGACGGCAGCATGGCTGGCGATGGCAGTCCCGTTTCCGGCCGCAGCGGGTGCCGGGTACCAAGCCCCTCTCCCACAGCAAAGGGGCGAGGGCACGGCCTATCCATGCCCCTGACTGCTACACCATTCACGGCGTCGCTAAGGCCCAACGCCACGGTGAGCGCATAGGACCGTTCGCATGATCGGTGCGAAACGAGCATGGCGATCATGGCCAGGCAGCAGATGTGAGGTCGTCGCACATCGCCACTTGTCTGCCACGCGCCACCGTTAAAAACTGCCGCACGCACAACGGCGTGCAACGTCGGCGAGGCAGCTAACCTGCCGACAACGCCTTCAACAACGCCATCGCCGCCGCCGGATTGCGTTCCTTTGCCGCACTGATGAAGAACACGAACACCTCGCGCGGCGCAGCAGGCGTTTTCGACGGATCTTCGATGTGCGGCAGGTCGTCCGGGTCTTCGCCGCGGCGCCATGCCTGGATGCGTTCGGCCCAGCGTGCCAGCGCAGGCGCGGGGTAGCCCGCATGCAGGCGCGCCTGGCTTCGCATCAGCCGCGCGTAGATAACGTCGGTGGAGAGGTCGGCGAAGGAGGGGTGTTCGTCCGAATCGGTGAATACCGTCGAGACGCCATGGCGGCGCACCAGCGCCAGCAACGACGCATCCACCGCATCCGGATCGCGGATTTCCAGCACGTGGCGCAGCGTGCGGCCGCCCGTGTGCCTGGGCAGCAGTGCCAGGAAGTCGTCCAGGTCGTCGGCCTGCAGGCGATGCCCATGTTCGAACTGCCACACCAGCGGGCCAAGCGTGTCGCCGAGCTCGACAATGCCGCCGACGAAGTCCTCCACCTGGGCCCTGGTGCCCGCCAGTCTGCGCGACTGGGTAATACGTCGCGGCGCCTTGGCCGAGAACACGAACCCGGGCGGCACCTCGTCGCGCCACTTTGCATAAGTTGCCGGCTTCTGCGCGCCGTAATAGGTGCCGTTGATTTCGATGGCGGTGACGTGGCGGCTGGCGTATTCCAGCTCGCGGCGCTGCACCAGTCCTTCCGGATAGAACATGCCCGCACGCCAAGGGGCGTACACCCAACCGCCGATGCCGACGTGGATGCCATCCAGGGAGGGCGGGGCGGAAGCGAACAGATCAGTCATCGCAGGAGTACTCGCTGGCAGGAGGGCACGGTTGCGGCGCGTGCTGCGCGAATCCGGCAGCGACCGCGGCGCATAGCCTGGCGCATCCGGACTGGATGGGGCGTGAGAACGGCGGCGTTGCAGCGGCGACGGCCGTGCGCGTTGCGACAGACTGCAGCGGACGCAAGCATATCGATGGCGCAACCGTCAGCCACGCCATCGCACGCCTGCCAGCCTGGCCCCACCGCGACGTACGGCAACCAGCGCCCGCACGCCAGCGCAGCCGGCTACCATGCCTGCATCGCCGCATGAGACCGTCTCGATGACCTGGACCACTCCCGATCTGTGTGACCGCTTTCCCGAGGTGAGCGTTGCCGAGCCATTGTTCCGCCACTTCGGCGGGCGCACCGCGTTCTGCGGACCGATCGCAACGGTGCGCTGTGTTGAAGACAACTCGCGCGTGCGCGAACTGGCCTCCATGCCGGGCGACGGGCGGGTGCTGGTGGTGGACGGGCAGGGCTCGTTGAAGCATGCGCTGCTGGGCGACCAGATCGCAGCGCAGGCGGTGGCCAATGGCTGGGCCGGGGTGGTGATCCATGGCTGCGTGCGCGATGTCGAGATCCTGGGCACGCTGCCGCTGGGTGTGCTGGCCTTGGCCGCCTGCCCACGCCGTACCGAACGGCGCGACCTGGGCGATGCGGAGGTGCCGGTGAATTTTGCCGGCGTCCCGTTCGTGCCCGGACACTGGCTCTACGCCGACGCCAACGGCGTGCTGGTGACGCCGCTGCCGCTGTCGCTGGACAGTGCCGGTGGCACACCCTGATCGAGGAGGATGTAGTGGTGATCGTGAACCGATGGCTGACGGGAGGCGTGCTGATGCTGGCAACCCTGGTGACAACGACGCATGCGGCCGACCTGCCGGCCGGCATGCAGCAGTTCGACGCGCAGATGGAACGCGTGCGTACCCAGTTCGACGTGCCCGGCATCGCCGTGGCCATCGTCAAGGATGGCCAGGTGGTGCTGGAGCGTGGCTACGGCGTCCGCGAGATCGGCAAGCCCGATCCGGTGCAGGCCGATACGCTGTTTGCGATCGCCTCCAACACCAAGGCGTTCACCGCTGCCTCGCTGTCGATTCTGGCCGACGACGGCAGGCTCTCGCTCGACGACAAGGTCATCGACCACCTGCCGTGGTTCCGCATGTCCGACCCGTATGTCAGCGACCAAATGCGCATCCGCGACTTGCTGGCGCATCGCAGCGGCCTGAGCCTGGGCGCAGGCGACCTGTTGTTCTGGCCAACCACCAGCTACAGCACCGAAGAGGTCGTGCAGCGGCTGGCCAAGGTGCCATTGAAAGGCGGTTTCCGCGATCGCTATGCATACGACAATATCCTGTACGCCGTGGCACAGAAGGTGATCGAGCAGGTCTCCGGGCAACCCTACGCTGCGTTTCTGCAGCAGCGCATCTTTGCGCCGGTGGGCATGCGCGGTACGCGCTTCAACGCCGATCATCTGCAACCCGGCGACGCCGCGGCGGTGGGCCATGCCAAGTACGACTTCACCGAGTTGCGCACGGTGGCGCCATTGACCTGGTCCAACAATTCCGGTGCCGGCGGCATCTACTCCAGTGCGCACGACATGGCGTTGTGGATGAAGGTGCAACTGGCCGGCGGCGTATTGCCGGACGGCACACCGCTGTTCAGTGCAAAGCGGCAGCAGGAGATGTGGTCGATGATCACGCCGATCGCCGTCGCCGCTCCGGCAGTGCCCGAACTGGCCGGCGCGCAGCCCAATTTTGCCGGCTATGGCGAAGGCTGGAGCCTGAGCGACTATCGCGGCCATCGTCTGGTGTGGCATACCGGCGGCTGGCCCGGCATGGTGTCGCGGCTGACGCTGGTGCCCGACCAGAAGCTGGGCGTGGTGGTGCTGACCAATCAGGAAGTCGGCGCGGCGTTCAATGCGGTGACGCTGCAGGTGCTGGACGCGTTCCTGCAGGTGCCACCCACCGATTGGACCGGGGCGTACGCCAAGGCCGTGGCCAAGGCCGGCAGCGAGGCCGATACCAGTTGGAAGGCGCATCAGGACGCACGCGCGGCACGCTCCACGCCGTCGTTGCCGCTGCGCGGCTATGCGGCGACCTATCGCGACCCCTGGTATGGCGATGTGGTGATCCGCCAGGACGGCAAGCGGCTGCGCCTGCAGTTCACCAAGACCGCCCAATTGGTGGGCACGCTGGAGCATTGGCAGCACGACAGCTTCATCGTGCGCTGGGACGACCGCTCCTTGAACGCGGATGCCTTCGTCGACTTCGCGTTGACCCCGGACGGTGCGGTGCGCGAGATGCGCATGCAGGCGATCTCGCCGCTGACCGATTTCAGCTTCGATTTTCAGGATCTGCTGCTGACGCCCGTGCAGACGCAGGCCGCTGCGCCGAAGTGAAGCGGCGCTCGGTTGCCGGGCGCTCGCTGTCTTGCAGTGCGCTGGTGGCCGGAGTCGGTTGCGGCCGGCGGCCACCGCAGCGCAGCTCTGCACGCTGAAGTGGTGATGGCGCCTGGCGCGTGCGGCGTTGCAGCGACCGCCGCCGCGTCGCTACCGCCGGGCGGCGCGTGTGGTTATGATCCGCGCACTTCTCAAGGATGTCGCCGCACGCATGACCACTCCACAGATGTCGGTGTATTTCTTTCTGCAGGCTGCAGCCATCCTGTTGGTGTGCCGGTTGGTCGGGCTGCTGGCCAAGCGCCTGGGGCAGCCGCAGGTGGTCGGCGAGATGATTGCCGGGGTGATGCTGGGGCCATCGTTGTTCGGCCTGCTGGCGCCGGGCGCGCAGGCGGCGTTGTTCCCCAAACAGACGATGGATGTGTTGTACGTGTTCGCGCAGTTCGGCGTGGGCCTGTACATGTTTCTGGTCGGGACCGACTTCCGCGGCGATCACTTCCGCGCGCGCTACCGCAGCGCGATGAGCGTGTCGCTGGCCGGCATCGCGGTGCCGTTCGCGCTGGCATTTGCGATGTGCCCATGGCTGCTCACCGTCGATGGCCTGTTCTCCGAGAAGGCCAAGCTGACGGAAGCGTCGCTGTTTCTGGGCGCAGCCATCGCCATCACTGCCTTCCCGATGCTGGCGCGCATCATCCACGAACGTGGCCTGACCAAGAGCCCGCTGGGAACGCTGGCGTTGACGGCTGGCGCGTTCGACGACGCCGCGGCGTGGTGCATCCTGGCGGTGGTGCTGGCCAGCTTCGGCGGCAGCTGGGGCAGCGCCTATCTGGCCATCGGTGGCGGCGTGGGCTACGCGGTGTTCATGATTTTCGTCGGACGGCATCTGTTGCGTCGCCTGGCCGATCACGTGGTGCCGGATCAGCCGCTCAGCAACAGCGTGCTGGCGATCGTGTTGATGCTGTTCTGCGTGAGCGCGTGGGCGATGGACGCGATCGGCATCCACGCGGTGTTCGGTGGCTTCCTGCTGGGTGTCTGCCTGCCCAAGGGGCCGTTGACGGAAAAACTGCGCGAGATGATGCAGCCGTTCGTGGTGGTCTTGCTGCTGCCGTTGTTCTTTACCTATTCGGGGCTGAAGACCCAGCTCAGCGTGCTGTTGCAGCCGCAGATCATGCTGGCCGGTGTCGCGATCCTAGCCGCATCGTTCGTTGGCAAGGGTGTGGCCTGCTGGGCCGCGGCGCGCGTTACCGGTGAAAACAACCGCGACGCGATGGCGATCGGCTCGCTGATGAATGCACGCGGCCTGATGGAGCTGATCATCATCAACATCGGCCTGCAGGCCGGTGTGATCGAGCAGGGCCTGTTCTCGGTACTGGTGCTGATGGCGATCCTGTCCACGCTGATGGCGACGCCGCTGTTCAACTGGATCATGCGTCGCCACGCCAACGTGAGCGATGCGGTGCCGAGTCTGCAGCAGCGCTGAGCATTGGCAGCGGCGTCGATGGCGACGCCGCTGCGTGGGCGAGTGGACCTCATCCGGTTCTGGGCTGCTTACGCCATACTGGCATCGGATATCCGCAATCGAGTCGTCATGACCAAGGCAAGAAAGAAGGCCGCGCAGCAGGCGGTGCAGGCACCGGCGCCGATCTATCAATTGCAGATCGCGCTGGCGGGCAGTGCGCCGCTGGTGTGGCGGCGGATGGTGATTGCGGGGTCGCTCCGTCTGGCGACCGTGCACCGCGTGCTGCAGGCTGTGATGGGCTGGAGCGGCGCACACCCGTACGAATTCGACTTCGGCGGTGGCCGCTATGGCGAGGCCGGGCTGGATGTGCCGGAACGCTCGCGGCTCAAGCATGCCGCCCGGGTCACGCTGGAAAGCGCGGTGGGCGAGCTTGGCGAATTCGCCTATTTCTATGGTGCCGGCGCTGGCTGGACGCACACGCTGCAGGTCGAGGCCGTGCTGCCGCCGGATGCTGGCCTGCGCATCGCGCGCTGCATCGAGGGCGCCAATGCCTGCCCGCCGGAACGCAGTGGCGGGATCGACGCCTACCAGGCGCTCTTGCAGATCATCGCCGACACGGACCACCCGCAGCATGTGCAGGAGCTGGCCACGCTCGGTGGGCGTCTGGATCCAGCCCATTTCGATCTGGCCGAGGTCAACCGGCTGCTGGCGCGGATTCGCGAGTAGATCCAGATGCCGACAGTGCCGTGGCGTGCAGGTGCAGCAACATGGGCACCCACCCCCGGACGCTGCCACCGCGCTACGCCAGGCCGACGGAGCAACGCACTGCGGCTTGACGCCCGATCGGCTAGCCTGACGGCCCGGTGTTAGCGAAGTATGTGCAATGTTCCGCTGGTTCGAATCCCTGATCGACATCTTTCCGCCCATCGAGCGTGAGATGCCGCCACGCAGCGTGTGGCGGTTCTATCTGCACTACCTGCGGCCGCTGTGGCCGATCCTGCTGGCCACGCTGATCGCGGGCTTGTTGCTGGCCTTGGTGGAAGTGGCGATGTTCGACTTCCTCGGCCGCATCGTGGACATGTTGAATGAGCGGCCAGGGCCCGACTTCTTCCGCCGCCACGCCAGCGAACTGGCGTGGATGGCGGGGATCACCCTGATCGCGCGGCCGTTCTTCACCGGCCTGCACAACCTGCTGGTCAACCAGGCGATCGTGCCGGGGTTGAGCAACCGCTCGCGCTGGTTGATGCACAACTATGTGGTGCGGCAGAGCCTGGGGTTTTTCACTAACGATTTCGCCGGCCGCATTGCCAACCGCGTCATGCAGACCGGTACGTCGCTGCGCGAATCGGCGGTACAGATGGTCGATGCGCTGTGGTACATCGTGGTCTATACCGGCAGCGCGTTGTGGCTGTTCGCTCAGGCCGATCCGTGGCTGATGGCGCCGCTGTTGATCTGGCTGGTGGTGTATGTCGCGCTGATGGCGTTCTTCGTGCCGCGCATGAAGGCGCGCGCCTGGATCGCGTCGGACGCGCGCTCCAAGGCCACCGGGCGCATCGTCGATGGCTACACCAATATTTCCACGCTCAAGCTGTTCGCCCATGCCGGCCGCGAGGAAGCCTATGTGCGCGAGGCGATCGACGAGCTGGCGGTCAAGCATCGCGGGCAGACGCGCGTGACGACCTCGATGGACACGGCCATCGCAGTGGCCAACGGGTTCCTCATCGTCGGGACGTGCGGGCTGGCGCTCTGGCTGTGGAGCCGCGGGCAGATCAGCGTTGGCGCCATCACCCTGGCGACCGGGCTGGTGATTCGCATCCACAACATGTCCGGCTGGATCATGTGGACGGTCAACGGCATTTTTGAAGACATCGGCACCGTGCAGGACGGCATGCAGACCATCTCGCAGCCGGTACAGGTGCAGGATGTGCCGACTGCGGTGCCGTTGCAGGTGACGCAAGGCCAGGTGCGGTTCGAGCACATCCATTTCCATTACGGCAAGCGCGGTGGCGTGATCGCCGGGCTGGATCTGCAGGTGCGCGCCGGCGAAAAGATCGGCCTGGTGGGGCCCTCGGGCGCCGGCAAATCGACGTTGGTCAACGTGCTGTTGCGGCTGTACGACTTGGAGCAGGGGCGCATCCTCATCGATGGGCAGGACATTGCGCAGGTCACGCAGGACAGCCTGCGCGGGCAGATCGGGTTGGTGACCCAGGACACCTCGCTGCTGCATCGCTCGATCCGCGACAACCTGCTGTACGGCCGGCCGCAGGCCAGCGACGCGCAGATCCTGGATGCGGTGCGCAAGGCGCGCGCGGAAGGTTTCATCGACACGCTGATCGACGGCGAAGGCCGTCGCGGCTTCGATGCGCATGTGGGCGAGCGCGGCGTCAAGCTCTCCGGCGGTCAGCGCCAGCGCATCGCGATCGCGCGGGTGCTGTTGAAGGACGCGCCGATCCTGGTTCTGGACGAAGCGACCTCGGCGCTGGATTCGGAAGTGGAAGCGGCGATCCAGGACAGCCTGGATGCACTCATGGGCAACAAGACCGTCATCGCGATTGCGCACCGGCTGTCGACCATCGCGCGCATGGATCGGCTGGTGGTCATGGATGCCGGCCGCATCGTCGAAACCGGCACGCATGCCGAGCTGATCGCGCATGGTGGGCTATATGCACGGCTGTGGGCGCGCCAGACCGGCGGATTTGTTGCGGCAGATGCGTGACGCAAGGCGGTGCGCGGTCGTTGCGCGACAGCTGGGCGCCGGCTCGCCGCTCGCCAAGAAATAGCACCAGAGCAAGCCCCTCTCCTACGGGAGAGGGGTTGGGGTGAGGGTACGGGGCGAAGCCACTTGGCACCTCATCTCCGAAGCGCCTGGCGACGCGTTCCACAGCGCCGGCCGCAACAACGTCACCAGGCGCCCCTCATCCGCCCCTACGGGGCACCTTCTCCCGCGCGCGGGAGAAGGAAGACTTGCAGTCTTTGATCGACCAACAGCAAGCCCCTCTCCCGCCGGGAGAGGTTGGGGTGAGGGTACGGGCGAAGCCACTTGGTGCCTCATCTATGAAGCGCGTGGCGACGCGTTCGACAGCGCCGGCCGCAACAACGTCACTAGGCGCCTCTCATCCGCCCCTACGGGGCACCTTCTCCCGCGCGCGGGAGAAGGAAGACTTGCAGTCTTTGATCGACCAGCAGCAAGCCCCTCTCCCGCCGGGAGAGGGGTTGGGGTGAGGGTACGGGGCGAAGCCACTTGGTGCCTCATCTATGAAGCGCGTGGCGATGCATTCGACATCGCGGGCCGCAACGACGTCACGAGGTGCCCCTCATCCGCCCCTACGGGGCACCTTCTCCCGCGCGCGGGAGAAGGAAGACTTGCAGTCTTTGATCGACCGGCAGCAAGCCCCTCCCCCGACGGGAGAAGGATCGATCACTCGATCGGCTGATCCAGCATCAGCTCGCGTGCGAAGCGTACCGGTGGGGCGCCGTAGGACAGCATCTTGTCGTGATAGGCCTTCAGGTTGAAGCTGTCGCCCAGCTTGTCCTGCACCGCCTTGCGCGTATCCAGATGCTCCTGTACACCGACAAAGTAGGTCGGCAGCTGCGCGGACGACAACTGCGCGCGCACCCACTTGCCCGACGCTTCGCTTTCCTGCTGGAAGGTGTCGTGGGTCATCAGGTGCATCGCCTTGTCGCGATCCCAGCCGTCCACATGCACGCCCTGGTCGAGGATGGCATTGGCAATGGTGCGCAGGTAGAACTTGAGCTGCACCAGGTGGAACAGCGGGTCGTTATCCAGATAGCCCTGCTCCTGCATCATGCGTTCGGTGTACACCGCCCAGCCTTCGGCGAACATGCCCGAGCGCAGCACCGCGCGCAGCGTGGAGGGGAACTTGGCCGAATGCCAGCCTTCCAGGTAATGGCCCGGCGTGCCCTCGTGGATGCTGAGCAGGTGGATCATGCGGGTGTTGTACTCGCGCAGGAACGAATCGACCTGCTTGTCGTTCCAGTCGTCGGGAATCGGCGACACCGCATAGAACGTCTTCAGATTCTTGTCCAGCGGGCCGGGCGAATCGCAATACGCCACTGCCACGCCACGCTGGAATTCCGGCATCAGGATGATGTCCACCGGCGAATCGGGCAGCGTCATCAAATCCTTCTGGCGCACGAACTCGGTGGATTGCGCCAGTGCGGCCTTGGCGGCGTCCACCACCTTGTCGCGCGCGGGCTTGTCGGCATAGGCCAGTTCCAGCGCGGCCTCGATCGCGGCCTGCTGCTGGTCGTCGTTGGGCGATTCGGGCAGCTTCGGAGCGCCGGGCTTGTCCTTGAGCACGGTGCGCGCAATGCCGTACATCTCGCCGCGCACGCGCTTGAGTTCGGACTCGGCGCGTTGCTTGATCTCGGCACGCGACAGCGACGACAACAGCGCGAATTTCAGCTTCTGGTCGTATTTTTCCGCACCGACGCGGAAGTCGCCCTTGGCGTTGGGCACCAGCACGGTGTCCAGCCAGGTCTGCTGCTCGGCCACCGCCTTGCGCAGGTTGTCGATGGCCGCCTGCGCGCGCGCCGCCTCGATCGGGCCAAGCTGGCTGATGTTGGGCGCGATGAAGGTATCGACGATGCTGAGGATGCCCTTGTTCTGCTTGGCCACTGTCTCGGCATGGATCTTCGGCACGCGCGCCGGGTCCAGGTTCTCGCGCGCCTGCGCAAAGATGCTGGGAATCTTTTCCATGCGCTGGGTGGCCGCGGCAAGGCGTTCGGGCAGCGGCGCGAACTCGCGCGCCATCAGGCCGTACAGCGCGCTGCCGGCCAGGCCGTTATAGACCTGCGGGTCCCAGGCCCAGCTTTGCAGCACCTCGGTATTCCAGATTTCCGACTGCAGCTGGTTGCGCAGGATCGCCGCATCCACCTGGTTCTCGCGCGAAAGCTTGGCCACGTCGATGGCATCCAGCTCGCCCAGCAGCTTCTTGCCGGCGTCCAGGCTGCGCTGGCGTCCTGCTGTGCTGAGGTCGTCGATCTGGGTGTCGAAGCGGTGGTCGCCGGTCTGGGTGGCGGTCACCGGCGACAGCTGCATCCAGGTGTCCAGCGCCTGTTTGGACAACGCCGCAAAGCGCGCATCCGGGGTCTGTGCGTCCTGGGCGGGAGCTGCGGTGGTGCCGGCTTGCGGCGATTCGGGCTGCTGCTGGCAGGCGCTCAGGCCGGCGATCAGGGCGAGGACAAGCAGGCGTTGACGCATCGTGGGTCCTGGTGGAAGCAAACCGCCAGCATAGGCAACTGTGCGGTTGTCCGCATCCGCCATTGGTTTAGAGTGGCGATCGCATCTACACCGCCCACCCGCCAGGCGGGCGCGGCCGCGGTGCATCCAGCCGAGCTGGCGCTCGCCAGGCGGCAGCGCCTTCGCCAGGCACTACGCCCGATCGTCGCCACGTTGCGGTGGCGCTTCCAAGGAGGAATACCCATGCACTACGCCGGTAGCTGTCATTGCGGACGCATCGCGTTCGATCTGGAGACCGAGACGCCGATCACCGAGGTCTACGACTGCAATTGCTCGTTCTGCCGCCGCCGCGGTGGGCTGCTCTGGTTTGGCGCGCGTACCCAACTGCACTTGCAGGCGGCCCCGGATGCGCTGGGCAGCTATCGCTTCAATCGGCAGCATATCGAGCATCATCATTGCCCGCAGTGCGGCATCGCTCCCTTCAGCGAGGGTACGGACCCGAAGACCGGCGAAGCTGGCGTCGCGGTCAACGTGCGCTGCCTGCCAGGGCTGGATCTTGCCGGCCTGCGCGTCCACATGGTCGACGGGGCCAGCCGATGAGCCGCCGCCTGCGCAGGTATGCCATCGCGTTGCTGGTTGGCTGGGGGCTGAGCGGTTGTGCGCGTCCACCTGCAGAGATGGGCGCAGATGGCGGCGCCCCGGCCCGGCGCCGCCCGCCGCGCAGGGCAACGCGCTGGCGTACGAACACGATGTCCGCATCGAGCTGCCGGCCGATCAGATCGATCAACGCATCGCGGCGGTGCGCACCGCCTGCCAGAACGCGCAGTTCGGCAGCTGCGCGCTGCTGGCGGTGGAGCAGGAGGGCGGGCGCGATGCCAGCGGCAGCGTGCGCGTGCGGGTGGTGCCCGACGGGATCGAGCCGCTGGTGCAACTGGCCGGCCAGCACGGCGAGGTGGCAGCCCGCAGCACGCGTGCCGAAGACCTGGCGCAGCAGATCGCCGATACAGGCCTGGCCCAGGCGCGGCTGCAGAAGGAACACGCCCGCCTGCTGGAGTTGCAGCAACGCCGCGATCTGTCGGTGACCGATCTGCTCGCGTTGTCCAAACGACTGGCAGAAATCGAGGCCGAAGCGCAGCAGACCCAGCAGGACGCCGCGCAGCAGCAACGCCGCGTCCGCACGCAATTGCTGACGCTCACCTTCCGCAGCACCGGTGGCGAGCAGGGCAGGGGCGAGATTGCCGAGGCCGCGGCAGGGTTTGGCCAGGTGTTTTCGTCGAGTGTCGCGTTCGTGATCCGTGCAGCGGCGGCGCTGCTGCCGGTCGTGCTGCTGGCGGCCATCGCCGGCTGGCTGCTGTTGCAGGGGTGGCGCTGGCGCGCGCGGCGGCGCCGGATGTCCTGACCTATAGGGGGCCGGGCGGCGGTGCCGCCCCGGCTGGCGTCGTGCAGCGTTGGTGCTGCGCAGATGAAGTGGCCGCCTGTGGTGTGGTGGCGGCCGGTAGCACGCCGATCGACATGCAGACCTCAAGACCTCACGACAGGTCGATTACACGCACCGTTGGGTGCCGCAGCGCAGGCCTTGCCGGTGCGGCTCAGCCTTCGTCGAGCTCGTATTCGACAAACACATCCAGCTGCAGTGCCAGTTCCTGCACGGCATCGCGCACCTTTTGCGCGGTGGCCTCGTTGCCGGCTTCCACCTCGAACTCGTGGCTGCCCGGACCTTCATCGTCGGACAAGCCGGCCGAGCTGGAATCGTCGTCGTCCAGATGCGGCATCAGGTCGTCGACTTCTTCCACGTGCTCGATGCCTTCGATGCTCTGCAGCAGGTTGGCAATGGCACGCGCGTCGTCGTCGGTGCCGGTGATACGCATGCGAAGCGTGGGCATGGGACAGCTTCCTTGGGTTGGGGACCCAAAGCCTAGGCAGCGAAGAGACAAAATCAGGTGATGGCGCCGATGCCACGCTCGACTCCTTGCCACCCACGTCGCCGATCGGCTTATCTCCGCATCGGGAGCGCTGTGCACGTCGGAGGGGAGCGGCCAATGCGATGCAGTGTGTGCGGTGGAACGCGCACGCTCACGTGGGCGGGAGCGGGCCGGGTGCACGCATGGCAGGCGTGGCCAGACGTGTAACGCCTGCCATCGACCTGCGCAGCGAGTCGGCGGTGTCGCCGTGTGCTCATGAAGATGGGGGACGTCACCCAGCGCAATGCGTAGAGATGTGACAGCGCTGGCGTGCCGGTGCGTCAGATCCGCTGCAACGTAGCTGCGTCACCGTGCCCGAGGCGATCATCGCCGTGCACCTGGCCTTTCGGGCGTCCGCGCGCCGGCAACGCGACCAGCTCTGCCGGCAGCGCCGGCATCGGGGTGCGTTCGTCCAGTGCTTCGCGCTTGAGCCAGTCGATGAACAGTGCCGCCGCCGGGCTGGGTTCGCGGTGGCTGGGGTGCACGATGTAGTACGCGTAGCGCGCCTTGAGCGTGGGGCCCGGCAGGCGCACCAGTTCGTAGCGCTGCAGGTAGGGCTGGGCGATATGCTTGCGTGCCAGCACCGCGCCCAGGCCGTACACCGCCGCGCGCATGGCGTCGGTGCTGTCGTTGAAGGTGTGCATGGGCGGCAGCGTGGTGCCGCGCACCTGTGCGGCGCGGAACCAGTCGCGCCAGCCCTGCGGCGACATGTCGCTCAGCAGCGGCAACTGAGCGATCTGCGCCGGCGTGCGCAGCGCGGCGACTTCCGGCAACGACGGCGAAGCCACCGGAAACAGTTCGTCGTCCATCAGGTGATGCGAGGTCAGCCCGGGCCAGGCGCCTTGTCCGTAGCGTATGCCCAGCTCGGGGCCGCCTTCTTCGAAACGCGAGAACGCCGGGTCCGATTGCAGGTCCAGCCGGACATGCGGATGCGCGCGACAGAAGCGCGGCAGCCGCGGCAATAACCAGCAGTACGACAGCGAGCGCAGCGTGGTCACGCGCAGCGGGATGGCGTCGTCGCGCGGATGCAGGTTGCCGGCCACCGCGGCGATCTCGGCGAGTGCGGCGGTGGCGGCATCGGCCAGCTGGCGGCCTTCGGCAGTGAGCTTGACGCCGCGCGGCAGGCGCTGGAACAGGGTCGCGCCGAGCAACGCTTCCAGCTTGCGCACATGGTGGCTGACCGCACTGGCGGTGAGGTGCAGTTCTTCGGCCGCATGCGCGAAATTCTGGTGGCGGGCGGCGGCGGCAAAGACGCCCAGCGCAGGCAACAGGGTCGGACGCAGGTTCATCGAGGCATGAGTCAGATTTGTGGCTGACCCCGATACTACGCGCTTGTCGCGCCTGCGGCCGCAGCCGATGCTGCGTCATCCCACCGCGATGATCGTGCCATGTCCACCTGCCTGCCGGATGTCGTTGCCTGCCGTTTCAGCACAATGCGGCGCGTCGCAGGAGCCGGTCCGTGAGCGCACACCCCTCGACGCAGCCGCAGCTGGCGGCACGCGAATGGCGTACGCCGCTGGAGCTGGGGTTCCTCGGCATCGTCTGGGGCTGCTCGTTCCTGTTCATGCGCGTGGCCGCACCCAGGTTCGGCACCGTGGCGCTGGTGGAGATCCGCCTGGCATTGGGCGCATTGGTGTTGCTGCCGTTCCTGTGGCTGGCACGCGAGCGCTTCCCGCTGCGGCGCTGGCCGATGCTGGCGGCCATCGGCGTATTGAATTCCGCGTTGCCGTTTCTGCTGTTCGCCTGGGGCGCACAACACGCCCCCGCGGCCGTCGGGGCGATCTGCAATGCGATGACGGTGTTGTTCACCGCATTGATCGCGTTTTTGTTCTTTGGCGAAAAGATCGGCACGCGGCGCGCATTGGCCTTGCTGGTCGGCTTCATCGGCGTGCTGGTGCTGGCCACCGGCAAATCGGCGGGGCTGAGCGTGGGGCCGGCAGCACTGGCGGGCGCCACCGCCTCGCTGCTGTACGGCATCGGCTACAACCTGGTGAAGCGGCACATGGGCGACCTGCCGCCGGCGGCATCGGCGGCGTCCACGCTGGGTTGCAGTGCGCTGTTGCTGGCGCCGCTGGCCTGGTGGCAGTGGCCGACCACGCCGGCGCCGGCAGTGGCCTGGGCCTGCGCCACCGCGCTGGGCGTGGTCTGCACCGGGCTGGCGTTCCTGATGTACTACCGCCTGATCCAGCGCATCGGCCCGGCACGCGCGTCCACCGTGACCTATCTGGTGCCGGTGTTCGGTGCATTGCTGGCATGGTCGCTGCTGGGCGAACCGCTGACCTGGACCATGCTGGTCGCCGCAGTGCTGATCCTCGGCAGCGTCGCCTTCAGCCAACGCGCCCGCTAAAACGAGCGCGCCCGCAGTTGCGAAGATGTCCGAGACCGGCTCTGCTTTCCCGATTCCCGATTCCCGATTCCCGATTCCCGATTCCCGATTCCCGATTCCGGAACTAGCCGGCAGGCGGCGCCCGCACCGGCAACGGCACATTGCACAGATCGATATGCCCGGCCGGGCGCTTGTAGAAAGCGTCCTTGCGATTGCGGCGGGCTTCGGCCACCTCACGGAAGGTCTGGCTGTCGGTGCGCAGCACCTGCAAGGGCGTACGTTCGGGCACCGGCACTTCGCTGGCCAGACGCATCGCGCGGATCGGCGAGCGCTGGGCGGGGTCTTCGTAAAAGCCCATTGGGTCCGGGCCACGCGGGATCACGCTCAGCAATTCCATGCCCTTGATCACGCGGCCAACCACGGTGATATTGCGGTCGAGCTGGCGCGGCGACTGCCCGGTGACCACGTAGAGTTCGGCGCCGATGCTGCTGTCGTCGTCGTTGTTGCGGCCTGCACCCAGGGCGCCATAGCAGTGCGCCAGCCAGGTCTTGCCGTTGGCGCCATCGCGGCCGACCGGAAAGCCATCGACGAAGCCGACCTGCGGCGCCCAGCCGTCGCTATCGGGCAGACGCTGGAAGTCCAGGCCCTGCGAGGTGCGCTCGAATTCGGCCGGCAGATGCGTTTTGGCCGATCCCAGCGACTTGGCCTTGCCCGGCGTCTCGCCGTCAGGGTCGCCGAACTGCACCACGAAATTATCCTGCGAGCGGTAGATGGTGAGCCCGTCCCAGAAACGTTCGTGGGCCAGCGTGCGGATGTTGCCGACATGCTCGGGCGCAAATTGTGGCGCCAGTTCGATGATGACCCTGCCGGTATCCAACTCCAGATAAAGCGTGCGCTCCGGGTCGAGGATGCGCCATGCGTTGGCCGGTGAGCTGTCCAGGATCTGCTGCGGGCTGCGATAGGCCGCCTCGGCAGCAGCGGGCAGTGCGAGTGCGACGAGGCAGGCAGACGCCAGGCAGGCAGAAGCAACGATGCGCAGCAGCATGAAGGCAACCAGCAGGGGAGATGGCTGATTCTTGACCAATGCGCGCAAGGACGCAAAGCGCCGGTGCGCAGACGGCAACGCCGGCGCGATGCGCCGGCGTCGTGTCACGCGTGCAGCGGGCAGGTTACGGGTTGCGCACGTGCGGGCTGGTGTGTTGCGCAGCTGCGCCATGGTTGTTGCGGAACAACGGCACCAGCTGCCAGAGCGCGGAGATGCCGACCAGCGTGTAGACCACACGTGACAGCAGCGCATCCTGTCCACCGAACAGCGCCGCCACCAGATCGAACTGGAACAGGCCGACCAGGCCCCAGTTCAATCCACCGACGATAAGAAGCACCAGGGTGATGATGTTGATCGCTTTCATGCAGGCATTCCATGTGGGTTGGGAGGCCCCAGGGTCCGCATGCGGCAGCGAGTATGTCGTGAGCATGGTCGCCGCGTGGCGCCGCGCGCAGACATCACGCTCACATCCGGGCACCCGGCGCGCGGCCTTGGCGCGGCTGAAACATCGATCACCGGCGCTGGCATGCAACGGCAGCGCGCCGTCACCGCGCCGGTTTGCGCCTGACGTAGAGCTGCTTGCGAACGCGTGCCACCACCTCTCCATCGCGGTTGTGCACTTCGTTCTCGAACCAGCGCAGATGCTTGCCGCCACCGGCAGTGGCTTCGCGCAGCTCGGCCAGCACCTGGTTGTCGATCACGAAGTCCGCGCTAACCGTTCCGCGCCCGGGTTTGATGAAATCGATGCTGCCGGCCTTGTCCCAGACGTAATAGTCGCGGCCCAGGTTCTGCATTACCAGCAGCATCCAGAACGGGTCGGTCATGGCGAACAGGCTGCCGCCGAAATGGGTGCCGACGTAGTTGCGATTCCACGGACGCTGCCGCAGTTCCACCCGCGCAAAACGGTAGTCGGCCGACAACACGGTGACGTGGATGCCTGAGAACAGATACGGCGGCCACAGGTTGACGCCGAGTTTGAACAGGGAGGCGCGCATGCGGGCCGGAATCCATGGCGGGGCGGGTGCCCAGCATAACATTCGCATGCGTATGGATGGGGCTTGGCCCGCACCTCGGCCTGGCCGCCGGTGTTCGTAGGAGCGGACCTGGCCGCGACGAGGTATGACCGCCGGTCGCCAATCGAGAGCTCCCCGGTGAAGCTGCGTCGCGGCCAGGTCCGCTCCTACATGTCCATCTGGCGCCGCAGTGCCATCGGCTGTCAGAACACCAGCGCCGACATCTTGCGGCGATACCGGCCGACCAGGTCTTCGTCCTCGATCACGCGGAATGCATCGATCAGGCTGCGGCGCGGCAGGTTGTCGTCGAAGTTGCGGTCCTGGCGCAGCATTTCCAGGAACTGCTCCAGCGCTGCCTCGTCGTTGCCGTCGAGCAGGTAGCGCACGCCGAGCAGGTGGCGGGCGCGCAGGTCGGCGCCATTGGCGGCCACGCTGGCCTGCAAGGTGTCGGCACCGGGGGCGTCCTTGAGCACATTGGCAAAGCCCAGCCGGGCCTTGGCGCGCACCGCGCGGTCGTCGGTGGCCAGGTTGGCGGGCAGGGCGTCGATCAACTGCTCGGCCTCGGCGGTGTCGCCGGTCTTCAGCAGCGCCAGCGCCAGGTCCAGCTTGAGCTCGTCCTTGTCCGGTTCGGCGGCGATGGCCTCGCGCAGGGCCGCTGCCTGCGCCTGCGGGTCGAGCGGGGTGGGAGGCACTTCTTCGACCACCTGCGCCTCGGCCGGCAACACGCCATGCTGGGTCAGGAATTCGCGCACCTGGCCTTCCGGCATCGCGCCGGGGAAGCCGTCCACGATCTCGCCGCCCTTGACCAGGAACACCGTCGGCACCGAGCGGATCTGGAACGCCGCCGCGACCTGCTGTTCCTTGTCCACATCGACCTTGGCCAGCTCGAAGGCGCCGTGGTAGTCGGCGGCCAGCTTTTCCAGGATCGGCGTCAGCGTCTTGCAGGGCCCGCACCAGGTGGCCCAGAAGTCCACCAGCACCGGTGTCGTCAACGATTTCTGCAGGACCTCGGTCTCGAAGGTGTCGGTGGTGACATCGAATACATGCGGTTTGTCGGACATGGGTTTCCTGAAAGTAGTGACGGCAACAGTGGAGGGTAATGGTGGCAAACCCGGCCGACACAAGTCCGGCGCGGCTGCCAGGCCCAAGGGGTTCACGCCGCGTCCGCCCGGCACGACAATGCCGCGTCCTGGTGGCGCGCACGCGCCCCGCATCGGAGCACCACAATGGGAAGTACCGACGGCGCGCAGCGCTACCTGGGCCTGATCGCGGCCACCGTCTTCGTGCTGGCGGTGGCCGGGTTCGGCGCCACGTTGCCCGGCTATCTGCAGGCCAGCCACCCGGTCGCGCTGCTGGGCGCGGCCGGCGTGCCGCACGCGCTGGGCTTCAACCTGCTGGCCTTCGTGCTGGTCGGCGTGCTGGGCATGGTGACGGGGGTCAGCCTGCTGGCGCGCATGCCGCCCAAGGCCGGCTGGAGCCTGCGCGTGGGTGGGCAACTGGTCGTGCTGGCGGGGCTGGCCTTCGTCGGCATGGGCATGCTGCCGCTGGACCCCACCGACCTGGACGGCCGCGCCAGCCAGGCGCATGCCACGGCGTGGCTGTTGTGGGCGGTGGCCTTCGTGCCCGCCATGCTGTTGATCGCCGCGGCGCTGCTCAACGGGGCCGACACCCGTGGCCTGGCCTGGCTCAGCCTGGTGGCCGGGCTGCTGGTGGCGGTGCTGGCGTTCGGCCCGCCCGGCCTGCTGCGGCAGGCGATCGCCCAGCGGCTGGCGTTCCTGGCCTGGGTCGGCTGGCTGGCATTGGCCGCCTGGAGTTGGCCAGCCAAGTCGCCCGTGCTGCGGTAACGGTTTGGAGCACCTGCTGCACTGCGGTACCCTGTACCGCTTTGCACCGCCCGAGCATCCGCTCCCAATGTCCACCGTCGAACCGAACGCCTACGACCCCCAGCAGGTCGAATCTTCCGCCCAGCAGTTCTGGGATGCCACCCGCGCCTTCCAGGTCGACGAGAACTCGGACAAACCGAAGTTCTATTGCCTGTCGATGCTGCCGTACCCGTCCGGTGCGCTGCACATGGGCCATGTGCGCAACTACACCATCTCCGATGTGGTGAGCCGCTACAAGCGCATGACCGGCCATAACGTGCTGCAGCCGATGGGCTGGGATGCGTTCGGGTTGCCGGCCGAAAACGCCGCGATCAAGAACAAGACCGCGCCGGCCAAGTGGACCTACGCCAACATCGAGCACATGCGCGGCCAGCTCAAATCGCTGGGCTACGCCATCGACTGGTCGCGCGAGTTCGCCACCTGCACGCCGGACTATTACGTGCACGAGCAGCGCATGTTCACCCGGCTGATGCGCAAGGGCCTGGCCTATCGCCGCAACGCGGTGGTGAACTGGGATCCGATCGACCAGACCGTGCTGGCCAACGAGCAGGTCATCGACGGTCGCGGCTGGCGCTCCGGCGCGCTGGTGGAAAAGCGCGAGATTCCGCAGTGGTTCCTGCGCATCACCGACTACGCGCAGGAGCTGCTGGACGGCCTGGACCAGCTGGACGGCTGGCCGGATTCGGTCAAGACCATGCAGCGCAACTGGATCGGCCGTTCGGAAGGCCTGGAAATCCAGTTCGACGTGCGCGACACCAACGGCGCCGCACTCGACCCGCTGCGCGTGTTCACCACCCGCCCGGACACGCTGATGGGCGTGACGTTCGTGTCGATCGCCGCCGAGCACCCGCTGGCGCTGCACGCCGCCAAATCCAACCCGGAACTGGCGCGCCTGCTGGAAGAGCTCAAGCATGGCGGCGTCTCCGAAGCCGAGCTGGAAACCCAGGAAAAACGCGGCATGGCCACCGGCCTGACCGCAGTGCACCCAATCAGCGGCGAGCAGGTGCCGGTGTGGGTGGCCAACTTCGTGCTGATGGGCTACGGCACCGGCGCGGTGATGGCGGTGCCGGGCCATGACCAGCGCGATTTCGAATTCGCCAACAAGTACGGCCTGCCGATCGTGCAGGTGGTCAAGCTGCGCGAGCCGCGCAACGAAGAAGAGCAGACCTGGGACGCCACCCAGTGGCGCGACTGGTATACCGACAAGAGCCGCGAGCTGGAGCTGATCAATTCGGCCGAGTTCGACGGGCTGGATTTCGGCGGCGCCTTCGAGGCACTGGCCGAGCGCTTCGAGCGCAAGGGCCAGGGCCAGCGCCGGGTCAACTACCGCCTGCGCGACTGGGGCGTGAGCCGCCAGCGTTACTGGGGCTGCCCGATTCCGGTGATCTACTGCGCCAAGTGCGGTGCGGTGCCGGTGCCGGAAGACCAGCTGCCGGTGGTGCTGCCGGAAAACGTGGAATTTGCCGGCACCGGCTCGCCGATCAAGACCGACCCGACCTGGCGCCAGACCACCTGCCCGGACTGCGGCGGCCCGGCCGAGCGCGAGACCGACACCTTCGACACCTTCATGGAGTCCAGCTGGTACGTGGCGCGCTACACCAGCCCCAATGCGCGCGACATGGTTGACCGCCGCGCCAACTACTGGATGCCGGCCGACCTGTATGTGGGCGGCATCGAGCACGCGATCCTGCACCTGATGTATTTCCGCTTCTATCACAAGCTCATGCGCGACGCGCGGCTGGTGGACAGCGACGAGCCGGTGACCAACCTGCTCACCCAGGGCATGGTCATCGCCGACACCTTCTATCGCGATGCCGACAACGGCGGCAAGGACTGGATCAATCCGGCCGACGTCGAGATCCAGCGCGATGAGCGCGGCCGCGTCACCGGTGCGGTGCTGATCGCCGATGGCCAGCCGGTGCACATCGGCGGCACCGAGAAGATGTCCAAGTCCAAGAACAACGGCGTGGACCCGCAGTCGATGGTGGCCAAGTACGGCGCCGACACCGTGCGCCTGTTCTCGATGTTTGCCGCACCGCCCGAGCAGTCGCTGGAGTGGAACGAGGCCGGTGTCGACGGCATGGCGCGCTTCATGCGCCGGCTGTGGGTGCAGGTGCACAAGCATGTGGGCGAGGGCGCTGCGGTTGCGCTGGATGCTGCCAGCCTGAGCGCCGAGCAGAAGGCGATCCGCCGCAAGACCCACGAGACCATCGGCAAGGTCAGCGACGACTATGGCCGCCGCCACAGCTTCAACACCGCCATTGCCGCGGTGATGGAACTGTCCAATGCGCTGGCCAAGTTCGACGATGCCAGCGACCAGGGCAGGGCAGTGCGCCAGGAAGCGCTGGAAGCGATGGTGTTGCTGCTCAACCCGATCACCCCGCATGCCAGCCACGCGTTGTGGCAGGTGCTGGGCCGTGGCGAGACGTTGCTGGAAGACGTGGCGTTCCCGCAGGCCGATGCCGGCGCGCTGGTGCGCGATGCGCTGACCCTGGCGGTGCAGATCAATGGCAAGCTGCGCGGCACCATCGACGTCGCTGCGGACGCCACGCGCGAACAGATCGAAGCGCTGGCGCAGGCCGAACCCAATGCCGCGAAGTTCCTCGACGGACTGACGATCCGCAAGATCATCATCGTGCCGGGCAAGATCGTGAACATCGTGGCGGGGTGAAGGCGGCGCAGTGGCCGGGTTGCCATGCCCGGTCCGTGCGGTGTGCCGGATCGGCGCTTGGCGGACCCGGCTAGTTTTTCATTTGGTGCTGGCGAAGCATTGCATTGGTAGTCGCGATGTGCCGTTGCGCGTAATGCCGCGTTTCCCGTGCATCACTCCCTGGCGCTCGGCAACCGCACGCCAGGGTTGCCTCGGTGGTTCGTGGCACGCATTGCAGTGCCGCGTGGCGACGCGGTTTTCATTTCTTGGCGCCGCAATCCGTTGCGGCGCTTATCAAGCCCCGTTCACGCGTGCTGCGTCAGGCTAGCCGCCTGTTGCCGCCGCCGGGGCGCTCATCCAGACTGTGCCCATGATTCGATTTCCTACTGCCTTCGCTGCGTCCCTCGTGCTGGTCTCCAGCCTCACCGCCTGCGGCTTCCATTTGCGCAATTCGCTTGCGTTGCCTCCCGACACCCCGGCAGTGAAGGTGCAGTCCGCAGTGCAGTACAGCGAACTGGCCAAGTTGCTGCGGCGCGGCCTCAAGGCGGCTGGCGCCACGCTGGCCGATGAAGATGCCAAGACCGGCTTTGCGCAGGTGCAGGTGCTGTCCGAGCGGTGGGGCGACCTGCCGATCGCCATCGACAGTCAGGGCCGTGCCCAGGAATACAGCCTGCGCTATGCCGCCATCTTCACCGTCACCACGGCCAACGGCTCGGTGCTGGTGCCGCAGCAGGTGATCGAACTCTCGCGCGACTACGTGTCGCCACCGGTGGATGCCACCGGTACCGCCACCGAGCGCGAGATCCTGGCCGACGAACTGCGCAAGGACATGTCCGCATCGATCCTGCGTCGCATCGACAGCGTGGTGCGTGCGCGTATCCAGCGCGGCGAAAGTCTGGAGAGCACCCCGACCGCGCCGCTGCCGCAGGCCACTACGCCGCCGGTGCAGCCGTCCACGCCCGAGTCGAGCGTGCCGGCGTCGCTGCCACCGGCGCCGACCTCGAACAACTGAGCGCGTGGGTATCGATACGACGACGCAGTGGCCAGGCAGGCACCGCCGACTGGCGCCGGCTCGCGCGCTGGCGGCGGCGCGACTGCTGACTCAGCGGGCCATGACGCGCCAGCGGCGCCTAGTCGCTGCCAGTCTGCACGCGCGGTCGTAGCCCATGGAACTTCGCCCAGAACAGCTGGCCGGCCAGTCCAGCCAGCCCTTGCAGCCGGCCTATCTGATCGCCGGCCCGGAAACCTTGCGTGTGCTCGAAGCCGCCGACGCCATTCGTGCGCGCGCGCGCGCCGAAGGCATCGGCGAGCGTGAGGTGTTCGATGCCGATGGCCGTGATTTCGACTGGAACCAGCTGGATGCCAGCTTCAACGCGCCCAGCCTGTTCAGCCCGCGCCGTCTGGTCGAGGTGCGCCTGCCCAGCGGCAAGCCCGGCAAGGACGGCGCCGAGGTCATCACCCGTTTCTGCGCCAATCCGCCGCCGGACGTGGTGCTGCTGATCACCGCCAACGACTGGAGCAAGGCGCACCAGGGCAAGTGGGCCGAGGCCGTGGGCCGCATCGGCACCATCGCGGTGGCCTGGGCGATCAAGCCGCACGAATTGTCCGACTGGATCGAGCGCCGCCTGCGTGCACACGGCCTGCGTGCCGACGCGGCCGCCGTGCAGCGGCTGAGCGAGCGGATGGAAGGCAATCTGCTGGCCGCCGCGCAGGAAATCGACAAGCTCGCCCTGCTGGCCGACGGCAAGACGCTGGATCTGGAGGCGATGGAATCGCTGGTGGCCGATGCCGCGCGTTACGACGTGTTCCGCCTGGCCGAAACCACCTTCTCCGGCCAGCCGGTTGCGGTAGTCCGCATGCTGGCCGGGTTGCGCGCCGAAGGCGAGGCAGTGGCCGCGCTGATGCCGATCCTGATCAAGGAACTGCTGCGCACCGCCGCGCTGGCCAAGGTGCAGGCCAACGGCGGCAACCTGGCCGCCGAGATGAAGTCGCAAGGCATCTGGGAAGCGCGCCAGGCCCCGTTCAAGCGCGCGCTGCAGCGCCACCCCGAACCGCGCCGCTGGGAGCGTTTCGTCGCCGAGGCCGGCCTGGTCGACCGCATGGCCAAGGGGCGCGCCGACGGCGATGCCTGGGTCGGCCTGGAACGCCTGCTGGTGGCGGTCGCCGAAGCGCGTGCGGTGAGATTGCTGGCGTGAAGGTCGGGAGAGCCGGGACCCGGGACCCGGGACCCGGGTCCCGGGAAGGGCACGGGCAGCGAGCGCATTCCGATCACCTTGTGCAGCCCAGCCTTGTAACCGGCTCTCCCGGGTCCCGGGTCCCGGGTCCCGAGTCCCGGCTCCACCTCTACTACGGCGGCACCTTTGACCCGATCCACCTGGGCCATCTCGCGATCGCCTGTGCGGCGCGCGACGAGCTGCAGACGCGCGTGCAGCTGATCCCGGTGGCCGATCCACCGCACCGCCCGGCGCCCGGCGCCACCGCCGTGCAGCGCGCGCACATGCTGGAGCTGGCGCTTGCCGATCGCCCGGGGCTGCTGCTGGATACCCGCGAACTACAGCGCGCCGCGCATAGCGGTGCGCCGTCCTACACCGTGGACACCTTGCGCGACCTACGTGCCGAACTTGGCCCCGGCGCGCCGATCGCCTGGCTGCTCGGCGCCGATGCGTTTGTCGGGCTTGAGCATTGGCACGAGTGGGAGGCCTTGTTCGGGCTGGCTCACCTTGTGGTGGCCGCACGTCCGGGCACCGCGCTGGAGCTGGCCGAAGCGCCGCAGCTGGCTGCGGCGGTGCAGGGCCGCTGGGTCGCCAGCGCCGACGACCTGGTCACTGCGCCGGCGGGTCGCCTGTATCTGCTGCATCAACCGTTGCGCGGCGAATCGGCCAGCGCCGTGCGCTCGCGTATTGCTGCGGGCGGCGCCTGGCAGGCGCTGGTGCCGCCGTCGGTGGCCGGAGTGATCCAGCGCGAGGGCCTATATGGCAGCGCCCGGCCGGCTAGCTGAACACGCGTCCGCCCGGACCGGCCTATAATTCACGCCAATTCCATCGAGTCGCCGCTTTGACCAGCCAAGCCCAAGTCATCAAGACCTCCCTTCCGAATCCGCCGCCGTCGGTGCCGGCCCTGTTGGCCACCGTGCGCGAAGCCGTCGAGGAACTGAAAGCCAAGGACGTGGTCGAGATCGATGTGCGCGGCAAGTCCAGCGTCTGCGATTACATGGTGATCGCCTCCGGCACCTCGACCCGCCACGTCAAATCGATCGCCGACGAAGTGGTCAAGTTCGCCAAGCGTCTGGACGTGATGCCGCTGGGTGTGGAAGGCGAGCGCGAAGCCGAGTGGGTGCTGGTCGACCTGGGCGATGTGGTGGTGCATGTGATGCTGCCGCGCGTGCGCGAGTTCTACGCACTGGAACGTCTGTGGACCGTGGGCGATCAACGCCCGTCCGACGAAGACGAGTCCGGCGCAGTCCAAGACTGACAACGCCCGGCATGCCGAAAAAAGCCCGCGTATCGCCGGCTTTGCCCGATTCGCAGGCATTACGGCAACTGCGCGGCCAGCCTGCGCAGGCGGGCGGTGCGCCGCTATCGCCGGCGCGCAAACGCTTCGACCGGCTGCTGCACGATCTGCAGGGCCACCGGTCCCAATTGCAGGCCTGGCAGGTGGCGCTCGCCCAGTGGCGCGAGCGCTATCACGGCGAACTGCAGCCCTTGTTCGACCTCCGCCGCGAGGCCGACGTTGCCCTGGTCGAACAACTCGACCGCGCGTCTGTCGCCATCAAGTTGGGCAAGGCCGAACGGCAATTCCTGTCCGAGCTGTTGTGCGATATCGCCGCCCCGTTGATCGAGGCCGGGCACGAGGCGCTGCGGCCGATTTACGATCGCCATAGCGCGGTGAGCTATGCGCAGGAAGTGTCCGAATCCGACGCGCTGATGAGGCAGATTCTTGGCGACGCCTACGGGCTGGATGCCGACGAACTGGATGGCATCGATTCGCCCGAGGAGCTCTACGAACGCGTCAGCGAGCGCTTGCAGCAGGAACACGCGCAGCAACAGCAACGCGAGACGCAACGTCGCACGCGCGCCGAAAAGAAAGCGGTGGCCGGCAATGCCGAACCGCCTCCGCTGCGCGAGCTATACCGCAAGCTGGCCGGCAATCTGCATCCCGACCGCGCCAAGGACAGCGACGATCACGCATCGCGCACCATCCTGATGCAGCGGCTCAATGCCGCCTACAAGGCCGGCGATCTGCTGGGCCTGCTCGAATTGCAGGCAGAAATCGGCCTGCTGGATGCGCAAGGCGTGGACGCAATGAGCCCGGCACGCTTGCAGGACTACAACCGCGAACTGGATCGGCAGTGCAAGGCGTTGCAACAGCAGGTCGCGCAGCAGGCGACGCAGTTCTGCCAGGAGTACGGACTGGAGCTGCCATCGCGTCCCAAGCCTGAGCGGCTGTCCCGGTTGATGGCGCAACTCAAGCGCGATGTCGAGGAGGATCTGTGGGATGCCCAGCAGAGCCTGCGCGAGCTCGCCGACCCGTCGGCGTTCAAGCGCTGGCTCAAGCTGCAGCGCGCCATGGCGGGCATGCCCGACGTGCCCTGGTTCTGACGGACGCGCATTCGCCAACCAGCGGAAGTCGGCCGATCCCGCAGCTCACCTGAGCGATGCCGGACGCAACACCTTGTCCGCCCGGCATCGCTGGTTTTGCAACACGCTCATGAATACGCGTATAGCAGCCTTCGCAAGGCGGCTGGGCAACGTCAACCGCCGACTGCCGCTTTCCGCCAATGACCGGCCAATCATGGCCGGACATTCACGACCGGCCATGATCGCGCGGGTCCACCGCGACGTTTACAACGGGCCGCGTTCCCACGGCCCGGTGATCGCCAGGGTGATGCCCGGGGTCTGGATATTGACGAACAAGGTGCGCGCCAACGGGTCCCAGCACGCACCGCAGAACTCGGTGTCGCGGTAGTCGCCTTCGGCAATGGTCTTGCCGGCATCGGCGATCTGCTGCGAGGTGAGTTGCACGTTGTTCTTGGCCAGATAAAACGATTCGCCGTTGCGGGTCAGGCCCAACAAGCGTGCGCCGGGGCCGTATTCGTCCGGGCTTTCGCCGCCGTCTTCGCACAGCACCACGCCGCCGCGCGCGCTGACCGTCACGTTGTCCGGGTTATGTGCGGCCAGCTGGTTGCCGCTGACGAATAGTGCGCTCAGGCGCTGGGTAAACAGGTCCAGCACCCACACCGCGCCATTGCCGTAACCGCGACGTCCCTGTGCATCCACGCCGGTGCTGGTGTCCACGATGAACATCTTGCCGTAGCTGTACCAGATGCCTTCGCCGCGGCTCATGCGCAGCGCGCCATCGGCCCAGGCCTGTGCGAACGGCCCGCTCAAGGTGTCGTTGGCGCCGATGTCGGCAAAGCCGGCCGGTGCGGCGATGCTGTCCAGATCGGGCTCGGCGATATCCACCCACTCCAGCTGGAACTGCTGGCCGATGCTGGCCACGGTCAGGTCGGCATTGCGACGCCCGCGCACGCGTGCGGCCTGCAGCCGGCCGCCGTTTTCCAGCGAACCGTTGCGGCCGCGCCGGTCGTTGGGGATGAAGCGATACAGGCCGGCCTTGTTGCGGTCGTCTTCGGTGAGATAGACGATGCCGGTGCGCGGGTCGATCGCCACCGCTTCGTGGCTGAAACGGCCCAGGCCTACCAACGGGCGGCCGGTGGTGCGATGGCTGTCGGGGTCCACTTCGAACACGTAGCCATGCTTGCGACCGGTGCTGGACACCGCGTTGGTCTTGATTTCTTCGCAGCTCAGCCAGGTGCCCCAGGGGGTCGGGCCGCCGGCGCAGTTGACCAGGGTGCCGCCCAGGCTGGGCTCCAGGCTGCCCCAGCCGCGCCGGCCGTAACTCAGCGTGGTGGTGCCGCCGCCGGCCTGCTGGGTGCCGCTGACGATGCCGGTGTCGTACATCGCCGGCGCGCGGAACGGCGTGGTGGCGCCGCGTTCGTGGTTGCGGATCAGCACGTATTCCAGGCCGCGCAGCGGATCGCTGCCCGGGCGCCAGTCGGGCCGGCGCAGGCCGACCACGGCCATGCCGTCGTGGCGGTCGGGGCAGGGCTGCCCGTCGTCCATGCGGTCGCCGCTCCAGCCGAACGAGCGGTAGCTGAAACCGCGTGGCAATTGCAGCAATGGCAAGCCGGTGCTCTGGTCGGCCACCGGGGCGAGCGGACCGTAGCGGCTGGGAACCGGCGCAAGCCGCGACGACGGCGAGGTGGCGGCCTGGGCCTGGCGCGATTGCAGCGCACTCAGGCTGCCAAGGGCGCCAGCGGCCATGACGGCAGCACTGCCCTTGAGAACCTGGCGGCGGGCGGGATCGAAAATCGGCATCGAACGACTCCTGCGGGGCTGGGTGGTCGGGCGACACTAATTGCCGGCTGTAACGACACCATGACACGCAGCGACACATCGGCACAGACTGCCCAGGCTGTGACGCGGATATCATGTCGCCATGAAATGCCGACTCATCGCCACCGGCGAGCGCGCACCGGCCTGGGTGGCGCAAGGTTTTGCCGAATATCAAAAGCGTCTGTCGCACTGGATGCCGCTGGAGCTGGTCGAGATCGAACCCGGCCTGCGCGGCAAGGGGCGCGACGCGCAACGCGCCATCGATGACGAGGGCCGCCGCGTACTGGCCGCACTGCCCAAGAACGCGCATGTCGTGGCGCTGGATGTGCCCGGTCGCCCCTTGAGTTCAGAGCAGCTTGCCCAGCGGATGGAACATTGGCGCGGGCAGGGCCGCGATCTGGCGTTTCTGATCGGCGGCCCGGAAGGGCATGCGGCCGAGGTCTTGAAGAGCGCCAACGAAAGTTGGTCGATCGGCCCGCTCACGCTCCCGCACATGCTGGTGCGCCTGATCGTGGCCGAACAGCTGTATCGCGCCGCGGCGATGCTGGCCAATCATCCGTACCACCGCGCGTAAGCGGTGGGCGCCTGGTGGCTCTTGGCATGGCTGTATCTGTGCCGGCCCGAGGCAGGCTGCCAGCGGTCGGCCGGCACAGGAATGGCTACCGAACCTGATTGCGCACGGCCATCCGCCCCCGATTGACGGTCACGCGTCTGCATGTGACCGTACGCCCGACTGCCGGTCACAGGTATCCACTGGCTGGCAGGTAGGGCGCGTCGGCGCCGTCTCGGCATTAGACATGACGCTATCGGGCATCTTTGCTGGGAACGGTGGAGCCTGCTACGCGCGCGTCATCGACATATCGATCGCTACTTTGTCGCCAGGATTCGCGCCTGCGTGGCGCTCTGCCGTGGCTGGTTCCAGACCATGGCCTTACGCCGGAGTGGTAGGCCGATGCCCTGCGCAGCGCATCGAAGACGGTGACCCGATGCCCGGGCCACCGCATTCGACCACTCATCAATTCAACGAGAAACTCACCGGCACCAGGCCGTAGGCCTGCACCGCCTGGCCGTTCTGCATGGCCGGCTGGAAGCGCCAGCTACGCAGCACCTGGCTACGTGCGGCCAGATCGAGCACCCGATGGCCGCTGCTGGTCTGCACGCTCACTTCGGCCGGGCGTCCATCGGTGCCGACCAGTACGCGCAGCAGTACCGTGCCTTGCTGGCCGGCGCGCAATGCGGCCGCCGGGTAGCTCGGCGCTGGCGAACTCAAATACTGCAATTGGCCTGCTTCGATCGGCCCGCTGGGCGCAGTTGTCGTCGGGGTGCCTTCTGCGACCACGTCGGAGACCGTTGCCGGAACTGCAAACGCTGGGTTATCGACAACGGGCTCCTGACTGACCACCGCGGTCTGCACCGGTACCGTTAGCGTTTTGGTGGGCGAATGTGTTTTCGGCTTGAACGTCACTTCGACCGGAAACACCGGTGGCGGTGGCGTCGGGATGCTCATCGGCATCACCCACCTCTCCTTCGGCACGGTCTGCTGCGGAATCGCCCGATGCGAGAGCGGAATCAACAATAGGCCACCGGCCAGGAGATGCAGTGCCACGGCGGTGCTCATCGCCAGGACGCGCGAGCTGTCGATGCCAAGGGGACGGGAAGAAACCTGCGATTGCGTGCGAACCATCATCCACCTCCAGAACGGAACTGCGGAAAGGACCAGCGCGGCCCGGACGCCATACACCATCCGGTAGCGTAGGTTTACCGCAGCGCGCACACCGGCACAAGCACGGCGCAGACATTCGTCTGGCGCAACGGATCGGCACGGGCCTGCGGATGCACTCCATCAAGGTCGCGGCGTCAATCCGCCGGCATTCTTCGAGGTGCCAGCTTTGATCATGTCGCCACTGAAAACGCCCAGCCGACGCCGGGCGTTCTGGCAGAAAAGCCCGGCCCCTTGCAGGGCCGGGGGAAACGACAGTGACGGGAGAGGGCGTCAGTAGTCGTAAGACACCGAGAACATGGCGTAGCGCGGCTGGGTGAAAAACCGGCCCATGTTGTAGGTGTTGGACAGCGTGAACGTGTCGTCTTCCCAGGTGGAATCAACCTGCAGCGGCTTGCGCTCATGTTGAAGGCCTGCAGGGCCACCGCAAGCTTGTTGTCTGCAAAGGCAGGCGGTAGGTCAGGCCCAGGTCGACGATCTTGGTCCAGGGCAAGTTACCGACCCTCACATTCGAACGAATTTGATCGCCGGCAGCGAGCGGCTGCGATGGTCCTTGGCCGATGACCCGTTCACGCCCACAAACGACACTGCCCTCCGAAGAGGCAGCGAGGAACGGCGATTGGCGGGAGTCCGTTTTCTTAGCGACCGAGCTCGAACGTCACGTCCAGAGTGATCGAGAGCGTGCTTTCGCCGGGGGCCACCGGGGTATCCATTTCGGCCTTGGCCGAGCGCATCGAGGCGGCCATCATCATCGGGCGCACGCCGCCGCCACTGCGGCCTTCGGAAATGCTGACGATGCGGCGCACCTTCAGACCCAGCGATTTGGCGTAGGTCTCGGCGCGGGTCTGCGCCTTCTTCAGTGCGGCGACGCGGGCTTCGTCATACACCGGTTCGGGCTGGTCGATCGAGAAGCTGGGACCATTGATGTCGTTGGCGCCGTGAGCGACCAGGGCGTCGAGCACCTTGCCGAGCTTGGCGATGTCGCGGACCTTGAGGCTGACCGTGTTGCTGGCCTGGTAGCCGTTGATCTTGGGCGCCTCGTTTTCCTTGTAGGTGTACTGCGGGCTCAGGTTGATGCCGCTGGTCTGCACGTCCTTGTCGGCGATGCCGGCCGCCTTCACGGCGCTCATGACCTTGCTCATCTGCTCGGCGTTCTGGCGCATGGCGGCGTTGCCGTCGGCGGCCTGGGTGACGACGCCGGCGGACAGCGTGGCGATGTCCGGCACGCGCTTGGCCTCGGCCTCGGCCGACACGTTGAGCAGGGTGCCGTCGTTGGGAATGGTGTAGCTCGGGGCAGTCTGGGCGTGGGCGGTCATGGCGGTTCCGGCGGCGATGGACAGGGCCAGCAACAACGGCTTGAGGGTGGTACGCATGGGATCTCCTTGTCTGTGGCAAGAGCGTGTTGGGAGGTCGATGAATATGTTGTGAGCCGGACGCCACCGCGCAGCGCGGACGCGCGTGCCGAGTCAGCGGGCGGGCACGGGCAACAGGTATGCTGGGCGGATGCTCTATCTCGCCTCCCGCTCGCCGCGCCGACAAGAACTCCTGCAACGCCTGGAGGTGCCGTTCCAGACACTGGAGCTGGACGTGCCCGAGCTGCGCGCGCCGGACGAATCGCCCGAACACTACGTGCAGCGCGTCGCGCTGGACAAGGCGCGCGCCGGGCTTGCGCAGGTGCGCGCGCGCGACCCCGACGCCATCGTGCTGGGCTCCGACACCGAGGTGGTGTTGGGCGATCGGGTATTCGGCAAGCCGGTCGATGGCGACGATGCGATCGCGATGCTGCGCGTTCTGTCCGGGCGCACCCACCAGGTACTCACGGCGGTGGCTCTAGTCTGCACGCAGCGGACGCCGGCGCAGGCCTTGGTGGTGTCGGAGGTGACCTTCGACACGCTCGATGACGCGCAGATCGCTGCCTACGTCGCCTGTGGCGAGCCGATGGGCAAGGCCGGCGCGTATGCGATCCAGGGGCGCGCGGAGCGTTTCATTCGCCATCTGTCCGGGAGCTATTCCGGCGTGATGGGATTGCCGCTGTATCACACCTCGCAGTTGCTCACAGCCTTCGGAGCGCATTGATGTCGGAAGAGATCCTGGTCAACGTCACCCCGCGCGAAACCCGCGTGGCGGTGATCGAGAACGGCATGCTGCAGGAGCTGCATATCGAGCGCGGTTGGCGTCGAGGCGTGGTGGGCAACATCTACAAGGGCAAGGTGCAGCGGGTGATGCCGGGCATGCAGGCCGCGTTCGTCGAGGTGGGGCTGGAGCGCGCCGCGTTCCTGCACGCCAACGACGTGGTGCGCCCGGCACCGGCGCCGGCCAGCGTGGTCGATACCGAAGAAACCCCGATCCCGCCGCCGCCGCCCGCTGCGGTGCCGATCGTGGAGCTGCTGCGCGACGGTCAGGACATCGTGGTGCAGGTGGTCAAGGATCCGATCGGCACCAAGGGCGCGCGGCTGACCACGCAGATCAGCATTCCTTCGCGCTATCTGGTGCTGCTGCCGCAGTCCAAGGTCGTCGGGGTGTCGGCACGGATCGAGGACGAGGCCGAGCGGCTGCGCCTGAAGACCATCGTCAGCGAGGTCTCGGCCCAGCACGGCGGGTTCGGCTACATCATCCGCACCAACGCCGAGGGCCAGCCGGCCGAAGCGTTGGCCGAGGACATCGCGTATCTGTCGCGGGTCTGGAATGTGGTCGAGCGGCGCGGTCGCGAAGCGCCGTCGTGCAGCATCATCTATGAAGACCTGAGCCTGCCGCTGCGGGCGGTGCGCGATTTGATCCGGCGCGACGTGGAGAAGGTCAAGGTCGATTCCAACGAGACCTTCGCGCAGCTGCAGGCGTTTGTGGCCAAGTACATGCCGGTGCTGGCCGAGCGGCTGGAGCTGTACACCGGCGACCGGCCGATCTTCGACCTGTACGGGGTCGAGGACGAGATCGGGCGTGCGTTGAACAAGCAGGTGCCGCTCAAGTCCGGCGGCTATCTGGTGATCGACCAGACCGAAGCGATGACCACCATCGACGTCAACACCGGCTCGTTCGTGGGGCAGCGCAATCTGGAAGAAACCGTGTTCCGCACCAACCTGGAGGCGGCGCAGGCAGTGGCGCGGCAGCTGCGGCTGCGCAACCTGGGCGGCATCATCATCATCGACTTCATCGACATGGACGACCCGGAGCACCGCCGCCAGGTGCTGCGCACGCTGGAGAAGGCGCTGGCGCGCGACCATGCCAAGACCACCGTGTACGAGTTCTCGCCGTTGGGCCTGGTGGAGATGACCCGCAAGCGCACCGTGGAAAGCCTGGAGCGTCAGCTGTCGGAAACCTGTGGCCAGTGCGGCGGGCGCGGCACCATCAAGACCGCCGAAACGGTGACCTACGAGATCTTCCGCGAGATCACCCGCGCCGTGCGCCAGTTCGACGCCGCGCGGCTGCTGGTGATTGCCTCATCCAAGGTGGTCGCGCGCATCACCGACGAGGAATCGGCGGCCGTGGCCGAGCTGGAGGAGTTCCTCGGCAAGAGCATCCGCTTCCAGTCCGACGACCAGTACCTGCAGGAGCAGTTCGATGTGGTGTTGCTGTGAATCCGGGATTCGGGAATCGAGATTCGGGATTGGTCAGCGCCCGCTCTTGTGGCGTGGCCTGGTCCGATAATGGCCGTTGAAGGCAGCGTGCGCGGCCTTGCTTTGACCAATCCCCAATCTCCAATGCCCAATCCCCGCCTCTGATGCCCACCCCGCTGCGCCGCCGTCTGCGACTTTTCCGCCGTTATGCGATCACTGCCGTTGCGCTGGCGGTGGTGGCGGTCGCGTTGTTGGTGGGCGCGGCCAGTCAGGCCTTGCCGCTGGCCGAGGAGCATCCGCAGCAGATTGCCGCGTGGCTGAGCCAGCGGGCCGGGCAGCAGATCGCCTTCGATCATCTCGATACCGAGTGGACCCGGCGCGGGCCGTTGCTGCGGCTGGACGGCCTGCGGATCGGCCCGCACGGCGAAGTGCGCGTGGGGCAGGCCGAGATTCTGCTGGCCATGTATGCGGGCCTGCTGCCCGGGCAGTCGCTGACCGAAGTGCGGCTGCGCGGGCTGGCGCTGACCCTGCAGCGCAGTGACGACGGCGTGTGGTCGGTGCAGGGCCTGCCGAGCGCCCGACGCTCCGATCCGCTGGAGGCCCTGCGCCGGCTGGGCGAGATCCAGCTGGCCGAGGCGCGCCTGCGCGTCGCCGCGCCCTCGATCGGCCTGGACGCCACCCTGCCGCGCATCGACCTGCGCCTGCGCGTCAATGGCTCGACCGTCCGGGTCGGCAGCCGGAGCTGGATCGATCTCAAGCGCGCGCCGTTGACCGGCGTGCTGGCGTTCGACCGCGACAGCGGCGATGGCAGCGTCTATGCACAGGCCGACCCGGCCGATCTGGCTGCCTGGACGTCGCTGCTCACCGTTGGTGGCCTGCGGGTGGAAGGCGGTAGCGGACGCGTGCGAGCCTGGGCGCAGTTGCGCGCGCGCCGGATCACCGGCGTCACCGTGGATGCGGACCTCACCCAGCTCGCGCTGTCCGGCGCACCGCTGGCGGAGGAGACCGCGCGCCGCACGCTGCATTGGGAGCGGCTGCAGGCGCGCGCGCGCTGGCAGACCATCGATGGCGGCTGGCGACTGGACGCGCCCCGGTTGCGGCTGGGCCAGGCCGGCACCGTGCAGCAGCTGGACGGGCTGAGCATCGCCGGTGGGCGCCGCTATGCGGTGGCCGTCGGCAAGGCGGATGTCTCCGGCCTGATCGCCGCAGCCGCGCTGAGCGACCGGCTGTCGCCCGCACTACGGCGCTGGCTGACCTTGTCCAAACCGCAACTGCGGGTGGCCGATGTGCAGATCGCCGGCGAGCAGGGCGGGCCGGTGCGCGCGCAGGGGCAGATCGAAGAACTCGGGTTTCTGCCGGTGGGCAATTCCCCCGGCATCAGCGGCCTGCGCGGCCGCGTCGACGGCGATGCGCAGGGCGGCGAGCTGGACACCGCGCCCGACGCCACGGTGCGCTTCGACTGGCCTACCGGCTTTGGCGTGGTCCACGAGATTCAGCTGGCCGGCAAGATCGTCGGCTGGCGCGACGGCGCAGGCTGGCAGGTGGCCACGCCCGCGCTGCGTGTGCAGGCCAGGGAATACGGCGCCAACGTGCGCGGCGGCTTGTGGTTCCAGAACGACGGTAGCCGCCCACGCATGCAGCTGGCCGCGCAGCTGGACGATGTCGCCCTGCCGGTAGCGCGCAAGTTCTGGATCCGCTCCAAGATGAGCAAGGCCGCCATCGACTGGCTGGACATGGCCGTGGCCGGCGGTGTCGTTACCGGCGGCACCGGCCTGGTCAGCGGCGATCTGGACGAGTGGCCGTTCGACAACAACGACGGGCGCTTCGAGGCGTTTGGGCACATCCGCGATGGCGTGATCCGCTTCCAGCCGGACTGGCCGGCGATGGAAAAGGTGCAGGCCGACCTGCGCTTCGTCGCCAACGGATTCTCCTTGCAGGGCAGCGGCGATCTGGCCGGCACCCCGATCAGGCAACTGGAGGCCGGCATCCCCAGCTTCACCACCTCCGAGCTGTACGTGCGCGCCTCCACCCAGGCCGATGCCGCGCAGCTGTTGGGCATGCTGCGCAAGAGCCCGTTGGAGCGCCGCTACGGCGACACCTTGCGCAATCTCACGGTGTCCGGCCCGGCGGCGGTGAGCTTCGATCTGCTGCGGCCGTTACGCACCCACGGGGTGGGCGGTCACCTGCAGGGCACGGTGGCACTGCAGGGTGCCAGGCTGGCCGACGCGCGCTGGAACCTGGCCTTCGACCAGGTCAGTGGCCAGGCCGAGTATCGCGACAGCGGCTTTGCGGCCGAGCAGCTGAGCGTGCAGCACCAGGGCCGCAGCGGCACGCTGGCGCTGCGCGCCGGTGGCTTCGTGCAGGACCCCGGGCAGGCGTTCGAGGCGCGGCTGGGTGCCACCCTGGATGCCAAGGAGTTGTTCGACCGCGCACCGCAGATGGAGTGGCTGCGCCCCTACGTGCATGGCAGCGCGCCATGGCAGGTGGGGGTGGATGTGCCCCTGCCGACGCCCGGCCAGCCGGATGCGCAGGCCATGCTGACGCTGCGGTCCGAGTTGGTGGGCACCACCCTGGACCTGCCCGCGCCGCTGGACAAACCCGCCGCCCGGCCGCTGGATACCCAGGTCAAGGTGGCGCTGCCGGTGGGCGATGGCGATATCGATGTGGCGTTCGGCAAGCTGGTGGCGCTCAAGGCCAGCAGTCACGGCGAGCAGACCGGCGTGCGCGTGGTGATGGGCACCGACACGGTGAGCGAGCGCCCGCCCGCGAACGGGTTGGTGGTGACCGGCCGCACCGCCTCGCTGGATGCGATCGACTGGATCAGCCTGGCGCGCGGCAGCAGCGCTGCAGACATGCCGCCGCTGCCGGGCCAGCCGGCCACACCCAAAAAAGATGCCGTTCCCCTGCAGCAGGTCGACGTGCAGGCAGACAGGTTGCTGATGATCGGCGGCGTGTTTCCGCAGACGCGGCTGCGGTTGCGGCCGACCCGCGATGCAGTGGCGGTGACGCTGGATGGCCCCTCGCTGGCCGGCCAGCTGACCGTGCCCAATGCCGACGGCGGCACCGTGCAGGGCAAGCTCGGCACTGTGCGCTGGCAGCCGGTGACCGAGGCCCCCGAGCCTGCGGCGCCGGAGCCCGGCGACCCGCTGGCCGGTGCCTTGCCAGAGCCGGCGCGACGGGCGGTGGCCGAGTTCGACCCGGTGTCGATCCCGCCGCTGGCGCTGGATATCGATGACCTGCGCGTGGGCAAGATGACCTTCGGCGCGGCCACCCTGCGCAGCAGCCGGCTCACTGATGGCATGCAGGTCGATCAGCTGCAGCTGCGCTCGGAGGACCAGAGCATCGGCCTGACCGGCGCCTGGCGCGGCAAGGGCGAGGCGGCCAGCACGCGGCTGTCGGCGCGGGTGGACAGCCGCAATCTCGGCAATCTGTTGCAGAACCTCACCCTGGGCGGCCAGCTGCGCGGGGGCGAGGGCCAGCTGGAACTCAATGCCGGCTGGCAGGGCTCGCCGACCGGCTTTGCGCTCGGCTCGCTGGACGGCAACCTCAAGGTCGATGTCCGCAATGGCCAGCTGCTGGAAGTGGAGCCGGGCGCCGGGCGCGTGCTGGGCCTGCTCAGCGTGGCGCAGCTGCCGCGCCGGCTGATGTTCGACTTCCGCGATTTCTTCTCCAAGGGGCTGGCCTTCAATACGCTGGACGGCGAGGTGCGCTTTGGCGAAGGCTTCGCGCGTACCGACGCCATCCGCATCGCCGGCCCGGCGGCGGATATCGCCATCCGTGGGCAGACCGACCTGCGCGCGCAGACCTTCGACCAGACCGTGGACGTCAACCCCAAGGCCGGCAATCTGCTGACCGTGGTCGGCGCCGTGGCTGGCGGCCCGGTCGGCGCGGCGGTGGGCGCGGCCGCCAACGCGGTGCTCGGCAAACCGCTGGGTGCGATCGGTGCCAAGACCTACCACGTCACCGGCCCATGGAAGGACCCGCAGGTGGATGTGGTCGAACGCGACGTGCGCGAGCGTGCGCCGGGCAAACCGGCTGCGCCAACGACAACCCCAGGCACCCCCGGTCGGTCGCCACGCTGACGCGCTCGATTGCGTCAGCGTCGGCGAGGATCGGTGCTGATTGTTCCAGGCCCTCAATCCGCGCGTCCATCAAATGCAGTACGCGCCAGCCGGCAAGCCATGCATGCTGACGCATTGCCGCATTTATTCGGCGGGGCTATCGCTGTCGGCGCGGCTGAACATCGGCAGGCGCAGCCGCGAGCGGTGCCCAGGCGCCGGCGGTTGCCCAGGCGCGGGCACGCCCAGAAAGTAGCCGCGTTGCCATTTTTCACGCGCCGCCGCCGATTGCGCATCCGGCAGTGCATCCAGAAAGCGCGTACGGCTGTGGGTCCAGTCGGCATGTTGCTGCGCCAGCTGCGGCGCTTCGGAAAGCGGCTTCCATTGCGGCTGCACCTGCTCGATCAACTGCCGCTGCAGCGGGAACAGATGGCAGAACGGCTCGCCCGCTTCGAAGCGCACCCGCCCGGGCCGGGTGAAGCGCCAGTTCATGGTGAAGGTGTGCGGGCTCCAGTCGGTTTCCACCAGGCCGCTCAACGCGCCGATGCCGTCCTTGGGCCGGTTCAACGGGCCGGTGACGAACAGGTCGATGCCGGTGTCGGTGCGGAACAGGCAGGGCACATGGAAGGTCAGCACGCCATAACCGAAGTGGCTGATCGCCGGCGCGACCGTCTCTGGATCAGCGTTGATGGTGATTGCCGCCAGCGCATCGCCGCCGTCCCACTCGGCGTCAAAACCGGACTGGCACAGCAGCTCCCAGCCGTGCGCATTGGCGATCGCCAGCGGCAGGCAACGGTAGGCGTAGCGCTGGTCGGTGGCATCCATCCACGCGCGCTCATGCGGGGCGGGGCGGATGTCCAGCGTGTGGCCGTCCAGAACGTGGGCGATGAGCTTCATGCGCGGGCGATCGATAACGAGCTGGCGGCGATGATAGCGGCGCCGCATGTTCAGCCGAACGACTTGTCTCCCCGGCGCGCGGGCCCCATCCTGACCGCATGACCGATCACGCACTCACTCTGGCCGAAACCCGGCTGCTGCTTCCTTCCGGCCTGGATGCCGGCCATCTTGACCGCACCTTCGGCGCCCTGCTGGGGCCGGGCATCGACTTCGGCGATCTGTATTTCCAGCATTCTCGGCGCGAGAGCTGGAGCGTGGAGGACGGCATCGTCAAGGACGGCGCGCATTCCATCGAACAGGGCGTGGGCGTGCGCGCCATTGCCGGCGAAAAGACCGGGTTTGCGTATTCCGACGACATCCAGCGCGAGACCTTGCTGGAAGCGGCGCAGTCGGCCCGTGCGATCTCGCGCGACGGCGGTGCGCAGTCCACGCGCGCGCTGGTGCGTGGCAATGGCCGGGCGTTGTACCCGGCCACCGATCCGATCGACGACATGGACAGCGCCACCAAGGTGGAGCTGCTGCGCCGCATCGACCAGTACCTGCGCGCCGCCGACCCGCGCGTCAAGCAGGTGATGGTGAGCCTGTCCGGCGGCGTGGACACGGTGTTGATCGCCCGCAGCGATGGCGTGCTGGCCGCAGACGTGCGCCCGCTGGTACGCCTGAACGTGCAGGTGATCGTCGAGCACAACGGCCGCCGCGAATCCGGTTATTCCGGCGGCGGTGGCCGGTATGGCTACGCCGAGCTGTTTGCCGAGGGCCGCCCGGAAGGGTTTGCGCGCGAAGCGCTGCGCCAGGCGCTGGTCAACCTGGAGGCGATACCGGCGCCGGCCGGCGTGATGCCGGTGGTGCTCGGCCCCGGCTGGCCCGGCGTGCTGTTGCACGAGGCGGTGGGCCACGGGCTGGAAGGCGACTTCAATCGCAAGGGCACCAGCGTCTACGCCGGTCGCATCGGCGAGCGCGTGGCGTCGCCAGGCGTGACCATCGTCGACGACGGCACGCTGGACGGACGCCGCGGCTCGCTCAACATCGACGACGAAGGCACGCCCAGCCAGTGCACCACGCTGATCGAAGACGGCGTGCTGGTGGGCTACATGCAGGACAGCCACAACGCGCGCCTGATGGGCGTGGCGCCCACCGGCAATGGCCGCCGCGAATCGTTCGCGCACCTGACCATGCCGCGCATGACCAATACCTACATGCGCGCCGGCCAGCACGACCCGGAAGAGATGATCCGCTCGGTCAAGAAGGGCATCTATGCGGTGAACTTCGGCGGCGGCCAGGTCGACATCACCAGCGGCAAGTACGTGTTCTCGGCCACCGAGGCCTACCTGATCGAAGACGGCAAGGTCACCGCGCCGGTCAAGGGCGCCACCTTGATCGGCAACGGCCCGGAGACCATGCAGAAGGTACGCATGATCGGCAACGATCTGGCGCTGGACGAAGGCGTGGGCGTGTGTGGCAAGGACGGGCAGAGCGTGCCGGTGGGTGTCGGCCAGCCGTCGCTGTTGATCGACGGCATTACGGTTGGTGGGACGCAGGCCTGAGATGCGGGGATTTGGGATTCGGGATTCGGGATTCGCAACGGCAGGAGCGCAGAGCAGTGCGTCGGGCGTTTGCGGTTTGCCGGTTCAGCAGACGGGAATCGGGAGTCGGGATTTGGGAGTGGCAACGGCCGGGATGGCCATTGCCTCGATTGATGGATCGGGCAGATCCTTATTCGTCGCCTTCCGACGCCCATTCGTCGTCGTCCAATCCCGAATCCCCACTCTCCAATCCCTGCTCTTGAGACAGCTCGCGCAGCACCTGGAACAGTTCGCGGTACGCACGCGGGGGTTTGTTCTTGGCGCGTTCGTGGATCGCGTTGCGCACCAGCTGGCGCAGTTGCTGGCGGTCGGCGGCCGGGTAGGCTTCCAGCAGTTCGGCCAGCGCGACGTCGCCTTCGGCGAGCAGGCGCTCGCGCCAACGCTCGACCCGGTGGATCGCGGCCACCTCGCGGCGCGCGGTGTCGCTGTTGGCGTCCAGCGCATCGCGGATCGCGGCCAGGGTTTCGTCGTCCTCGCGGCGCATGTGCTTGGCCAGAAACGCCAGCTGTCGCTTGTGGGCGATGTGTGAGGTGATGCGCTTGCTTTCTTCGATATGCGGGATCAGCGACTCGGGCACCGGCAGCTTGGCCAGCTGCGCCGGGGTCAGCGCCACCAGCTTTTCGCCCAGGTCGAAGATTTCCAGCGCCTCGCGCCGCTGCTGGCTGCGGCTGGCGCCGCGAAATTCACCGGTCTCTTCATCACGTCCGCGCATTGCCACTACATCCCGAAACTTGGTTAGTTGACTTTCCGGCCACGAACGGCCGGACTCCGGCGGAAGACTCCGCACCCAATTCAGACACTCCGGCCATGGATGGCCGAGCTTTCGCGGACGGATCCGCATCCAAATTCAGACAGTCCGACATGGATGGTCGGGCTTTCGCGGACGGATCCGCATCCAAAGGATAAAGCATTGAACGCACTCTCCTCCGAAACCCGTGTCGCCGACGACAGCCTGCAGCGTTTGGACGCATTGACCAATATCTCGCAGCGCCTGCTCGAGCGCGCCCGTGCAGCCGGCGCCACCCAGGCCGAAGTGAGCTGTAGCGAAGAGCGCGGCCTGGACGTCAACGTGCGCCTGGGCGAGGTGGAAACGGTCGAATCCACCCGCGACCGCGGCATTGCAGTGACCGTCTACTTCGGCAAGCGCAAGGGCAGTGCCAGCACCGCCGACCTGCAGGAGTCCAGCCTGGAAGCCACCGTCGCGCAGGCCTGTGCCATCGCGCGCTACACCGAAGACGACGTGGCCGCCGGCCTGGCCGATCCGGAGCTGATGGCGCGCGAGTTCCCCGATCTCGACAGCTGGCACCCGTGGGCGCTGGACGCCGACACTGCGGTGGATCTGGCCCTGGCCTGCGAAAGCGCCGGACGCGACGCGGACGCGCGCATCAGCAACTCCGACGGCGCCTCGGCCAGCACCGGGCTCAGCCTGTCCGTCTACGCCAACTCGCATGGGTTCATCGGCCGCGAACGCGGCACCCATCATTCGATCAGCTGCGCGTTGATTGCCGGGCAGGGCGACGGCATGCAGCGCGACGGCTGGTACAGCAGTGCCCTGGCGCGCGAGGACCTCGAAGCGCCGGAGGCCATTGGCCGCCACGCTGCCGAGCGCACCCTGGCGCGTCTGCAGCCGCGCTCCCTGCCCACCGGGCAGTTGCCGGTGCTGTTTGCGCCGGAGGTGGCGCGTTCGCTGGTCGGCCATCTGCTCGGTGCGGTGTCCGGTGGCGCGCTGTATCGCCGCGCCAGCTTCCTGCTCGACAGCGTCGGCACCAGGCTGTTCCCGGACTGGTTCAACATCGAAGAGCTGCCGCATCTGCGCCGCGGGCTGCGTTCGGCCGCGTTCGATGGCGAAGGCGTGGCCACGCGGCAGTCGGCGCTGATCACCGACGGTGTGCTGCAGCGCTACGTGCTGGGCAGCTATTCGGCCCGCAAGCTGGGTCTGCAGACCACCGCCAACGCCGGCGGCGTGCATAACCTGCAGGTCAGCGCCAACGCCGGCGATCTGGCCTCGCTGATCGGCGGCTTGTCGCGCGGGCTGTTGGTGACCGAGCTGATGGGCAACGGCGTCAACCCGGTGACCGGCGATTACTCGCGCGGCGCCGGCGGCTTCTGGATCGAGAACGGCGCCATCGCCTATCCGGTGGACGGGCTCACCATCGCCGGCAACCTGCGCGAGATGTTCGCCGGTATCGAAGCGGTGGGTAGCGATGTCGACCCGCGCTCGCACGTCAAGATCGGCTCGGTGCTGATCAACCGTATGACCGTGGCGGGCGATAGCTGAGCTAGGCGTTCCTCCGTTGGATCACTGCGCCGCCTGCGCTCGGGCGCAGTGACGCCTGAATCATGCAGGCGCCTGTCTCGCAAGTGGTGGGTGGGGACGTCGGGTTCGGGTGGTGCGCGCTGCACGGACCGGACCTGGCTGCCGTGAGAGACCATGTCTTCCCGCACTGGTGGCTGGCTGAATCGTTGTTATAGTCCGCCGCACCACAATCATGTTCGGGGAAACATATGAGCGAATTCGACACCCACACCGCACCGCCACCGCCGCCGATCGGCACCAGCACGCCGTCCGAAGAACGCACCCTGGCGCTGGCTGCGCATCTGCTCGGCATCCTGACGTCCTTCATCGGTGCGTTGGTGATCTGGCTGATCAGCAAGGACGCCAGCCCGTCCAAGCCGTTCGCCACCGACCAGGCCAAGGAAGCGCTGAATTTCCAGATCACCGTGATCATTGCCTATGTCCTGGCGGTGATCCTGACCATCGTCTCGTTCGGCATCCTGTTTTTCGTGCCGACGCTGGTCTGGGTGGCCAACCTGGTGTTCTGCATCCTGGCCGCGGTCAAGGCCAATAACGGCGAGCATTACCGTTACCCGTTCGCGCTGCGCCTGATCAAGTAATCGGCGCGGTGCGAACAGCAAAGGCCCGGCATCGCTGCCGGGCCTTTGTCGTTTCAGACGGTGACGCGATCAGTTCTGCGCCGGGGTGTTCTCGGCAAAGTACTCGTGGCTGTCGGCATTGGTGATGGCCTGGGCAGGATTACTCTGGGCCAGGCTGCGCGCGCCAGACTGGCCATAAACGCGGTCCTGGGTACCGGCCACCACGGTGAAGTGGCTGGTCTCGTGCACCAGCGTGCCCGCCTTGGAGTCGGTGCCGGTGGTAGACGCGCTCCAGAACGCGTTGCAGACATGGATCTCGTACGGCTGGTTCGGATAGACGTAGGCGAAGGCGTCCGCCAGATCCGCTTCGCAGCTGCAGTTGATCGTCAGCTGGCCGTTGTTCTGGTCCAGCGCGTTGTCGATGTTGACGAAGTTGGAGCTGACCCGGCTGTAGCGCGAGGCGTTATAGGCGCCGAACCAGGTGGTGTAACGCGCGCCAGTGCTGCCCGCATTGAGGTAGTTGCGCGAGTTTTGCGAGTAGTTGCGCGCGGCAGTGACGGCACTGGCGGCCTGGTTGGTGCGGGTGGTGCTGCAGTTGAGGTAGTTGATGCCGTTGACCACGGCGGTCGGGCCGACTGCGAGCTGGCGCTGCACGCCGCGGCGTGCGCCGTCCAGCCACACGGTCAGCGGGGTGCTGGTGGCCACCGCGGGCAGGCCGTTGGCGGCTTTCATCAGGCTGCCGTCGGACAGCGAGGCGTACTGCAGGGTGGAGCGCACCTGGATGGTGTAGTTGCCGCTGGTGGACAGGTCGTAGGCGCCGGCCAGATCGACCTCACCTTTCACGCTCTGGCCCGGCTGCAGGATGGTGAAGTCGGCCGCCTTGGGCAGGCCGCGCTTGACCAGGCGCCCGGTGTAGTCCACCGGCGTACCATCGCGGCGCACTTCCAGAATGCCGTTGTCCAGCGACTTCAGCGGCAGCTGATAGGTCGGCACGCGTGCGATCTGGCTGCCGTTGTTGGTGACGGTGACGGCGATCTTGCCTTGATGACGGCCAGCCTGATCGGCCACTGGCGACAGTTCGATGGTCAACGGAACCGGGCCGCGCACGGACTGCGCCTGCGCCGAACCGAGCACACCGACAACGGCGAGCGTGCCTGCTGCAAACGATGCGAGAAAAACATTTTTCACCAGTGACTCTCCTTGGTCGGGGGATGCCTGCGAGTGCGGGCCCGCCAAACCTAGGTAGCGCGAGCGGGCGCGACAAGTCATTCAATTAGCGATATTTCTGATGACAGACGATCCAGAAGTCAAAGTAGATTGCTGCTGATGTCGATTATTCAGGAATAAAGCGTGATGTCCGTCGTCTCTTGAGGCTGGGCGTGTGTCAGCGGCTGACACAAACCTCGGTGATAAAAGTTTCATTTTGTGACCTTCTTCTCCGGTCGCTTGATCGCCCTCACGGCTGCAACCGTGCGCTGGCGCACGGAGTGCGCAGATTGGGTCGCCTTCGTCAGTGCGAGCCGATCAGCCCGGCTGCCAGCGGGATGCCGGAAGTCGGCGACATGCGTGGCGGGCCGCCTGCTTCGGCGCCGTGTTGGAATGCACCCAAGCGTCACTGCGATGCTCGACGGCAACCGCGAGCAGGTCGGCCGGCCATGTCGCAGCCACCGGCGTCGGGTCGTGCCGATGCACCGGGCAGCCCCTGCGTGCGTTGACCCGCTTGTATGCGCCAGCGCTGGCTCGTGGCGCCGGCGCAGCGGTGCTCTGCGTCTGTCGGTAACGCAGTGAACGAGCAGCGCTTCGGCGCACCGTCTCTCCCGGCCGAGCACAACTGTCCAATGTGAGGAGTGTGGTCGGGCACCACCGTCGCCTGGCTGACGACAGTGGCCGTGGCGAGGTGCTTCAGTGCGCGCGGTCTACCGCGAACCGACCCAGGCTGGCCAGGGTGTCGCCCGGCTGGCCATAGGGCTGCAGGATGTCGTGCATGCGCGTCGCCAGCTCCGCCAATTTGGACTTGGCGCCGTCCATGCCAAGCAAGGCAGGGTAGGTGGACTTGGACTGTGCGGCGTCCTTGCCGGCGGTCTTGCCCAGCTGCGCCGAGCTCGATTCCACATCCAGGATGTCGTCGCGGACCTGGAAGGCCAGGCCCAGTGCGTCGGCAAAGTCGTCCACGCGCTGCTGGTCGGCCGCGCCGGCATTGCCGGCCAGCGCGCCCATGCGCACCGCCGCGCGGATCAGGGCACCGGTCTTGAGCGCATGCATGCGCTGCAAGGCGTGCAGCGATTGCAGCTGGCCGGTGGCATCGATATCCAGTGCCTGGCCCCCGCACATGCCGGCAGCACCGGCAGCAGTGGACAGGCTCTGCAGCCAGCCCACACGCAGCTCGGCACTGACAGGTGCGGCGGCCAGCAGCTCGAAGGCGCGGGTCTGCAATGCATCGCCGGCCAGGATGGCGGTTGCTTCGTCGAAGGCGATATGCACGGTGGGCTGGCCGCGGCGCAACGCGTCGTCGTCCATCGCCGGCAGGTCGTCGTGCACCAGCGAGTAGGCGTGGATCAGCTCCACGGCCACCGCCGGTGTGTCCAGCAGGTCTTCCTCGGCGCCGAACAATGCGCCGCTGGCATACACCAGCAGCGGGCGCATGCGTTTGCCGCCGCCGAGCACGGCGTGCCGCATCGCGGCGTGCAGCCGCTGCGGCGCCAGTGCGGCATCCGGCAGGCCGGCTTCGAGGCTGCGTTCGGTACGGGCGACCCAGTGTTCGAACAGCGCGGAACTCACCTCAGCCGCCGTCCAGCGACGGCGGCTCGAACGCTTCGGCAAGCTCGGGGCGGGCGGGGTCGGTCAGCAATCGCACGCGCAGTTCGGCCTGTTCCAGCGCCTGCTGGCAATCGCGGTACAAGCCGATGCCACGTTCGTAGGCGGTGAGCGATTGCTCCAGGCTCAGGTCGCCGACTTCCATTTTCTGCACCAGTTGCTCGAGTTCTTCCAGCGACTGTTCGAAGCGGGCAACCGGGGATGTTTCGTTCAAGGACTTCTTGGCCATCGCTAAAGTGTGCGGCGCGCGCGCAGGCGGGTCAATTCGCCGTGGTGTCCGCGCGCCAGACCAGACGCGCTGCATTGGCCTGCAACCAGTGGCTCAACGTGGCCGAGACGATGCAATCGCCCGCGGCCAGGACCTGGTCGCCAGCCCACAGGATCGGCAGGCGATCGCGCTCCCACGGCGGCAGATCCGAGGCCTGCAGCAGATGCTTGAGCCGATGCGAATGCGCGCGCTGCGGCAGCACGATGCGCTCGCCACCGTGTCGGCCACGCACCAGCAGCGGTTGCGCAAAGCGCAGCCCCTGCGCGCCCAGCAGCTGCAGCTGCGCGCCATCGGGCAGGCAGAGCGGCTGCGCGCCGTCCCATGGCGCAGACCAGTGCGCCGGCCATGGGACGGACGGGCGGCGCAGGTAGAGACGGTGCCGCCAACGGCGCACTTCGACCTGCTGCCACGCAAAACAGGCCTGCCGGTCGGCGGCGTGGTGCTCGATCTCCTGCTCCAGGACTGCCACGCCGTGGGCGGGCAGCGGTGGCGCGCCGGCTGCGCTTGCCCATGCGCGCAGCAACCGCGGCCGGCGTGCCGCGGGCTGTGCGCGCAGCAGCTGCAGGTCCAGGGCGCCCGTGGCCGTCTGCATATCAGGCAGCAGTCTCAGGTCCTCGTGCAGCAGCAGCTCACCGGCGTCGGCACTCAGCTGCGCGCTGCGCGCCAGTGCGTCGGCCGCCTGCGGCCAGCGTTGCTGCAGCAACGGCAGCACACGGGTCCGCAGGAAATTGCGGTCGTAGCGCGCATCGGCATTGCTCGGGTCTTCGATCCAGTGCAACCGGTGCACCTGTGCATACGCCTGCAGGTCGGCGCGTGCCCGCGTCAGCAACGGGCGCCACGCCATGCCGTCGGCGAAGCGCCGCTGCGCGCGCATGGCACCCAAGCCATCCGGGCCGGAGGCGCGCAGTGCGCGCAGCAGGAAGGTCTCGGCCTGGTCGTCGCGGTGGTGGGCCAGTGCCAACCATTCGCCGGGCGCAAGGCTTTCGGCAAAGGCGGCATGGCGGGCCTGGCGCGCGGCCGCCTCCAGGCCCAGCCCGCTGTCGCGCGCGACCTGCACCTGCACGATGCGCAGCGGCACCTGCAGCGCCGCGCAGGTGTGCTGGCAATGCAGCGCCCAGGCATCGGCGTCGGCATGCAGGCCGTGGTGCACGTGCAGCGCCCGCAGGCCGCGCGCACGGTAGGCCGGAATCGCAGCCAGCGCGTGCAGCAAGACCGCCGAATCCATGCCGCCGCTGTAGGCGATCACCACCGGGCCGGGGGGAGTGGCGGGCAGCAATGTGGTGGCGTCGGTCACCGGGTGCTCACCGAAGGCCGAACGCCGCGTCGCACGCGAGCTGCCGGTGTCTGCGAAGCAGCGGTGTGCCAGGCGGGTGTGGATCGCACCGCCTGGCCCGCGCACATGGCGGTGCCATGGCCATCGCGGTCTGCCGCGCATCGGCAAGCACAAGCCGATGCAGCCAGTCGCCCAGGCCGCTGCGCGTCATGCCCACCGCCGTCCGTTGATGCGTCAGACACGCCGGCAAGGTGAGGCTGGTCGCCGGCCCACCGGCCGTCATCGCGCCGCAAGCCGCCCATCAACGCGTGGCCGCCGCCTCGAACGTGGCCGGCTTGGGCAGCTCCACCGGCACGCCGGCGCTGTTGCAGGTACCGGCCTTGCACAGGCGCGCGCGCAGGCGCGGGGTGGCCTGCACGATGACGTGGTAGATCACGTTCTCCTCCAGGGTGCCGCGGAAAGCCGCGCTGCCCGGGCCGGTAGCCCAGATGCCGACGTCTTCGCCGCCATGGCTTTCGGACTTGGTCGGCACCAGCGACTCCTGCATGTAGCTGGGCGCCTCGGTGTCGACGTGGGTCAGGTCCGGGCGGCCGGCGGCCGGCTCGCTGTTGCTGGGTTCGTGCGGGTACTTCTTGGGGCCGGCCGGCTGCGCGTTGCTGGCGCCGGTATAGCCCGGGCCGTTGGCATAGCTGAGCGTGGTGTAGGGCTGGCCGGCCAGGTCGGTGGCCAGCTGGGTGCGGTCGCCTTCTTCGCCGCCGGTGCCGCGCACCTTGCCCAGAATCGGATTGCCGCGCACCGGGTAGCCGACGAAGTTGAGCGTGTGCGAATGGTCGGCGGTGACGATGATCAGCGTGTCCGGCGGCGCGGTCTGCACGGCAGCGCGCACCGCATCGGACAGCGACACGGTTTCATCAAGCGCGCGGTAGGCATTGCCGGCGTGATTGGCGTGATCGATCCGGCCGCCTTCGACCATCAGCACGAACCCGTTCGGGTCACGCGACAGCGACTGGATCGCGGTGCGTGTCATCTCGGTCAGGCTGGGCTCGCCCTGCGGGGTGCGGTTGCGGTCGTGGTCGAACTGCATGTGGTCCGGTTCGAACAGCCCCAGCAGCGCCGGCGCGCCGGTTGCCGCTTTCAATTGCTGCTCATTCCAAACATACGCGCCCTGCGGATGCGCCTGCTTCCATTCGGCCACCAGATCGCGGCCGTCCAGGCGCAGGCCCACCTTGTCGTCGTATTCGGGGTCGCGCTCCTGCACGGTCTGGAACTGGCTGCGTCCTCCGCCCAGCACCACCTGCGGGCCACGTCCGTAGCGGGCGGTGGACAAAAGCTGCTGGGCGATGTCCTGGCAGCCGGCGGTGCGCGCGGACTCGGGAAGATCGGTGTCGTTTTCCCAGTTGCGGTCCGGCGAATGCGCATACGTTGCCGCAGGCGTTGCATGGGTCAGCCGCGTGGTGGTGACGATGCCGGTGGCCATGCCGGCGCTGTCGGCCAGTTGCAGCCAGCTCAGCAGGCCCTTGTTCAAGCTGTCGGCGCAGTCGCTGCGATTGCCGCTGCTGACCCCGATCGCGCCCATGTGCGACTTCACACCGGTGGTGATGGAAGTCATGGTGCCGGCTGAATCCGGCGTCTGCGAATCGGTGTTGTAGGTCTTGCTGAAGGCGGTGGCCGGGAACTGCTCCCACGACAGCAGGTTCTCCTCGCCGGGCCCGCCCTTGCGTTGGCCATCGAGGATGCGTGCAGCCGCCACGGTGGTCAGGCTCATGCCATCGCCCAGGAACAGGATCACGTTGCGCGCCTTGCCGGCCATGGCGCCGTTGCCGGCGGCGCGCGCCGCACCGGAGCGATACCACCATTGCGGGGTCTCGCCGGCCGGATGGGTCACGGGTGGCACATCCACGTTGACGGCAGCGGGTGCAGAGGCGCTGCGTCCGGCAGTGGAGGCGCAGGCGGCAACGCAGAGCGTGGTGAGGGCGGCGAGGGCAGGCAGGCGGTAACGCATCGGGGTCGAACTCGTGGCTGAATCAGCGCCCATTATGCCGGCCCGCGTCCGTCGCACAGATGACACGCCGCTGTTCCAGTCGTGGCCTCGCGGGCAGGCCGGGCCTGCGATAAGGTGCATGCACTCTCCCCCGGATGATTCGACGACATGAGACTGGTTGCGGGCTGGTTGCGCATTCCGTTCTGGCAGCGCGTGGTGGCCGGCTTCGTCCTGGGCGCGCTGGCTGGCTGGGCCATGGGGCCGGCGGCCGACGTGTGGTTCGGTCCACTGGGCGATCTGTACGTCACCCTGATCAAGATGATCGCCGTGCCGCTGGTGTTCTTCGCGGTGATCAATGCGATCTCCTCGCTGCACGGGCAGAAATCGGTGGCTGCACTGGGCGGGCGCACCTTCCTGTGGTTCGTGATCACCGCGGCCTTGGCCGTCGGCGTGGGGCTGGCGGTGGGCACGCTGCTGCAGCCGGGCGCCGGCCACTTCAATCTGAGCGTGGACTCCACCTGGAAGCCGCGCGATGTGCCCAGCCCGATCAAGGTGCTGCTGGACGTGGTGCCGTCCAATCCGTTCTACGCACTCACCGGCATCGGCACCAAGACCAATGCCGCTGGCGAAACCGTGCTGGTGGCCGGGCGCGGCTCGATCCTGCCGGTGATCTTCTTTGCCGGGCTGCTGGGCTTTGCGATGGTCAAGCTCGGCGAACGGGTGGCCGAGGCGCGCAAGCTGACCGGGCAACTGAGCGACATCATGATCCAGGTCACCCGCTTCGTGCTGGAGATGACCCCGCTCGGCACCTTCGGCCTGATCGCCAGCCTGGTCGGCAGCTACGGATTCGCCAAGCTGTTGCCGTTCGGCAGTTTCGTGCTGGCGCTGTATGTGGCCTGCGCGATCCATATCCTGGTGGTCTACAGCGGCCTGTTGCTGGTGCATGGGCTCAACCCGTGGAAGTTCTTCCGCGGCGCTGCGCCGGGCATGCAGGTGGCCTTCGTCAGTTCGTCGAGCTTTGCCGCCATGCCGGTGGCGATGCGCTCGATCACCCATAACCTGGGCGTGAGCAAGGACTACGCCGCGTTTGCGGTGCCGTTGGGCGCCAGCATCAAGATGGATGGTTGCGGCGCGATCTTCCCGGCGCTGTGCGCGGTGTTCATCGCGCAATACACCGGCGTACCGCTGACCGCCAACCAGTACTTCGTGGTGCTGATCGCCTCGGTGTTGGGCAGCTTCGGCACCGCCGGCGTGCCGGGCACGGCAGTGATCATGGCCACGGTGGTGCTGAGCGCGGCCAACCTGCCATTGGAAGTGATCGGCTACCTGTACGCCATCGACCGCATCCTGGACATGATGCGCACCATGACCAACGTGACCGGGCAGATGCTGGTGCCGGTGCTGGTGGCCAAGGAAACCGGCCTGCTCGACAAGACCATCTACGAGTCCGCCTCCACCAATGTGGGGCTGGAAGATCCGCCGGCGGACAGCGCCAAGCCGCTTCGCTGAGCGCCCTCGATGACGGCAGGATTTCCCGTGCTGCGCGAGCGCCTGGCGCAAGTGACCGAGCTGGAGATGGTCGACGGTGTGTTCGTGCAGCGCAGCCTGGCGCCGGATCCGTTCGAGGACCGCTACCTGCAGGTGCGGCGCAAGGAAGGGCGCCTGTATACCGATGCGCAGGTCCGCAGCCTGCCGCGCCCCGGCGGCAAGCTCGGCGCCAGCCTGGAATGGCAGGTGCGCGCGCTGTCCAGTGACTTGCTGGTGCAACACCTGCGCGCGCGCGTAGGCGAAGGCGCCATTCTTGAACTGGGCTGCGGTAATGGTTGGCTGTCGCAACGGCTCGCCCAGTCGCTGCAACGCGACGTGTGCGGCATCGACGTCAATCGCACCGAACTTGCGCAGGCCGCACGCGTGTTCGGTCACGACCAACGCCTGAGTTTCGTTGCCGCCGATATCCACACCCTGGCACTGCCGCAGGATGTGTTCGACGTCATCGTGGTGCCGGCGTGCATCCAGTATTTCGCCGACCCTGGCGCGCTGCTGGTGCGCCTGCTGGCGCAGCTGCGCGATGGCGGCGAGCTGCACATCCTCGACAGCCCCTTGTACGCAAGTTCGCAACGCGCCAACGACAGCGCCGCGCGCAGCATACGGTATTTCACCGGGTTGGGCGTGCCTGCATTGGCCGAGCAATATCACCAGCACACCTACGCCACCTTTGACCGATTTGCAGTGGAATGGCGGTTCGATCCGCGCCGGCTGGGTGCGCGGGTGCGGCGCCTGCTGGGGCTGCAACAGCCGCATTTCCCGTGGCTCTGCCTTCGCAAGCAGGACAACGTCGCGGCGGCGCGCGCGACGGCCTAGCGTTGCCTGCAAGCCGCATTGGACGAGGCTGCGATATGGCGGCCGGTGCGCAGGCCCGTCGCTTGCGGACGTCGAGAGCCAGGTGGGTGCCGCGTCGACATCGCAATGGTGGCCGGCGTTGCGGTTCTGCTCGCAGGCTGCAGAGCTCGCGCCGGATCAGCGCAGGTTACCGCCTTGCACGTGGGCAACGTCGCCCAATGTTGCGAGCAGTGGACACTGCCGCGCAACGCGTGCCCGCCGTTGCAGCCACATGGCACACTGCCGGCTCATCCATTGAGGGAGGCGGGCGGTGACCGGCCAACAGCGTGATCTGACATTTCGATTTCTGGCCGAGCCCAGCGACGTCAATTTCGGCGGCAAGGTGCATGGCGGCGTGGTGATGAAGTGGATCGACCAGGTCGGCTTCGCGGCGGCCAGTGGCTGGAGCGGGCATTACTGCGTGACCGTGGCGGTGGGCGGCATCCGCTTCGTGGCGCCGGTACGGATCGGCGACCTGGTCGCGGTATCGGCCAAGCTGGTCTACACCGGGCGCAGCAGCATGCACTTCGCCATCGATGTGCGTGCGCGCAGCCCGATGGGGGGCGACTCGCGCCTGTGCACGCACTGCATCATCGTGTTCGTGGCGATGGACCCGGACGGCGTCACGCCGGTGGAAGTGCCTTCCTGGCGGCCGGATACGCCAGAGGATCAACGCCTGGCCGCGTACGCGCTCAAGGTGATGGAGCTGAGCAAGGGCATCGAGGACACCATGGCCCATTACCAGGCCGATACCTCGCGGTAAGCGGCACCGCAGGCCGCGCTGCCGCTGGGGTACACGCATGCCCAAGATGCCGCACGTAGCGTGAGGCCCGGCGCGCGCAGTGCAGCCGGCGGCGGGTGTACCCGTTGCCACGCAGCGGTCGCGGGCGATGCAGGACTGCAACGTGCCACGGCACTGCAACGAAAAGGCCGCGGATCGCCGCGGCCTTTGTCATGCAATCGACGCAGTGTCTATACCGGCAATCAGAGCACCCGGCGTGCCTGGATGAACTTCTCGCTCCAGTAGCCGCTGGCCAGCGAATCCACACGCACGTCCTTGCCGCGGCTGGGCGCGTGCAGGAACTTGCCGTCGCCGACCACCAAGCCGACATGATCGATGCGGCCACGCTTGCCGAAAAACACCAGGTCGCCGGCCTTCAGCGCGTTCGGGTCCTTGATCAGCTCGGCCGATTCGTCGCGGGCAATGTCGCGCGAGACGCGCGGCAGGTCGATACCCAGCGCGGTCTTGAAGACGTAGCCAACCAGGCCACTGCAATCAAAACCTTCGGTGGACTCGCCGCCCCAGACGTAGGGGGTGCCGAGCAGGGCCATGGCGCGTTGCAGGATCACCTGCACGCGGCTGTCGGCCACGGCATTCTGCGCAGCGTTGGCGGCGCTCTGCGACACGTCGTAGTTGGCCAACAGGCGGCTGAGGTCGCCGGCGAACATCGCCGAGCGGTCCATCAGCGGAATGGCGTCGTTGGCGGCCAGGTGCGGAAGCAGCGCGGCCAGTGTTGCGGTGGCAGCGGCGTCGGCGCGGCTGCGGGTTGCGGCTTTCTCGGCGGCGACGGCGCTGTCTGGCGTGGTCGTCTGCGGAGTGGATGAGGCGCTGTTGGCGGTCTGCGCCAGAGCGGGAAGTGCAGCAATCCAAAGGGCGGTGGCGCAAAGCAGGCGGAGCGGTTTCCGGAGCGGAAGCGGGGCGGCGCCAGGGCTGATCTGTTCGTCGTTCGTCACGCGGGAATCACAATTCTGCTGTCGATGCGGGATGATGCCCTGGTGAACGAATCGTTACGTTCAAAAAAAGTTAACTTTCCGTTTGATGACTTGTGATGTTAATCACATTTCAGTGTAAAACCCGCTTTGAACCTGAATAATGGTCACGCCAGTAGGCGCCATCCAGGAAATCCAAGCGGACCGTACCGCCGGTGGTTGGGGCATGCACGAAGCGACCTTCACCCACGTAAATGCCGACGTGGGTCACGCTGCCGCCGGCTCCGAAGAACACCAGATCGCCGGTGGCGAGCCGTTCTGGCGGGATTGGCGGGCCCTGGATCGCAGCCAGCTCGCGCGAGGTGCGCGGCAGCATGACGGCCGCCACGTCCTTGTAGACATAGGTGACCAGCCCGCTGCAGTCGAACCCGGTCTCCGGTGTGTTGCCGCCAAATCGGTAGGGGGTACCGACTAGGCCCAATGCACGCATGAGGATGTCGTTGGCCGCCGCAGGGTTGGCCGGCGCCACCTGCGGCCAGACGCGCGGCGGCGGCGGGGGCGCGGCGGCCGGCCGCCGCACCGGGGGCTGCTGCGCGCATCCGCCCAGCAGGAACAGGCCCAGCAGCAAACAGGCCGCGACGCGACGGGTGCGGGCGGCGAAAACTGGCGTGATATGCATGGAGCCGGGATAATGGGCGGTTCGAAAGGTCGCCATGATGGCGGCGCACCCGGCGGCCGACAAGCCGTCCTCAACCGTCTGCCACCGGGCAGCCCATTCAGAGCCAGGCATGAAGATCGAAAAAGACAGCGTCGTCCGCTTCCACTACACCGTTTCGGAGATCGGCCAGGAGCCGATCGAGAGCTCCAAGGAGCGTGACCCGTTGGCGATCCTGATCGGCCACGGCAACATCATCCCCGGCCTGGAAGCGGCCATGATGGACAAGGAAGCCGGCGAAAGCTTCGGCGTGGACGTCAAGGCGACCGAGGCCTATGGCGAGTACCGCGAAGGCCTGAGCCAGCGCGTGCCCAAGAAGCATTTCGGTGCCACCAAGCTGGTTCCGGGCACCCAGGTGGTGCTGCAGACCAACTTCGGCCCGCGTGCGGTCACCGTGCAGAAGGTCGGCATGAGCGTGGTCGATGTCGACCTCAATCACCCGATGGCCGGCAAGGACCTGCACTTCGATGTGGAAATCATCGAAGTGCGCGAAGCAAGCCAGGAAGAGCGCGACCACGGGCACGTTCACGGTGACGGCGGTCATCACCACTAAGCACCGCGGGCAGGGTGTCAGCGTTGCCGGTGGCGGTGAACGGCTGGATTCCGGGTTCGGTCTGCACCTCGGGTGCGTGCCGGGCCGCCGGAGCGGCCGCTTCCTTGCCAGCGGGCACGCGCTGCGCCACGCTCGATGCAGCCGGTAACGGCGGCGTTTCCGACGGCCCGCCCTCCAGGTGGGCCGTTTGCGTTGTGCGGTGTATGCCATCGCACCCGATGGCCTGAGTTGCAATGACCCGACCCGATCTGCTCCCCATTGCCGCGACCGAGCGCATCGTCGTGTTGGACGTACTGCGCGGTTTTGCATTGCTCGGCATCCTGCTGATGAACATCGAGGCCTTCGTCGGACCGCTCGATCTGGCATTGAGCGGCGTGGAGCCGCACTGGCACGGCGCCGATCGCATCGCCGATGCCCTGGTCTATCTGTTCGTGCAGGGAAAGTTCTACACCCTGTTCTCGATGTTGTTCGGCATGGGCTTTGCGGTGATGGCGCAGCGCGCCGACCAGGCAGGGCGCGGGTTGATCGGCATGTACCTGCGCCGCACTGCCGGCTTGCTGGTGATCGGTCTGGCGCATGCGCTGCTGCTGTGGTCCGGTGACATTCTGGTGACCTATGCCGTGCTGGCGGTCCTGCTGCTGAGTGTGCGCAAGTTGCCGACGGTGACGTTGCCGTGGCTTGCGGCGCTGGTGTACCTGTGCGCGCCGGCGCTGGTGATGCTGTACGGCAGTGCGATCGCGCTGATGCAGTCCGATCCGGCAGCAGCGAGCGACTGGAACACCGCCATGGCCGACGCCGCGCAGCAGGCAGCAGCCAACGTGCAGGCGCAGCGCGCCGCGTTTGGACACGGCACCTACCTGCAGGCCACCGCGCAGCGTTGGCATGACCTGCGCCAGGCGATGAGTGGGCTCAGCATCAATGGCCCGGCCATGCTGGGCATGTTCCTGTTGGGCAGCTGGTTCGTGCGCAGCGGCGCGATCGCGGCGCCCGAGCGCTTTCCACAGCTGTTTCGCGCGTTGCGCTACGGGGCCGTGCCGCTGGGGCTTGCCGTCATGGTGGTCAGCTACGCGCTGGAACCATGGATGGACCCTGCGCGTGCGACGCTGCGCCTGTCCGGCGCGTTCGCGTTGGCGTTGATCGCGGGGCCGCTGATGAGCCTGGGCTATGCGGCATGGGTAGTGCGCTTTGCGTCGCGTCTGGCGTGGCTTGCGCCTGCCGGCCGCATGGCGCTGAGCAATTATCTGTTGCAGTCGGTGCTGTGCACGTGGGTGTTCTACGGGTACGGGCTGGGCTACTTCGAGCAATTGCCGCGCGTGTGGCAACTGCCGTTCGCACTGGCGCTGTTCGCTGCGCAGGTGGTGCTGAGCCACCTGTGGCTGCGCTGGTTCCGCTTCGGGCCACTGGAATGGGTCTGGCGGAGCGTGACCTACCTGCGCGTGCCGCCGATGTGGCGCAGCAACGCCCGGGCCGGGTAGCCGCAGGTGAACGCCGTGCGCGAGGACGTAGTGGTGATTGGTGCCGGCGCGATCGGCCTGGCCACTGCGCTGGCGCTCGTGGAAGCTGGCCGTCAGGTGCGCGTGCTTGATGCCGGTGCGTTGGGCGCTGCCACCTCGCACGGCAACTGCGGCACGATCACACCAAGCCATGCGCCACCGCTGGCGGCGCCGGGCATGATTGCGCAGGCGGTGAAATGGATGCTGACGCCGGACGCGCCCTTGTACATCCCGCCACGCCTGGATCCGGCGTTGTGGCGCTGGCTGTTGCGGTTCGCACAGCGCTGCAATGCGCGCGACTGGCACGCCAGTGCGCATGCCCGTGCGGCCTTGCTGCACGACGCGCGCCACCGCCTGGACGACTGGGTGAAGCGTTACGCGCTGGACTGCGACTACCGGACCGATGGGCTGGACTATGTGTTCGGCGACGCACGCCGCTTTGCGCAGTACCGCGCCGAATGCGAGGTGTTGGCGCAGTGGGGCATCCAGACGCAGGTGATCGATGGCGCCGACTACGCGCGGCAGGATCCGGCATTTCGCGATGGCATCGCAGGTGCGATCCATTTCCCTGGCGACGCGCATCTGCGCCCGGAACGCTACACCGCGGAACTGGCCAGGGTGCTGCGCGCGCAGGGGGCGGTGGTCGATGAGCACTGCCGCGTGCATGGCGTGCTGCCGGAGGCATCCGGTGTCTGCGTGCACACCGACCCGGCGGTGCTGCACGCACGTGAGGTGGTGATCGCCACCGGGCCGTGGTCGCCGCAGTTGGCTGCGCAGCTCGGGCTACGCCTGCCGGTGCAGGCCGGCAAGGGCTATTCGATCACTTACAGCGCACCACCGTTGATGCCGCGCTGCCCGGTGGTGCTGAAGGATCGCTGGGTGTTCGTGGTGCCGTGGCGCGACCGGCTGCGCATCGGCAGCACGATGGAATTTTCCGGCCACGACACCCAGCTCACGCCCGCGCGCCTGGCTGCGCTGGAACGTGCGGCCGCCGAATATCTGCATGCGCCATGCGGGCCGGCAGTGATCGAACGCTGGTATGGATGGCGACCGATGACCTGGGACGATGTGCCGGTACTGGGTGCCGTGCCGGCGCGTCCTCACGTCTGGCTCGCGGCCGGCCATGGCATGCTCGGGATCAGCATGAGCACTGCAAGCGGAAAACTGATGGCCGACCTGATCACGGGCCGCGCACCTGCGCTGGACCCGCATCCCTACCGGGCGGAGCGATTTGCATGAGTGCGCGTTACGACTACGACGTGGTGATTCTGGGCGGCGGTTCCGGTGGGCTGGCGGCTGGTTTTCGCGCGGCAAAACACGGTGCGCGCGTGGCGATCATGGAGCCCGGAGAGCTGGGCGGGACCTGCGTCAACCTGGGTTGCGTGCCGAAAAAAGCGATGTGGCTGGCGGCCGATCTGGCCGGCAAGATCGAGCGGGCCGGCGCGCTGGGGTTCGATGTGCCGCGACCCGCGTTGGCATGGCAGGAGCTGGTCACGCATCGGCAGGGCTACATCGCCAATATCCACGCGAGTTATCGGCGGCGTCTGAACGAAGATGGCGTGGTCCTGATCCCGCAGCGCGGCGTGTTGCAGGACCGTCATACCATCCTGGGTGGCGACGGCGTGCCAGTTACTGCCGAGCACATCGTCATCGCCACCGGCGCGCACCCGCTGCGCCCGGGCGTGGACGGCGCCGAGCATGGCGAGGTTTCCGACGATTTCTTCAACCTCTGTCATGCGCCAGCGCACGTGGCGATCGTTGGGGGTGGCTATATCGCGGTGGAAATCGCCGGCCTGTTGCAGGCACTTGGCAGCCGCGTGCACCTGTACGTGCAAAGCGATCGTCTGTTGGAGCGCTTCGATGCGGAGTTGACGCTGCAGTTGGCCGACAACCTGCGCCACCTGGGCGTACGCCTGCATTTTGGTTTCACCACTACCGGTCTGGAGCGCGATGCGCAGGGCGGGCTGCGCGTGCATGGTCATCCTGCGCATCCGCGCGAGCAAGGCAACGACGTGTTCGACAAGGTGTTCTTTGCCATCGGCCGGCGCGCCAACACGGCCGGCCTGGGCCTGGATGGCGTCGGTGTGACGCTCGGCGACAAGGGCGAGGTGGTGGTGGACGACGGGCAGACCACCAATGTGCCCAACATTCATGCGATCGGCGATGTGGCTGGCAAGGTCGGGCTGACGCCGGTGGCGATTGCGGCGGCGCGCAAGCTGATGGACAGGTTGTTCGGCAACCAGCCCGATGCGCGCATGGACTACGACGGCGTGCCCAGCGTGGTGTTCTCGCACCCGCCGCTGGGCCATGTCGGGCTGACCGAGGAGCAGGCACGCGAACGCTACAACGGCGAGGTGCGCGTCTATCGCAGCAACTTCCGCCCGATGCTGCATGCGCTAGCCGATGCGCCGCAGCGCAGCCTGTTCAAGCTGGTATGCGCAGGCCAGGAGGAGCGCGTGGTCGGCGTGCATCTGCTGGGCGAGAGCGCCGACGAGATGCTGCAGGGCTTTGCGGTTGCGGTGAAGATGGGCGCGACGAAGCGCGACTTCGACGAGACGGTGGCGATTCATCCCACCTCGTCGGAAGAGATCGTGTTGATGCATTGAGGGATGGCGGCGCGGGCGTCGCTATCGATGCTTGGTTGCCATGTGGCGGTGCATAAGGCGATGCCACGTTTAATGCCAGACTGCGATCTCCAGTGGCAGCCGTACCCGCATCCGGCACTGGGCCACCTCTCTCTCATCATGGGGGCAGTGTCCCGATGGGAGCAGGATTGAAGCCTCTGCCAGCGGGGAGAGGCCTCAGCACAAGCGACTCATTGATCGAGCTCGATCTGATGCTCAAAGCTTGTTGTACTCTCATCGGGCGAATGACGACATATTGCGTTGCCTGAGCGGTTTGCTTGCTGCGCCCGTACCCTCACCCCAACCCCTCTCCCGGGGGGAGAGGGGCTTGCAACTTTCTCTTAGCCTACGGGGCGATCCGCACGCGCATATGCACCGCCGTCAGCTGGCATGCTTGCGCGATGTCCAGATCTCGCTTTTCAACGCCATATCTATCCGCCACCTCTGCAGGGCATGCCGCCTCCAAGGGTGAGTCACTGTCCGGCGAGCAGGCGCGGCTGCGGATTCTCCAGGTGATCCGCGCGATTCCCGTGGGCGAGGTCGCCGGTTATGGGGACGTTGCCCAGCGCGCCGGCTTGCCGGGCCGTGCGCGGCTGGTGGCGCGCGTGCTCAGCGGCAATGACGACCCGCAGCTGCCCTGGCACCGCGTGGTGCGCAGTGACGGCCGGATCGCGCTGCCCGAAGGCTCGGCAGGCCATCGCGAGCAGTGTCAGCGGCTGCGAGCCGAGGGCGTCCAGGTGGAGGGGGGCCGTGTGCGCCGGGCCAGTGCCGCACAGCGGCTGGATGCGGCCGTGTGGGGGCCTTCATAGGGCTGCCGTTATCATCTGCAGCATTCTGAAGGAATGCCGCCATGCCCCAACTGCCGCCCGTCACCAAAGCCTTATTGATCGCCAACATCGGCCTGTTCCTGCTGCAGTGGGCGGTGGGCGACCTGGGTGCGGGCATGCTGCCATCCGATAGCACGCTGTCATGGCTGATGCTGTGGCCGCTGTCCAATGGCTTCGATGCGTTTTCGCCCGGTGCCAGCTTCATGCCGTGGCAGTTGCTGACCTACGCCTTCCTGCATGGCGGTTTCAACCATCTGTTCTTCAACATGCTGGCGCTTTTCATGTTCGGTGCGCCGCTGGAACAGACCTGGGGCCAGAAGCGCTTTCTCACCTATTACCTGGTGTGCGTGGCCGGAGCCGGCGTGTGCCAGTTGCTGATGGCCTGGTTCACCCAGAGCGGTGCGCCGGTGGTGGGGGCCTCGGGCGGTGTGTTCGGGCTGTTGCTGGCCTACGGCATGCTGTTCCCGAACCAGCGCGTGATGCTGCTGTTCCCGCCGATTCCAATGAAGGCGCGCACCTTTGTGATCGTGTTTGGCGCGATCGAATTGTTCCTGGGCGCGACCGGCTGGCAGCCGGGCGTGGCGCATTTCGCGCACCTGGGCGGCATGCTGTTCGGCTGGCTGATGATCCGCTATTGGCGCGGCCAGCCGCCGTTCGGTGGCAGCGGCGGCCGCAAGGGCGGTGGCAAGGGCCGCAAGCCGCCGTTGCGCGTGGTGCGCTGAGGTCGGGCTACGCATCGAGTCGCAGGAGCGGACCCGGCCGCCACGGCGGTTACCGGTAAAGCCTCGTCGCGGCCAGGTCCGCTCCTACGTTCAGCGTGTTTCAGCTGGTCGGTAAATCGACAAACGCGGAGACAAAAAAAGAGCGCGGATTCCGCGCTCTTTTTCATTGCCTGCCACTGCGTGTTGATTGCCAGTGACTTCCTGGCGCGTGAATCAACGCCAGATCTTGATCTGGTCGGCATCCACGCGCTGCATCGGCTGGCCCGGCTTGCAGGTGAATGCTGCTCCGAACTCCGGCAGGTTCGACAGCGGGCCATTGGTGCGCCACTGGCCCGGTGCACGGATGTCGGCGCTGGCGCGCTGCACCGCTTCGTTCGGCGACAGCTGCTGTGCCCACAAGCCGGCCCAGGCAGTGAAGAAGGCCTGCTTGTCGGCTTCGGTGGCGGCGGGTTGTGCCTTGCTGAAGGCCTGCCAGGCCAATTCGACGCCGGCCAGATCGGCCAGGTTCTCTTCGGCGGTCTGCGCGCCGTTGACCTTGGCATTGGGCACGCCCGGGTACGGATAGGCAGCGAACTGATTGGCTACCTTCCCGGTGAGCAGCGTCCAGCCGGTCTTCTCGGCCGGCGTCCACCAGCTACGCAGCTCGCCCTTGGCATCGACGAGCGAGCCCTTGGCGTCGATCGCGCGGGTCAGCTCGTGTGCCACCAGCGCACCGTAAGCGCCGTAGTGGGCCGCCGGCGTACTGCCGCTGGTCAGCACAGGTGCCTGCAACACGGCAGCGGTGACGATCAGGCGGTTCTGTGCGATGTCATAGGCGACGGCAGGCTGCTGCGGCAGCACGTCCCAGCGACGGTCGGCGTTGCCCTTGCCGATGCGCTTCATTTCCTCGCGGTGACGCCAGGTCGAGGCGATCAGCATGTTGCCGCCGAAGCTGCCACGGCCCATCGGCTGCACGGTGTAATCCAGATCGCGACGCGGTGCGCCGACTTCGATCTTCATCGCGGTCAATTTGGCCTTGGCTTCTGCCACTGCCTCGCCGTTGCCCCAGCCGGTGCGCTCCAGCGCGGCCAGCTGTGCGTCGCGCACCTGGTCGGCGATGGCTTCGGCCTGGCGGCGGGTGTCGCTGCTCAGGTAACGCGCCACGTATTCGCGACCGAGCATCGGGCCGGCAGCCACATTGATGGCATCCAGCACCTGCTGCCAGCGCTGCGGCGCCACGGCGTCGCCACGCAGCAGGCGGCCGCGGAACTGGTATTCGGCATCGTGGAAGCTCTTGGACAGGTACGGCGCCATCGCATCGCCCACGCGCCAGCGCAGGTAGGCCTTCCACTGCTCCGGCTTGATGCTGACGATCATGCTGTCGAGCTGCTTGAACATGGCCGGGTCGGCCATCGACACCAGGTCGTCCTTGACGCCCTGGGCCTCCAGGAAGTCGGCCAGGCGCAGGTTCTTGTACTGCTTAGTCAGCTCCTTGGTGGCGATCGGGGCGTAGTTGTTGAACGGGTTGTTGATGCCCTGCACCGACTGCGCGCTACGCGCCAGCGCGGTTTCGATCTGCAGCACGGAGGCGGCATCGGCGTCGAGCTTGTCGGCCGGGGTGCCAGTCAACGCCAGGATCTGCTTGACGTAGGCGCGGTAGCGGCCCATCAGCGCCTGGGTGTCGGCATCGGTGCGGGTATAGAAGGCCGGGTCGGGCAGGCCCATGCCGCCCTGCATGAAGTAGCCGATATGGCGGTCCAGCGCCTTCAGGTCCACGTCCGGGCCGAAGTTGAAGCCGACCGGAATGCCGACCTGGTGCAATGCGGCGATCGAAGCGGGCACATCCTTGGCCTTCTTGATCGCGTCGATGCGCGACAGCAAGGGGGCGATCGGGTTAGAGCCGTCCTTTTCCACGGTGGCCTCATCCAGGCCGCTGGCCCAGAAATCGCCCAGCAGCTTCTGCACATTGCCCTGCGGCGCCTTCATCGAGGCGTCCAGCAACTCACGCTGCTGCTGCAGTGCACGGTCGGACAGTTGGCCCAGCGCGGTCACGGCGCCGGCCTGCGGCACCGGGTTGGCCTTCAGCCAGCCGGCATTGGCGTAGTCATAGAAATCGGTGCAGGCCGCGGAGACGGCCGGGGCCTTGGGAGCTGCCTTCTTCTTGCGAGCGGCGTCGGCGTCGGGGGCGGACAGCAGCGTGATCAGGCTGAAGCCAAGAGCGAGGGCAAGCGGGCGAATGGTGGGCATCGAGAAGACAGGTGGCCAGAGTAAAGTCGGCGGAGTTTAGCAAGGCTGCGTGCTGCGCAGGCGTGCGCCCGCCGCCGTTCGTCTCCGGTACCGGCCGTTTGCATGAACGCGACAGGCCCGCGTGTGCGGGCCCGTGCGTGCGCTCATGGGTTGGAAGCGCTTGCAGGCGCTTACCAGATCACCACGCGGTCCTTGTCCGGGCGCACCATCGCATCGCCGGGCTTGCAGGAGAACGCCTGGGCGAATTGCGGCATGTTGGACGGCGAGGCGATGGCACGCAGGTGGCTTGGCGAATGCGGGTCGGAGGCCAGATAGACCAGCTGCTGCTGCTCACGGACCTGTTCGCGCCAGTTGCGCGCAAAGCCCAGGAAAAACCGTTGTTCCGGGCGGTAGCCATCGACCGTACGGGCACGCTCGGGATGCGTGCGCAGTGCGGTCTGCAAGGCGTCGTAGGCAATGTTGAGGCCGCCCAGGTCGGCAATGTTTTCGCCCAGGGTGAGCTTGCCGTTGACGTGCAGGGTTGGATGGTTCGGCAGCGGCACATAGGCGTCGAATTGCTTGACCAGCACATCGGTGCGCGCTTCGAAGGCTTTGCGATCCTGCGGCGTCCACCAATTGACATTGTTGCCCGCGCCATCGAATTGGCTGCCCTGATCGTCGAAACCATGCGAGGCCTCATGGCCGATGATCGCGCCGATCGCGCCGTAGTTCAGCGCGTCATCGGCGCTGGCATCGAAGAACGGCGGTTGCAGGATGGCGGCCGGGAAACTGATGGAGTTTGTGCTGGGGCTGTAATACGCATTGACCGTCTGCGGCGTCGTCGTCCAACGCTTGCGGTCGGTGGGTTTGCCGATCTGCGCAATATCGTAGTGATAGTTGAACTTTGCCGCGGCCTGCAGGTTGCGGTAATACGCGCCGGGCACGATCTCCAGCCCGGACCAGTCGCGCCAGGTGTCCGGGTAACCGATTTTGGGCAGGAAGGTTTCCCACTTCGCCAAGGCCTTGGCCTTGGTCTGCTCGCTCATCCAGTCGACGTGCTCGATCCGTGTCTTGAGTGCGGCACGGATGTTGTCCACCAGTTCGGCGGCGCGTTGCTTGGTGTCGGGCATGAAGACCTTGGCGACGTACAGTTCGCCCAGGCTTTCGCCCATGGCTCCGTTGACCGCACGAAGAACGCGCTTCCAGCGCGGCCGTTGTTCGGGCTGCCCGGACAGCGTCTTTCCATAAAAGGCAAAGTTGTTGTCGACGAACGCCTTGCTGAGCTGCTTAGACGCCTCGTCGATGGTGTGGAAGCGCAGATATGCCTGCCACTGCGCCACCGGCGCGGTGGCTAATTGTTGATCGAATGCCGCAAAGAAACGCGGTTGCGACAACGAGAAGCCAGGGCCGACATCCACGCCCTGTGCGGCGAAGAATGTTGTCCACGAAAAGTGCGGCGTGAGCTTGTCGGCATCGGCGACGCTGAGAAAGTGGTATTGATTCTTGGGTTGGCGGGCGTCGGTCGGCGCAAGCGATGCAGCGGCCAGGCGCGATTCGAGCGTCATGACGTCTTTGGCCTGGCGTTTGGCCGTGTCGGCATCGCTGCCGGTGAGTTCGAATGATTTGGCGATGTAGGCGAGGTAGGCTGCGCGGATGGGAGCGTATTGCGCAGCGGTGTAATAGTCCTTGGTCGGCAGGCCCAGACCACCTTCCTGGGCGAACGCGATCTGCTGCTCAGCCTTGTGGAAATCGGGGCCGGCACCGAACTCGAACACGAGTGCGTCGCCTTCTGCGTAGCGTTTGGTGATGTAGTCGGCAATCGCGGTGCTGGAGTTGAGTGCGGCAATTGCCTCCAGCTGCGGACGAATGGGGTCGTAGCCCGCTGCTTCGATGGCGCGTTCGTCCATGCCCGAGGCGTACAGCAAGCCCAGCTTGCGGGCCAGGGGATCAGTCTGTTGGTCCACCTGCTTTGCAGCGGCTTCGACAATCTGTCGCTGCGTGGCCAGGCTTCTTTCCACGAGCTCGTCGAACACCCCCCAGCTGGTCTGGTCGGGCGGAATCGGATTGGCCTTGTCCCACTTGGAATTGACGAAGGTATCCAGATTCGTGCACGCGCTTGACGCGGTATCCAGCTCTTCGATATCGAAGGCCGGCTTGGATGGAGTGGCGGCCGCAGTGGGTGCCTGCGTCGGTACGCTGCTGTCATCGGATGCGCGTTTGCAGCCCGTCAAAGCGACCAGCAGGGCAAGGGCGAGTGTGGAAGTCTTGATGGCTGACATGGCAGAAAGTGGCAGGAAGGAACACCGAGAATAGGCGGGCTCTGCCGTGCTGGCACATGCGTTGAGCTTTGTTGAGACTTGTAGTTAGGGTGTTGATTGCTGGGCAACAGATGTCTGATGGCGCAAGAAAAAAGGGCAGCGGGCTTGCCCCGAATCCGAACTAGCCGTCGCAAACGTCAGCGGTGCGGTGCAGATCAACGCATGACCGCACGAACCATCTGTCGCCGATGCGTGCACCTGGTGCTTGCCGGGACCTGATGCGTGCAGTCAATGCATCGTGCACGGCGCTGGCCCGGCGCGTGAAGGCGCGGACCGCATTGCGCAGCGTCACAAGGCATCCCCAAATAAAAACGGGCGGCGACCTCTTGATCGCCGCCCGTCGTTTACAACGACCACGCAATTACCAGATCACAACCTGCTTGTCGCCCTGACGCACCATCGCATCGCCCGCCTTGCACGAGAACGCAGCGGCGAACGCCGGCATGTTCGACGGTGCACCGATGGCGCGGAAGTTGGCCGGTGCGTGCGGGTCGGTCTTCAGGCGCACGACGAGTTCTTCCGGGGTGAAGTTGCGGCGCCACACCGTGGCCCAGTTGAGGAAGAAGCGCTGGTCGCGGGTGATGCCGTCGGCCTTCGGGTCGTCCTTGCCGGCAGTGGCGGTTTTCATGGCGTCGTAGGCGGTATTGAGGCCGCCCAGGTCGGCAATGTTTTCGCCCAGGGTCAGGTCGCCCTTGACCTTGTCACCGGCCGGCGTGCGGTAGCTGTCGAACTGCGCCACCAGCTTGCCGGTGCGTGCCTTGAACGCGTCCAGATCCTTCTGCGTCCACCAGCCCGGATCGGGGATGAAGTTGCCATCGGCACCGAAGCGGCTGCCCTGGTCGTCGTAGCCGTGGGTCATCTCATGGCCGATCACCGCGCCGATGCCGCCGTAGTTCATTTCCTCCGGCGCATTCGGGTCGAAGAACGGCGGCTGCAGGATGGCGGCCGGGAACACGATCTCGTTCTGCAGCGGGTTGTAGTAGGCGTTGACCGTCTGCGGGCTCATGCCCCATTCGGTCTTGTCCACCGGCTTGCCGATCTTGGACAGGTTCCACTTGTAGTTGTATTCGGCCGCAGCCTGCACGTTGCCCAGGTAGCTGTCGCGGGTGGTGGTCAGACCATTCCACTCACGCCACTTTTCCGGGTAGCCGATCTTGGGCGTGAAGCTTTCCCACTTGGCGATCGCCTTGGTCTTGGTCTCCGGGCTCATCCAGTCCAGCTTTTCGATGCGGGCCTTGAGCGCGGTGCGCAGATTGGTCACCAGGGTTTCCATCTTGGCCTTGGACTCGGCGGGGAAGGCGACCTTGACGTACATCTGGCCCAGCGCTTCACCGGTCTGGCCGTTGATGGTGGCCAGCACGCGCTTCCAGCGCGGCTTGATTTCCTTCTGGCCGCGCAGGGTCTTGTTGTAGAACGCAAAGCTCTCATCGACGAAGGGCTGGCTCAGGTACGGCGAAGCGCCATCGACGGTGTGGAAGCGCAGGTACGCGCGCCAGATCGCCGGGTCGGTGTCGGCAATCATCTTGCTCACTTCCTGGTGGAAGGCCGGGATCGCCAGCGAGAACATCTCCGGCGCGGTCACGCCCTGCGATTTGAAGAACTCGGTCCACGACCAGTTCGGGGTCAGCTTGTCGGCGTCGGCCGGCGAGATCGGGTTGTAGGCCAGCGAGGCATCGCGCGACAGTTGCGTGCTGGTCTTGGAGACCTTGGCGAGACGGGTCTCGAACGCGACCACCTGCTTGGCCTGCGCGGCGGCATCGGCCGCGGCCACGCCGGACAGTTCCAGCACCTTGGCGACGTGCGCCTGGTAGGCGTCCAGCTTGGCCTTGTTGCCGGCGCTGGTGTAGTACTCCGGGTCCGGCAGACCCAGGCCGCCCTGCATGGCGTAGGCGATGTTCTGGCTGGACTTCTTGAAGTCCGCCTCGGCGCCGAAACTGAAGAGGTCGTTGTTGCCCTTGGCCGCGCTGCTGCGCAGATAGTCGACCAGCTTGGCCTGGTCGCTGATGGCGTCGATGGCAGCCAGCTCCGGCTTCAGCGGCTCGATACCCTGCGCGTTGATCTTGGCTTCGTCCATGCCGGTGGACCACAGGTCGCCGACGATCTTCTCCACGCCGGTGGCGCTACTGTCGGCCGCGGCCTGTTCCACCAATTGCTGCTGGACCGCATTGGAGCGCTCGTCGAGCATCTCGAACGCGCCCCAGCTGGTGCGGTCGCCCGGCACCGGGTTGGCGGCCAGGACCTTGGCATTGGCGTAGGCGTTGAGGTCGTTACAGGCATTGCCGTTGGGGTCGAGGTCTGCCGCAGTGAACTGGTTCACCGCCGGCAGCTTGCTCTGGTCCAGGGTCAGCGTCTTGGGCGCCGCAGGCGCAGTGGTTGCCGCAGGTGCGGCGTCGCCGGCCGGGGCCGCCGGCGCAGCGTCGTCGGATTTCTTGCAACCACTGAGCGCGGCCGCCACGGCCAGGGTCAACGTCAATAGATGAGGTGTTCGAATCACAAAGGCTCCAGGAGCAGCAGTCGATTGGGAAGCTCCGTCGCCGGAGCCGTGGCCGGCACTCTACGCCTCGCCAGCCGGATGGCATGGTGTCGAAGGTCATGGGTGCGGGGTGTGTAGAGGGCCGGTTGGCGGGCTCCGACGCAGCTGCAGCAAGGGACGCACTAAAAAAACGGCCCCTTTCGGGGCCGTGGAGAAGTGCGTGTTCTAGTTCTGAACGCTGCGCTTAAAAGTCATAAGCCGCAGAGAGACGGACGAAGCGCGGTGGGTTGAAGTAGGTGCCCATGCCATAGGTGTTGGACACCGTGTAACGGTCGTCCCCGTACACCGCTTCCGTACGTGTGGCATCGCGGTCGTTGAGTACGTTGAAGACCTGCAGCCCGATGGCGAGCTTGTGATCGGCAAACGACGGGCGATAGGTCACGCCCAGATCCAAATTCGTCAGCCAAGGCGTGCGGCCTGCGTCGCCCGGACGAGAAGGGGAACCGGCGCAATAGTGGTAAGCCGACTCATAGCCAATGGGATCCTGCTCGCCCTCGCCAAAATAGCCCAGGCACGATTTTGGTGTGCCGGACAACACGCGCACCGTGGCAGATGCCATCCATTCCGGTGTGAACTGATAGGCACCGAATGCCTTGAACTGATGGCGGCGATCATTGGCCAGACTTCCACCTGCGTAGTACATCAGCTCTGCCGAGTCCCAGTCCTGCGTCTTGGAAACGTCAGCCTGCCCCAGATCGGATTTCACCTGGCCTTCGGTGTTGCCGTACAGATGCGACCAGGTGTAATCGACGCGGCCGAACCACTTTTCGTCGAACGGATGTTCCAGGAACAAGTCGACCGACACGTAGTTACGCTTGGCACCGCTGGTGAATCCCCAATCCTCCTGAGACATACGCACCTGCGTGCGGCCCGAGCCGTCGACATTGGCCAGGTTGTAGGTGTTGGTTTCGCCAGGGTTGAACATCACGCAACCAGGAATGGCGACCGATGAGGCGTCAATGCCACCGGCTGCGAGCTTGTCGGCGATCCGGCCTGTATCGCAGACGTCATCGATCGCGGTCTGCAGCTTGCGATAGGTCACCTTTGCACCCGAGTTCCACTTCTCGCCGAGCGTCTTTTCAAAGCCCATCAGGAACTCATCCTGGTACTGGGACTTCAGATCGCTCGGTGCGAACGAATTCGGGTCGGGCGTCTGGCCGTATTCGCCGTTCGAAGACACCGGGCCCGGGCCCAACGCTCTCAGACCGGTCGGCTCTCCGTTTGCGTCCAACCCGCTATACGCGAAATATTCGTCGGTGTAGGTGGACGCAGACGCTCCACGCACTGCAACACTGTTTGGCAGCGCCAGGTAGTAACGACCGAGGTTGGCATACAGCTTCAGCGACGAGTCGCCAAACACATCCCAGCTCACGCCCAGACGTGGTGCCCACTGGTCACCACTGTCAACGTACGGAGCGCCGGCACTATTGAAGTTGGTGAACTTGTCGTTGCGGATGCCAAGCAGGACCAGCCACTTATCGGTGACCTGCCAGCGATCTTCCAGGTAGTACGCCTTCTGCTCGACGGCCATGCTGGTGGTCGTGGTGAAGATACGGCGCTGCGCATAGTAGCCATTGCCGCCCGATGGGCCGACACCCAGACTAGGACGGATGTCGACGGCCGGGTTGGACTGTCGTGCGAACAACCACTGGTATCCGGGGCCAGTGGTGCGAACACCTTCATCAGACGCATTGAAATACATGTTGTCCACGCCAGCGGTCAGGTCGTGGTCACCGAGCCGGTATTCGAGTTCAAGCCGTAAGCTGCGGGTCTTGTTCTGTGGGCGATCGGCCTTGGTGCGGTTGCTTGCCTGATCATTGGTGATCGGCGTACCCCCGGTCAGTGCAGGATCCTGATTGGTCACGTTCTGCAGGTAGGGCAGGTTGGAAACGTACGGATTGCCCTGCAGATTGTCCTGGCGGCTACGGCCCCAGGTGGCGTTCAAGGTCAGGTCATCGGTGAGATACCCGGTGTACTTGAAGATGTCGTAACGGTCTTTGATCTTGTAGGTATCGGCGAACGTCCCGCTACGACCACCACCGGACAAGGTGTCGTAGTCGAAATCGGTGTAATAGCCCGCGCGACGATCAGTGCTTTCGATGCGGGTGTATTCCAGAATGTTGCTGTCGTTGATGTTCCAGTCGATCTTGCCGTAAAACTTCGGTGCGCTGTACGAGTAATTGTTGCGACCCAGAATGCTTGCCGCGCTGGAGTTGGTGGACACGCCGTCGGTCTTGTCGGATTCGCCGGCAACAAATACGAAGAGCTTGTCTTCGATCAACGGGCCGCCCGCATAAGCGCTATAGACGGTACGGTTGGCGGCGTCGTCTTTGCGGCTACGGTAGAGCGTTCCCGGCTGGTCTGCATTGGTGTATTCGAAATCGGCCGGCAGTGTGTTGTTGGGGAAGCGCACGTTCTCAGGCGAGCTTGCGAGCGCTTTAGGCTCCCAGACGGCCTGAGCACCAAAATGCCATTCGTTGGTGCCGCGCTTGCCTACCTGATTGATCACGCCGCCGGTGGAGCGACCGTAACGCGCGCTGTAACCGCCGGTGTAGGTTTCCTGCTGGTCGATGGCACCGTACGGCAAGCTAACGCCACCCAGGTTGCTGAGCGGATTGCTGACGTTGAATCCGTTGATGTAATAAGCATTTTCGGTAACGCCCGCGCCGCCGAATGAAACGACCGAGCGTGAGCCGTTATCGAACGCGCCGCTTCCCGCGACAGCACCAGGTGCTAGCAGCGCAATTGCCTCAGCGCTGCGTCCAAGTGGCAGGATCGCAAGCTGCTGGGAAGTGATGACCGACCGTGCACTCGTCGAGCTCACATCGATCTTCGGTGCATTGGCGGCAGTGACAGTGATCGCGCCCAGCGTTGTTGCATCGGCGCTGCCTGCGGCGCTTGCGCCAGCAAACGACACTTCAGTGCCCGAGCCGACGCGCAGTTGCACGTTCTTGCGGGTATCGACGACCTGGTCGCCGCGCTTCAGGGTAACGGTATAGGCACCCACCGGCAGCGAGCCGAGGTTGTAACGGCCATTTGCATCGATGGTGATGGTGCGGCTGAGGCCGGTATCGCTCTGTACAACGATGGTGCTGCCGGCTTCGGACGGGGCGCTGCCGTAGATGCTACCGGTGGTGCTTTGCGCGTTGACCGCGCCGTTGGCTAGGCAGGCACCGAGCACGACGGCGAGGGCGGTGCGCTTGAGGACCTGGCGACGAAATTGATTGCTCATTCCTGACCTTTCAACTGGATTTCGGATAAGGGGCGGTCATCGGGGAGTCAGATGGCCTTAACCCGAACGTAATGAATCTGTGTCTGAGGGTGCAAGCGATTGAAACCATTTCTTAATGAAAGAGATGAGATCCGCGTTAGAAGCGATGAATTCGGCACAAACGGGCGGCAGAGAGCACGCTGAAACAAACAACCTCAACAATTGCCAGCGTGAGCTAGTTACATTCGATACAGATATGCCGGCCCGCCGGCAGCAAGCTCGACCTGCTGAGGTGGTTGCGACCGGCGCACCCGCTGCACAGGGCACTTTGCTGCGACGTCTGCAAAAAAAAGAGCCCCGACCAGCGGGGCTCTTCCTCCTCACAACCCTCAGAACCGCACGGTCGTCCCCAAATAGAAAAACCGGCCCACGTTGTCGTACAACGCGGAGTTGAAGTCCGAGCCGAAGTAATTACGCGGCGGGTCTTTGTCGAAGGCGTTGTCGATGCCCAGGTAGACGTCGATCTTCGAACCGGGGAACTGATAGCCGAACTGGAAGTTGTGGTAGACGTACGAGCCGTTCTTGATCGGGCTGGCCGAGCCCGGATTGCTGTTGTAGCTTTCCGGGGTCACGCGCAGGTTGCCGTCCACGTAGTTCATGTCCCACGACGCGCGCCATTCGTTCCAGTTGTACTTGGTCTGGAACTGCGCGCGCCAGCGCGGGTCGGTCACGTAGGTCACGTACTCGTCGTACTCGGCCGGGAAATCCTGGAATACCCATTCGCGCACTTGATCAATCAGTCGCGTTCGCTAGGTGGCGGCTGAACCAGACCTCGAATTTATTAAGTCCTCTAATCATGTCCGCATTTGTGAAATACGTCGAGACGCGGCAATGAGCGGCTTTGGCCTGCGGCGGTACCGAGAGGGCGGGGGCGTGGACTCAAGCCGGTAAACTGGGAGACTTCGCGGGTGCACCCACGGGCGTGATCCCTCGCAACCGCCTACGAAAACACTGGATAAGCAATGGCAACGATGATTGAAAACGAAGCGTGCCCAGGCACCGGCGGCGCGCAGGACGGCGAGGCATGAGCGCAGAACGCAGGATTCCCGCGCATGCGGTGCAGGGCGCGCTGGCGCCGCACCCGCGTATCCGCAATGTGATTGCGGTAGGGTCGGGCAAGGGGGGGGTGGGCAAGTCCACCACCGCGGTGAATCTGGCGCTGGCGCTGCGGCAGCAGGGCGCGCGCGTGGGCGTGCTGGACGCCGACATCTATGGGCCGAGCGTGCCGGCGATGCTGGGGTTGAGCGGTAAGCCGGACAGCCCGGATAACAAGTCGATCGAACCGCTCCGCGCCTTTGGAATCGAGGCGATGTCGATCGGCCTGCTGGTGGATCAGGACACCCCGATGATCTGGCGCGGGCCGATGGCCACCTCGGCGCTGACCCAGTTGTTCAACGACACGCTGTGGGACGACCTGGATTATTTGCTGATCGATCTGCCGCCTGGCACCGGCGACATCCAGCTGACCCTGTCGCAGAAGATCCCGGTGGCCGGCGCGTTGATCGTGACCACGCCGCAGGACATTGCGACGCTGGATGCGCGCAAGGCGCTGAAGATGTTCGAAAAGGTCGAAGTGCCGGTGCTGGGCATCATCGAGAACATGGCGGTGCACACCTGCAGCAACTGCGGCCATCGCGAGCATCTGTTCGGCGAAGGCGGCGGCGAGCGCATGGCCGCGCAGTACGGCGTGCCGCTGCTGGGGTCGCTGCCGCTGGATGTAAGCATCCGCGAGCAGGGCGATGCCGGTCAGCCGATCGTGATTGCCGCGCCGGACTCCGCGGCCGCCCAGGCCTATCTGGTGGCCGCCAGCCGCTTGTCGGAAGAATTGGGCAAGCGCCCGCGCGCCAGTATCCCGATTTCCGCCTCGCTGCTGTAACGCGTCGGCCGGCTTCCGGTGCCGGCCGCTGCTAGACTTTGCCGTCTTTCGCGCGGGCCGCCCGGCCTGCCGCCTTCCGTCTTCAAGGAACACCGCATGAGCATCAAGAGCGACCGCTGGATCAAGCGCATGGCCGAGCAGCACGCGATGATCGAGCCGTTCGAGCCCGGCCAGATCAAGCACGACGCCGCCGGGCAGCGCATTGTCAGCTTCGGCACCTCCAGCTACGGCTACGACGTACGCTGCTCGCGCGAATTCAAGATCTTCACCAACATCAACTCGACCATTGTCGACCCGAAGCATTTTGATCCGGGCAGCTTTGTCGATATCGAATCGGATGTCTGCATCATCCCGCCCAACAGCTTCGCACTGGCGCGCACGGTGGAGTACTTCCGCATTCCGCGCGACACCTTGGTGGTGTGCCTGGGCAAGAGCACCTACGCGCGCTGCGGCATCATCGTCAACGTGACTCCGCTGGAGCCGGAGTGGGAAGGTCACGTGACGCTGGAATTCAGCAACACCACGCCGTTGCCGGCGCGCATCTACGCCAACGAAGGCGTGGCGCAGATGCTGTTCTTCCAGTCCGATGAAGTGTGCGAGACCTCGTACAAGGACCGTGGCGGCAAGTACCAGGGCCAGACCGGCGTGACCTTGCCGCGGACCTGAGGCACGGGCTGCCGTGGCCTTCAGCAGGTCGCGGCGGCTTTATCGCGGTAGCGCAGCAGCTGGCGCACGCCGGCAGCGATCAGAAAGGCCGGCCACCAGGTGGCGATCAGGTGGCCCACATCCAGATCGGCCAGCCCCAGGTTGTCCAGCAGAACCAACGCGCCCAAGACGATCAGAAACAGGGCAGGAATCAGGCGGTAGTGCATGGCGACATCCTCGGTTGGTGTGAGGCCATGCTGCGCGCGATACGGCTGCCGATCAGGTACCAGAAGTCAACAGTTGCGGATGACAGTCGTCATGTTGCATCCCTACTGAGCGCGTCAGGATGGTTGACCAGGGCATGCAATGCGTTGCCTGTCAGTTTTTTTCGGGCAGATGCGGCAGAGCAAGATGTCCTGACGCAGTGGGCAGCTGGCAAGTGCAGGAGCTTCGCCCGTACCCTCATCCGCCCCTGCGGGGCGCCTTCTCCCCATAAAGGAGGGCAATGTCCCGACGGGAGAAGGGAGCGCCCGGTGATTCGTTTGCAACGCCAGGACCAGAACCGGGCATCACCTCCCTGGAATCACAGCAAGCCGCCGAACGGAGAACCTTGTTTGGACGGAGAACCTTCAGCGCAAGCACGCCGCTTTGACGATTCCCCAATCCCGATTCCCGAATCCCCGCCCGACCTACTTGCCGCGCCCGAACAGCATCCCGATGCCGCAGGCGACCAGCGCCGCCGGCCACCAGGTGGCGATCAGCCGGCCAAGACTGAGATTGGTCCAGCCCAGATTGTTGGCCAGGAACAGCAGGCCCACCAGGATCAGGATCAGCGCGGCGACGACATTGGATTTCATGCGAGAAGGCAGGTTGGCGAACGGGCGCCTATCGTAGCCGTTGCGCCCATGCCGCGACACGCTCCCGCAGGGCGTCGGCGGCAAATCGCTGCGCGCTGCCGTTGCCCCAGACCGGCCCGGGCCAGGCCGCATCGCCCGGATGACGGCCGACCAGGTGCACGTGCAGCTGCCGCACGATATTGCCCAGCGCACCGAGATTGAGCTTGCCCACGCCGGGCTCCACGCGCAGCAACTGCGACAGCTGGTTGATTTCGGCCAGCAACAGGCGCTGCTGGCCGCCATCCAGATCGATCCACTCGCTGACATCGGCCACCCGTGGCACCAGCACCAGCCACGGGAAGCGTGTGTCGTCCATCAGGCGGACCTGCGACAACGGCCCGTCGGCGACGAACACCGTGTCAGCCGCCAGGCGCGGATCCAGCTGAAACCCGTCCGCTGCAGCACTGCCGGATGTCGGTGCACTCATCCCAGGTGCGCTTCGAAGAAGCCCAGGGTGCGTTCCAGCGCGCGTTCGGCGCTGTCGGCGTCGTAGTGGGTGGGGTCGATGCTGCGATTGAAGGCATGGCCGGTGGGGTACACGAAGGTTTCCATCTGCGGCAGCTTCTCGCGGTGTGCCTGGATCGCTTCCGGCGGGATGCTGGCGTCCTGCTCGCCGAAGTGGAACATCACCGGTGCCTTGGGGGTTTCGTCCAGCAGCTGGGTGTTGCGGCCGCCGTAATAGCTCACCGAGGGCAGGCCCAGGCGGATGGCCGACAGCAGCGCCACCGAGCCGCCCCAGCAATAGCCCACCGTGCCCACCTTGCCGGCGCGGGTCAGCAGTGTAGCGGCGGATTTCACCACCTCTACCGCGCGCTCCAGGCCGACCGCATTGGCCAATGCCAGACCGCGCTGGAGGCTTTCCTGGTCGTAGGGCAGCTGCACGTCCTTTTCTTCCAGATCGAAGAAGGCCGGTGCCAGCACCTCGTAGCCGCGCGCGGCGTAATCGTCGGCGACCGCGCGGATATGTTCGTTGACGCCAAAGATCTCCTGAATCACCACCAGGCCGCCGCGCGGGCTGGAGGCGGGGGTGGCGTGCCAGGCGGCAACCTGGCCGTCGGGGGTGTCGAGCGTGGTCCAGTGACCCATGGGAATTCCTGATGTGCAGCGGGGGGAGGCGCGCATTATCGACCGGACCGGCATCGTGAAAAGTGAGGGTTTCGCAAAGCCGACCCCGCTAGCGATGCACGGCGGTTCAGGGCGCTGCCCGCGCGCCGCTATAATTGGCCCTGCCCAGGCCCCAGGCCGCTCCACTCCCAGGCTCCTGCTTCCATGTCCCAGCTGAACCCCAAAGTCGGCTTCGTCAGCCTTGGCTGCCCGAAGGCGCTCGTCGATTCCGAACGCATCCTCACCCAGCTGCGCGTGGAGGGCTACGACATCGTGCCCAGCTACGACGCCGCCGACGTGGTGGTGGTCAATACCTGCGGCTTCATCGATTCGGCGGTGACCGAATCGCTGGATGCGATCGGCGAGGCGATGAACGCCAACGGCAAGGTGATCGTGACCGGCTGCCTGGGCAAACGCCCGGAGCAGATCCGCGAGGCCTACCCGCAGGTGCTGGCGGTGTCCGGCCCGCAGGACTACCAGAGCGTGATGGAAGCGGTGCACGCCGCGCTGCCGCCGCGACACGACCCGTTCGTGGATCTGGTGCCGGACTACGGCATCAAGCTGACGCCGCGCCATTACGCGTATCTCAAGATTTCCGAAGGCTGCAACCATCGCTGCAGCTTCTGCATCATCCCCTCGATGCGCGGCGATTTGGTCTCGCGCCCGGTGGACGAGGTGTTGCGCGAAGCCGAACGGCTGGTGCGCGGCGGAGTCAAGGAGCTGCTGGTGGTCTCGCAGGACACCTCCGCCTACGGCGTGGATCTGAAATACGCCGAGCGCCCGTGGCGCGACCGCATGTATCAGACCCGCATGAAGGCGTTGTGCGAAGGCCTGTCGGAGCTGGGCGTGTGGACGCGCCTGCATTACGTCTATCCGTACCCACACGTGGACGACGTCATTCCGCTGATGGCCGAAGGCAAGCTTTTGCCGTATTTGGACATCCCGTTCCAGCACGCCAGCCCGCGCATCCTCAAGCTGATGAAGCGCCCGGGCGCGGTGGACAAGACCCTGGAGCGTGTGCAGCGCTGGAAGGCGATGTGCCCGGAAATTACCGTGCGCTCAACCTTCATCGTTGGCTTCCCCGGTGAAACCGAGGCCGAGTTCGCGTCCATGCTGGACTTCCTGGACCAGGCGCAGCTCGATCGCGTGGGCGCGTTCGCATACTCGCCGGTGGATGGTGCCAGTGCCAATGCGCTGCCGGACCAGGTGCCGGAAGAAGTGAAGCAGGAGCGCCTGGCGCGCTTCATGGCCAAGCAGGCGGAGATCTCTGCGCTGCGTCTGGAAGCCAAGATCGGCAGCGTGCAGCAATGCCTGGTGGATCTGATCGAAGACGACATCGCGGTGGCACGTTCGCGCGCGGACGCACCGGAAATCGACGGCCTGGTGCATATCCAGAACGGCGGCGAGCTCGGCCTGAAGGTCGGCGACCTGGTCGACGTGGAAATCACCGACAGCGACGAGCACGACCTGTTCGGCGATGCGCTGCCGGCCAATGGCGCGATCCAGCAAGGGCGGTCGTTGAATCTGCAGATGGTGTAACCGGCCACGTGCCGGGACACCGCCGCCCGTAGGAGCGCACTTGTGCGCGATGAGGCGTTATCGATGATGCCCCCATCGCGCACACGTGCGCTGCTGCACGCGCCAAGGTCACCCTGACCCCGGCCGCCGAGCGCCAGCGGAATGCGATCACGCGGCTACTGGCCGGTGTAATGGACCGACACCACCACGAAGCTGTGCTTGCCAGACGGCAGTTGCGCGTCGAATTCGTCGTCCACGCGTTTTTTCAGCAGCGCGCGCGCCAGCGGCGAATCGATGCTGATCCAGCCGCGTGCGGCATCGGTTTCGTCCGGGCCGACGATGCGGTAGCGCAGCAGCTCGCCGCTGTCAGCATCTTCCAGTTCCACCTGGGCGCCGAAAAACACCGCCTGCGGGTCGGTGGGCGCGGTGTCCACCACGCGCAGCGCTTCCAGGCGCTTGCTCAGGTAGCGCACGCGGCGGTCGATCTCGCCCAGCTGCTTCTTGCGATAGGTGTACTCCGCGTTTTCCGAGCGGTCGCCTTCCGCAGCGGCCGCAGCCAGTGCGCGCACCACCTCCGGCCGGCGCACGCGCCACAGCTCTTCCAGCTCGGCCTTGAGGCGCGCATGGCCTTCCGGGGTGATCAGTGCGGTGCTTTTTTCGGCAGGCGGGCGCCAGCGGCTCATGGTCGGGCGTGGCATCGAACGGCGGGGGGCGCGATGCTAGCGCGCATGGCGTGCTTGCGCATCTGCCGCCGCACAGCGAAGCTTTCCGCCATTCTCGGACACGGATGTCGTCATGCTGCTCATGCCGCTGCACAAACCCTGGTCGCGCCAGAACATTCCCTGGGTGACGCTGCTGCTGGTGCTGATCAACGTGGTCGTCTACGTCGGTTATCAGCGCAAGGACGATGCGCTGGTCGAGGACGCCGTGCGCTATTACGTCGACTCCGGGCTGGGCACGCTGGAAGCGGCGGCGCACGCCCGCTATCTGGAACAGACCAGCGACCCCAGGTTGCGTGCTGCGCGGCAGGGCAAGCTGGCTGCCGCTCCTGCGCGCCAGCGCACCGCCTATCTGGCCCACCTGACGATGCACGATGTCGCCTTTGCGCAGGCGTTGCGCGGCGGCACGCTGTTCAACAACGAAGAACAGCTGCGCCAATGGCAGGGCTTGCATGCGCCGTACGACGCGCGGCTGTCCAGGGTATTCACGTTGCGCCATCTGCAACGCAGTTCCGAATGGTCGCCTGCGCGCATGCTGTCGGCCACCTTCCTGCATGGAGACCTGAATCATCTGTTCGGCAACATGGTGTTTTTGCTGGCGCTGGGTACCTTGCTGGAAGGTGCGATCGGCAGCGGATGGTTCCTGCTGCTGTACCTGGCAGGCGGTTTCGGCGCCAGTGCGGCGAGCCTGTGGTGGCGTTGGGGCCAGCCCGGTGGCGGGCTGGGCGCGTCCGGCGCCATTGCCGCACTGATGGGCGCATTTTGCGTGGTCTGGGGCCGCCGTCGGGTGCGGTTTTTCTACTGGTTTTTCGTGGTGTTCAACTACGTGCGCGGGCCTGCAATCCTGTTGCTGCCGCTATGGCTGGGCTGGGAAATCTACAGCCTGCTGTGGAGCGAGAACGGCTCGGTGGCGTTCGAGGCGCATGCCGGCGGCCTGGTCAGTGGCGCGCTGCTGGGCGCGATCCTCGTGGGCACGCGTCAGATCCGCCCGGCGTTCATGGACGAGCACGCGCCTGCGCAGGCCGATGACCGCTGGGCGCGCGCGCAGTCGCATCTGGGGCGTATGGAAAACCGTGAGGCAGAGCGGTTGCTGGCCGAGCTGGCCGACGAAATGCCGCAGAGCCTGGAAATCGCGCTGGCGCGCTACCGCGTTGCACGCAATGCCGGGAGCAGGCAGGACACGCTGCGACACGCGCAGACCATATTGCGGCTGCCGTCGCATACGGCAGAACAGACACGACTCCAGCTGGGCGTGGCAGCAGAGCTGGGCAAGGACCTGGCCCTGTGCGAGCTGCCGGCTCGCATGGCCTTGGTCGACGCCTGCCTCGGCAACGGGCTGCTGGCCGATGCCGAGCGTGTGTTGAAGGACTGCGAAAGCGACGCGCCCCGGGCCGAGCTTGCCCAGCGATGGTTCGTGCTGGCATTGCGCCACGGCGACCTGCGCGCCGGGGAGCAGCGCACGCGTTTGCTGCGACTGGTGCTGGACCAGTTTCCCGAGCAGGGGCAGGCGGCCAAGGCACGGTTTCTGCTCGAGAACGGATGAGCGTGGCGAACGACATCGGGCGGCGCGTTGTCAGGTGGGGGGGGGGGACGACGCGGAGAAGGCGGAGTGCGCGCGAGGTATCCGCCGATTCGAACGCATGCCGCGCCCGTCTGGCAATGAGCGCAGTGGTTTTGTCAGCGGCTATCAGTTGGCCGCAGCCATCGGCCGACGTGCCACGCTGACGATCGCTCGCGCCCCTGCGCGGCTGTCTTTACGCCGGCTGGATCGCAACCGCGCGCAATGCCGCATCCAGCTTTGCGCGCTGCGCTGCATCGTCGCAGCGCTCCGTTGCGTGTTGCAGCAGCGCACGTGCCTGCTCGTCGCGGCCGAAGCGCTCGGCCAGCATCAGGCCCGCGTCCAGCGACCAGCTCGGCAGCATCGGGTCGCGCGGCCAGGCTGCGATGGCGGCCAGCAAGCCATCGGTGGCCAGCTGGAACTGCCCGGCCATCTTGGCGCGCTCGGCCAGCAGGGTGGCCTGCTCCGGCAGCAGCGGGGTGAATGCAGGGTCGCTGTCCAGCGCTTCGCGCTGCAGTGCGAGCGCGCGGCGTTCCTGCTTTTCCTGCAGCAGGCGGTTGATGTAGTGCCGGGTGTGTTCGTGTAGTTCGTCGCTGCGATGGTGCTGTCGGAGCAGGCGCTGATACAGCTCGTGCACCGCCAGGCTCACCGCACGCGAGCGCACCGCACCACGCACTGCCTGAAAGGCCTCGTCTGTGTGACCCTCGCGCACATGGTGTTCGGCCTCATCGAGCAGGCGCTGATCCGGATCGGCACGTTCCTGCACGTCGCCGCCATTAGGGGTATAGCCCAGCGCTTCGTGGTACTGGTAGACCAGATACCCCATCAGATGGAAGCTGGCGAACAGGGCCCAGATGGAGGCCACCAGCGTGGTCGCCTCGCGCACGATGGGCGGTAGATATGTCAGTGCAATGAACGCCGCCGCCGTGCCGCTGCCCTGGATCACATACAGCAGCCCGTAGGCGGCCAGATACGGCCAGCCGATGCGCATCGCCATGTCGAGCGACACCGCAGGGTTCAACGCGCGCCGCAGGCTGCCGTCGATGGCAAGCGAAATGAGCATGCCGGGCAACAGCAGCAGGGTTGCCACATAGGCGATGGTCAGCCCGAACGGGCCCGCGACCACGGCGGCCGCGCCGATCACGATGCCCAGCGCGATGGCCAGCAGGATCAGGCGCAGCACCGCGCTGTCGAAGCTGTTGTATCCGAGCCGGGGCGCATCGGCTTGCCCATCGGCGGTGTGGCGCAGGATGTCGAAGGCGTAGGTGTAGGTCGCCATGCCCAGCACGCCCATGACCAGCAGCTTCAGAATGCCCGGCAACACCAGCAATGCACTGCATAGCGTCAGCGCGATCAGCGCATACAGCGCCGAGCCGCGCAGCGGGTAAGTGGCGATGGCGGGAATGCGGGTCCAGAACGGCGCAGGCGCGGCCTGCACGGCCTTGCGCGCGCGAAAACGGTCTTCCATGACGCTCCCCAAGCGTGTGATGTGAAGGGATTGTGCGACCATGCGCGGCCTCGTGCAATTGGGCGTTGACGCCTTCCGGCCACTGCGGTCAGGGCGGGTCAGCTGCTTGCGGCCTGCCGCTCGCTGTCGCCGGTTCGCCGCGTGGGGCCGCGCCCCCCCACATGCCATGCGCTTCCCGTGCCATCCCATGGCGCCTGTCCTTTTCCTATCGCAAGGAGCTCCGCGTGAATCCATCGACCCTGGACACCCCGCAGGTCCGTATTCGCAGCATCGATGTGCTGTCCGACAACTGGTATGTGCTCCGCAAGGTCACCTTCGACTTCCTGCGCAAGGACGGGCGTTGGCAGACCCTGTCGCGCGAGGCATACGACCGCGGCAACGGCGCCACTATCCTGCTCTTCAGCCGCGCCAGGCAGACGGTGATGTTGACCCGGCAATTTCGCCTGCCGACCCTGCTCAACGGCAATCCGGACGGCCTGTTGATCGAGGCCTGCGCCGGCCTGCTGGACCGCGACGATCCGCAGACCTGCATCCGCAAGGAAACCGAAGAGGAAACCGGCTACCGCATCGATCATGTGCGCAAGGTGTTCGAGGCCTTCATGAGTCCGGGCTCGGTCACCGAGCGGTTGTACTTCTTCGTCGGCGAATACTTCGACGGCGACAAGGTGAGCGACGGCGGCGGCGTCGAAGAGGACGGCGAGGAGATCGAGGTGCTTGAACTGTCACTCGACGATGCGCTGGCAATGATCGGCTCCGGCGAGATCGCCGATGCCAAGACCATCATGCTGCTGCAGTACGCCAAGCTGCACGGGGTGCTGGACTAGCTCGCGGATGAGCACCCGTGAGCGCAAGCGTTGCTAGGCGGCTTGTCGTGCGTTGGAACCGGCAAGACGACAAAGTCACGCGGCCTACGCGTGACAAGGCAGGTGAACCGCATCAGCAGAATCGTGACGGCCAGTCCACCAGGAGCCTGCTTGAAGTCGCTTGTCTCGCGGCAGAGGCCTTCGCGCGAAGATAGGGCGCGCCGCCGTCAGCGCGTTTTTCTCAGTACCTTGTCGTCGTATTCCGGTGATCTGCCGCTATGGCAGTTCTGCCCGTCTTGAACGAGGAGGTACTTGGGATGCTGGTCGTCGCTGGAGGGAAGATCCTCTTCGACGGCAAACCCGTAGATGTTCGGCCCTACCAGCGGATCGTCGACATCAATGAAGTTGAGCAAGAGACAGCTGCCGATCCGCTCGGCCATGTCCCAGAAACCTGTCATGGTCCGCGGCGCGTCATTTACGTGGCCGCCAGCGATACAGAAGGTTTTCAACGTATAGCGCTGCATCTTTCTGCTCGGAGTGGGCATCGAAAGCGAAAGCTCGGCACTGACCACCCGGCAGTCTTGCGCATAGGACTCGAGTTGCCCGGTGTAATGACCGGTCAGCAGTTGCTGACGCTCCAGGGGCCATGGATCGCTCCGGTTTGCCGGTTCGGCTGCGGCCGTACCGGCGGCGACGATCGCGATGGCCATCGTGCAGGCCAGTCGCGTGTTCTTTGCATCCTTGCTCATGGCATTCCTTGGTGGGCGTCGAGCTCAGCGCTTTCCGCCAAAAATACTTCCAAAAATACCGCGCACGATCTGCTGCCCGATCTTGCTGCCGATGGTGCGCGAGGTCTGCTTGGCCATCGTTTCCAGCATGCCCTGGCGGCGTCCGGTGCCGAACACGGCATCCTTGACCGCCTTGCCGAAGCCGCTGTCCTGCGCGTCCTCCTGCGCGCGGCTACGCGCGGGCGGGGCGGCAGTCTGCGTGGCCATCTGTTCCACGCGGCGTGCCAGCAGTTCGGCGGCCGATTCGCGATTGATCGCGGTGTCGTAGCGGGTACCAACCAGGCTGGCCGCGCGGACCTGCGCGCGTTCGGGCGCGCTGATGGCGCCCATGCGGCAACGCGGCGGCGCGATCAGCGTCTGCTGCACCGGCGCCGGCACGCCCTTGCCCTGCAATGGCGATACCAGGGCTTCGCCGGTGCCCAGTCTGGAAATGGCGCTGGCCACGTCGAGCTTGGGATTGGCCACGAAGGTTTGCGCGGCGGTCTTGACCGCCTTCTGGTCACGCGGGGTGTAGGCGCGCAACGCGTGCTGTACGCGGTTGCCGAGCTGGCCGAGGATGGTGTCCGGGATGTCGTCGGGAAACTGCGAGCAGAAATACACCCCGACGCCCTTGGAACGAATCAAGCGCACCACCTGTTCGATGCGCTGCACCAGCGCGGCCGGCGCATCGTCAAACAGCAGGTGCGCCTCGTCGAAGACGAACACCAGCTTGGGCTGGTCCAGGTCGCCCACTTCCGGCAAGCCCTCGAACAGTTCGGACAACAACCACAGCAGGAAGGTGGAATACAGCTTCGGCTTGAGCACCAGTTGATTGGCGGCCAGGATGCCGACCACGCCGCGGCCATCCGGGGCCACGCGCATCAGCTCGGCCAGTTCCAGCGCCGGTTCACCGAAGAATTGCTCGCCGCCGTCCTGCGCCAGCCGCAGCAGCGCGCGCTGGATCGCGGCCACCGACTGCGCCGACACCAGTCCGTAACTGGTGGACAGTTCCTTGCGCTCTTCCACCACCAGCGCCAGCAACGCGCGCAGGTCGTCCAGATCCAGCAGCAACAGGCCACGGTCGTCGGCGAGTTTGAACACGATGTCGAGTACGCCGGACTGGGTGTCGTTGAGTTCCAGGATGCGCGCAAGCAGGGTGGGGCCCATTTCGCTCACGGTGGTGCGCACCGGGTGGCCGAGCTGACCGAACAGGTCCCAGAACACCACCGGGCTGGCTGCCGGCGCATAGTCGGCGATGCCCACATCCGTGGCGCGCTGCAGCACAGCGGGCACGCCGTCGCCGGCCACGGCCAGCCCGGCGACGTCGCCCTTCACGTCGGCCAGGAACACCGGTACCCCCAACCGCGAAAAGCCTTCGGCCAGGGTCATCAGGGTCACGGTCTTGCCGGTGCCGGTGGCGCCGGCCACCAGGCCATGCCGATTGCCGAAGCGGCCTTCCAGGGTGACCGGGATGTCGTCGGTAACGCCTTTGCCGAGCAGGAACGAGGCCATTGCGCAGATCCGGTGGAAGAAAGGCAGGATTCTAGCGGGCAACCTCGCCTGTCCAGGCGGGCGATAACGACTTGGGGGTTGGCCCTGCGATCGGGTTGGCACGCCTGCGGCGCGGGGCGGTCGGCGCTGTGCCGCCCCGTCCCCGAACCGTCGTACCGATGCGATGTGGCTGCGTGTCGCCCGCTCGCCAAGCTAACGGGCCACTGACCCTGGCGTCCGCCGCGCCTTGCCCCGGTATCGCCCCGGCGGCTACCCTGCCTGCCTTTCCGCTGTACTGCCTACGATGCCGCTCGCTCATTTTGGTTTGCGCCCATGGCCTGTCCTGGCTGTGGTGGCGCTGATGTCTGTCGTCCCCGCCGCCCACGCGATCTCCAAACGCGACACGGAGAAGGCCGCCGCGCTCGATGCGCGCATGGCCGCCGCCGAAAAGCGCTACCGCGATGCGCTGGTGCTGGTGAACAACTCCGATCCGAAGGGCACCGCCGAGGGCGACGCTGCACTGGAGGACATGGAGGACGTCATCGACGCCTGCATCAAGCAGCGCGGTTGCCTGGTCGCCAATCAACTGGCCACCTACAAGCGCCTGCTCAAGGCGCGCGCCGACGCCGAAGCGCCGGCTGCCGAAGACCCGGAAGATGACGACACCCTGCTGCAGGCCGACCCCGACCATCTCGGCCCGGCTTCCAACGGCGTGCCCGAGGCGGCGCGGGCGGCGACGCTGCTCAACGACCAGCGCCACGAGTTCGACAAGATGGTCCAGTACAACCCGGCGGTGCAGGCCGGCATCCGGCGCTGGCTGACCGACATGCGCCCGGCGCTGATGACCAGCTACGACAACTACAGCAACCTGCGCGGGGTGATGTGGCCGGAATGGCAGAAGCGCGGGCTGCCGGAGGCGCTGCTGTTCGGCATCATGGCCAAGGAATCCAACGGCAAGGTGCACGCCAATTCGCGCGCCGGCGCGGCCGGACTGATGCAGTTCATGCCGGCCACCGGGCGCCGTTTCGGGCTGGGCCCGGACGGCACCGGCTTCGACACGCGCTTCGATGCACGCAGCGCCGCCGAAGCCAGCGCCGCCTATCTCAACGAGCGCATGGCCGGGCTCAATCGCAGCATCGAGCTGGCACTGGCGGCCTACAACGGTGGCGAAGGGCGCGCGGCACGCGTGTTTTCGCAATTTGGCGGGCGCGGCTTCTGGGAACAGGATGTCTATAACCAGTTCCCGGCCGAAACCAAGGACTACGTGCCGATGGTGATCGCGGCGGCGTGGATCTTCCTGCACCCGCGACAGTACGGCGTGGACTTCCCCAAGCTCGACGCGCAGCCGGCCACGCTCAAGCTGGCCAAGTCGACCACGATCTACGAACTCACCATCTGCCTGGGGGGCATGGGCGCGCGTGATGGCTACATGCGTGCGCTGCGCAACCTCAACCCGCGCTACGAATCCGATGGCTGGATTCCGGCCGGCACCGTCATCAACGCCACCAATCGCATCGCCAGCCTGTACACGCGTTACTGCGTGAGCGGCCCGCGTGCGGACCTGGCACGCACCCTGATCACGGCCGATCTCAACAACGCCATCGTGCGCAGCAGCGCATCGCCCGAGTACGTGCCAAGCGTGGCGGTCGGCGACGTGAGCCCGATGGCCGGCGTGCCGACCACCGTGGCCACCGGCCAGCCGGCGGTCGCCAAGCCCAAGGCCAGGCAGGCGCGCAGCTACACCATCGCCAAGGGCGACACGCTCGGCCGCGTCGCGAACAAGTACCGGTGCGAGATCAAGGAGCTGGCCAAGGCCAACGGCCTGAAGGCCCCGGCGTATGCGCTCAAGCCGGGGCAGAGCATTAAGCTGGCGGGCTGCGACCGCTGACTTGCGCGCGTGGTGCCGTGCTGATGGCCGCACCCTTTAGACGGCGGTGCGCATCGGCCTGAACCCGCTGGCGTGGGAGCAGGCCAGGCCGCGCGAACGCCGCTCCGTTAGCCCGGGTCTGGGCAGCGTGTTTTCAATCGAAGGTTTGGCAAACGGCGCGCGGGTGTGCGACGCCTTGTCGGGAATGTCTCGTCGCGGCCAGGTCCGCTCCTACGATGGCGGCGAGCGCACGACAAGGCTGCTTGCCGTAGGAGCGGACCTGGCCGCGACGAAGCCGTCCAGGTAGTCCTGTTGTGCGCAGTGTGTTGCGTTATCTGGGCTGGGCAAAACGGCGCGCGTAGGAGCGACGCATCGCCGCGACCAGGTCTGCTCCTGAGACGGTGTCATTGCAATTCACTGGCGACGCGCAAGCGCTTGCCCCAGCCGCACCGATGTCTCGGCAGCAAGTGCACCATCGAGCGTGGCCACACCCGGCGGCAGCAGCACGATCACGGTCGAGCCGTAGTTGAAGCGGGCCATCTCCGCAAACCGTTCCAGCACGATGCCGTTGCCGCGGTAATCCTTGCGGGTGATGCGGTCGCCATAGCGCGGAATCTCCACGCCGCTCCAGACCGTCTCCACGCCGGAGACCAGCAGCGCGCCCACCATCACCGACGCCATCGGGCCAAAGTCGGTGTCGAAGTGGCACACCAGGCGCTCGTTGCGCGCGAACAGGCGCGGCACATTGCGCACCGCGTCCGGGCCCACGCTGAACAGCCGGCCGGGCACGTGCACGGTTTCGCGCAGGGTGCCGGTCCACGGCATATGTACGCGGTGATAGTCCTTGGGCGACAGGTACACGGTGGCGAACAGGCCGTTGGTGAACGGCACTGCGGCCGCTTCGTCGCCAAGCAACTCGGCGGCGGTGAACGACTGCCCCTTGGCCTGGAAAATGCGGCCGTTCTCGATCGGACCGAGCTGGCTGATGCGGCCGTCGGCCGGCATCAGCAACGCGGCCGGGTCGGCATCCGGCACGCGCGCGCCGGGCTTCAAGGCGCGGGTAAAAAACGCGTTGAAGGTGGGGTAGGCGCGCGGGTCAGGCTCCTGCGCTTCGCTCAGGTCCACGCCGAATTTGCGCGTCACCGTGTCGATCAACCACTGCTTGGTGGACGGCGTCTGCGAGTAGGCCAGCGCGCGCGCCATGGACGACAGCAACCGGTGAGGCAGCACGTAGGTCAGGGAAGTGACGAAACTCACGGGGCGGTTACCTTGGTCAGCTGTTGGAGGTCGGCGGCAATCGCCTTGGGATCGAGCGGGGGACGGATCAGGCCGGCCAGGCGGCCCTGCGGGTCGAGCACGGCGATGCCGGCCGAATGATCCATGCTGTAGTCGTTGGGATTCTGCTCGAAGCCCTTGCCCGGCACCTTCTGGAACACGAAGCCCAGTCCCGTGGCAAAACGCTCCAGTGCCGGCACGTCCGCCGTGGCAGCCAGGGTGTCCTTGTGGAAGGCGTGCGCGTATTCGCCCAGCCCCGCGGGCGGGTCACGCTGCGGGTCCACCGAGACGAACAGCACGCGCGGGCGCAGGCCATCGGGAATGCTTTCCCACTGCTGCTGCGCCACCGCCAGATCGGTCAGCGTGGTCGGGCACACATCCGGGCAGAAGGTGAAGCCCAGAAACACCAGCGTCCAATGCCCCTTCAGTTCACCTGGCACCAGCTGGGTGCCGTCGGACTGGCGCAGGCTGAACTGCGGCAGCGGGCGCGGCTGCGGGTAAAAGGTGATGGTCTGGGTGGGTGGCCAGGGCGAGCCGGGCGCGCCGCCGAAGAACTTCTGCCCCAGCAAGAGCCCCAGGCCGGCGGCCAGCGCCACCAGCAGCACGATGCCGGTATTGCGATTGAACATGGCGGTTTCCAGTGCAACGGACGCTCATGATACCGATCCGACCTCTATAATCGGGGGCCGATTCCTCTTTAGTTGTTGCCATGACTGCCGCCGCGGCCGACGAACTGCACACCATCATCGACCTGATCCGCTACGGTACCAGCCGTTTCAATGCAGCCGGTCTGACCTTCGGCCACAGCTACGACAACGCGCTGGACGAAGCCACCCAGCTGGTGCTGCACAGCCTGCATCTGCCGCACGACCTGGGCCCGGCCTACGGCCAGGCGCGTCTGCTGCGCGAGGAAAAAGAGCGGGTGCTCGGCCTGTTCGAGCGTCGCATCACCGAGCGCGTCCCGGCGGCGTACCTGACCGGTGAAGCCTGGTTCGCCGGCCTGAGTTTCAAGAGCGACGCGCGTGCGCTGGTGCCGCGTTCGCCGATCGCCGAGCTCATCGAAGCCGGTTTCGAGCCCTGGCTGGGCGGCCGCGAAGTGACCCGCGCGCTGGACCTGTGCACCGGCTCGGGCTGCATCGCCATTGCCATGGGCCACTACAACCCGCACTGGGATGTGGATGGCGTGGACATCAGCGACGACGCGCTGGCACTGGCCGCCGACAACAAGGCGCGCCTGCATGCCGACAACGTCACCCTGCTCAAGTCGGATCTGTTCACTGGCCTGGCCGGGCGTCGGTACGACCTGATCGTCACCAACCCGCCGTACGTCACCAACGACGAAACCGATGCGCTGCCGCAGGAGTATTCCTACGAGCCCGAACTCGGCCTGCGTGCGGGCGACGATGGCCTGGATCTGGTGCTGAAGATCCTGCGCGATGCGCCGCAGCACCTGAGCGAAGACGGTCTGCTGATCTGCGAAGTGGGCGAGTCCGAGCAGCACCTGATCAAGCTGCTGCCGGAACTGGATCTGGCCTGGGTGGAATTCAAGGTCGGGCAGATGGGCATCTTCGCGGTGGAATGCCGCGAACTGATCGCACACAACGCGCGCATCGCCGAGTTGGCCGGTGCGCGCTGAGCCGCCCGCATCCCGCCCGCAGCTGAGCGATCTCATGCTGTTGGTGCCGGTATCCCTCTTCGGTATGTGCATTCCGCTGGGGTTGCTCGACGTGGTGTTTCGTTTGTTCAACCCGATGTACGGCGGCCCGGCACTGCAGCGCTGGTCGAGCGCTGCGGCGGAGATCGGGTTTGGCTTGACGGCGTTTTTCGGCCTGGTGTCGGCCTGGATCGTGGTGGCCAGTTCGGATGCGACCTTGCGCACGCATCGCCGGCGTACGGCGGTCGTGGCACTCGGCTTGCTCGGAGGGATCGGCGTGGCGGTGCATCTGCTGGCCGACTGGGTGCTCGGTGGCCGTGTCGAGTCGGGAATGTTTCTGGTAGTGGTCAGTGGTGTGTCGGCCGTGGCGCCGATGCTGGTGGCGGCTCGGCATGTGCCGCGCGTGTTGCGCGCGCTGCAGCCTGCCGCAATGTTGAGAGGATGCCGTCATGGGCAGTAACAGTTTCGGCCGATTGTTGACCGTCACCACCTTCGGCGAATCGCACGGGCCGGCCATCGGCTGCGTCGTCGATGGCTGCCCGCCCGGCCTTGAAATCGCACCGGAAGAATTCACCCACGACCTGCAGCGGCGCGCCACCGGCAAGAGCCGGCATACCTCCGCGCGCCGCGAGGCCGACGAGATCGAGATCCTGTCCGGCGTGTACGAAGGCCGCACCACCGGCACGCCGATCGGGCTGCTGATCCGCAACACCGATCAGCGCAGCAAGGACTACAGCAACATCGCCCAGCAGTTCCGTCCCGGCCATGCGGATTACACCTATTGGCAGAAGTACGGCATCCGCGACCCGCGCGGTGGCGGACGTTCGTCGGCGCGCGAAACCACCATGCGTGTGGCCGCCGGCGTCATCGCCAAGAAGTGGCTCAAGCAGCGCTACGGCGTGCTGGTGCGCGGATTTCTCTCGCAGCTGGGCGAAATCCGCCCAACCGGTTTCGACTGGGATGCGGTGGAAGACAACCCGTTCTTCTGGCCGCACGCCGCGCAGGTGCCGGAGCTGGAAAGCTACATGGATGCGCTGCGCAAGTCCGGCGATTCGGTCGGCGCGCGCGTGGACGTGGTGGCCGGCGGCGTGCCGGCAGGCTGGGGCGAGCCGATCTACGGCAAGCTCGATGCCGAACTGGCGGCTGCCTTGATGAGCATCAATGCGGTCAAGGGCGTGGAGATCGGCGACGGCTTCGCCAGCGCGGCGCAGAAGGGCACCGAACACCGCGACCTGATCACCCCGGAAGGCTTTCTCAGCAACCATGCCGGTGGCATTCTGGGCGGTATCTCCACCGGCCAGGCGGTCACCGCCTCGATGGTGCTCAAGCCCACCTCCAGCTTGCGCCTGCCCGGCGCCACGGTGGATGCCGAGGGCGGCGTGGTCGATGTGATCACCACCGGGCGGCACGACCCATGCGTGGGCATCCGCGCCACCCCGATTGCCGAGGCGATGATGGCGCTGGTGTTGATGGACCAGGCGCTGCGTCATCGCGCCCAATGCGGCGATGTCGGCGAGGTGTCGCCCCGCATTCCCGGTCAGGTCGATGTCTGATACGCGGCGCGCCAAGGTGTGGGTCAGCCAGCCGCTGTTCGACGATGTCGTCGCGCAGCTGGGTGAGCATTTCGAGCTGACCACCACCGAGCACGTCAGCGCGTATTCGCCGGCCGAGCTGGCCGCGCAACTGGCATCGCTGGACGGTGCCCTGATCACCCTCAACGAGCGCATCGGCGCGGCCGAAATCGCGGCGGCGCCGCAGCTGCGCGCCATCGCCAATGTCGGCGTGGGCTACAACAATCTCGACATCGAGGCGCTGAGTGCGGCCGGCATCCTGGCCAGCAATACGCCCGATGTGCTCACCGAAACCACCGCCGATCTCGGCTTCGCGTTGCTGATGGCCACCGCGCGTCGCATCACCGAAGCCGAGCGCTGGCTGCGTGACGGGCAGTGGGGGCAGTGGTCGTTCAAGACCATGCTCGGCGCCGATATCCACGGCAGCACGCTCGGCATCCTGGGCATGGGCCGGATCGGGCAGGGCATCGCACGGCGTGGCGCATACGGCTTTGGCATGCGTGTGCTGTATCACAACCGCAGCCAGCTGCCGGCCGACACCGAACAGGCGCTGGGCGCGCAGTACGTCGATTTCGAGACGTTGCTGGCGCAGTCCGATCACCTGCTGCTGGTGCTGCCGTATACCAAGGAGTCGCACCACATCATCGATGCGGCGGCGCTGGGCAAGATGCGCCCTACCGCCACGCTGGTGAATATCGCTCGCGGTGGCATCGTCGATGAGCTGGCGCTGGCCGATGCGCTGGCCAACGGGCGCCTGGCCGGTGCCGGCCTGGATGTCTACGAAGGCGAGCCGCGCGTGCGCCCGGAACTGCTCGCGCTGCGCAACGTGGTGCTCACCCCGCATATCGGCAGCGCCAGCCTGGCCACGCGCCGCGCCATGGTGCAACTGGCGGTGGACAACCTGATCGCGGCCCTGGGCAAAGGCCCCAATGCCGGCCATCCGCCGAGCGCGCTCAATGCCGATGCGGTTGCCGCTGCCCAACAGGGCGGCATCGGTGTGGACGCGAAAAAGACCGGCGTCACCGGCACGATTTCGACCAAACGATAGGGAACCTCCGCGGCCAGCTTTGGAGGTTCCCCGAACCCAGCGCGCAGTGCTTCCTCTTTCCCCTTTTCGATAAAGACAAACTCATGAGCAACGAAAACCGTCGTTTCAACGTCGCGGTCGTGGGCGCCACCGGCGCTGTCGGCGAGACCATGCTGAGCATCCTGGCCGAGCGTAATTTCCCGGTTGCCACCCTGTACGCGCTGGCTTCGTCGCGTTCGGCCGGCGGGCAGGTGGAATTCAACGGCGGCAAGGTCGATGTGCTGGACCTGGCCGAGTTCGACCCGACCGGAGTGGACATCGCCCTGTTCTCCGCAGGCGGCAGCGTGTCCAAGGAGTACGGCCCCAAGTTTGCCGCCGCCGGTGCGGTGGTGATCGATAATTCCTCCGCGTTCCGCTACGACGACGACGTGCCGCTAGTGGTCTCCGAAGTGAACCCGGAAGCACTCAAGCAGCGCCCGCGCGGCATCGTCGCCAACCCCAATTGCTCGACCATGCAGATGCTGGTGGCGCTGGGCCCGATCCACCGCGCCTACGGCATCGAGCGCATCAATGTGGCGACCTACCAGTCGGTGTCCGGCGGCGGGCGATCGGCGATGGAAGAACTGGGCAAGCAGACCAGCGAGCTGCTGAGCTTCCAGGACATCGACCCGCAGCGCTTTCCGGTGCAGATTGCCTTCAACCTGATCCCGCACATCGACGACTTCCAGGACAACGGCTACACCAAGGAAGAGATGAAGCTGGTCTGGGAGACCCGCAAGATCCTCGGCGACGACAGCATCCAGGTGAACCCGACGGCAGTGCGCGTGCCGGTGTTCTACGGCCACTCCGAAGCGGTGGCGATCGAAACCCGCGACAAGATCACCGTCGAGCAGGCGCGTGCCCTGCTGGCTGCATCGCCGGGCGTGGAAGTGGTGGACGAGCGCAAGCCGGGCGGCTACCCGACCCCGGTGACGCATGCCTCCGGCAAGGACGCGGTGTTCGTCGGTCGCATCCGCGAAGACTTCTCGCACCCGCGTGGCCTGAACCTGTGGATCGTCTCCGACAACATCCGCAAGGGCGCTGCGCTCAACGCGGTGCAGCTGGCCGAACTGGTCGCCCAGGAAGGCTGAGCCAGCCGGTCCACCCGTAGGAGCGCGCCCGAGCGCGACGGACGTTACCGATAACGCCTCATCGCGCTCAGGCGCGCCCCTGCGCCGGCATGCGCGCAATGCCGGTCGGCGTCGGAGTTGCGCCGCCGGCTCCACGCCGCGCTCCTATGCAGGGCACATCCTGGTCGGTCCTGTCGACAACATGCCGTTCGCGTGGGTGTCGCACGGCGGCGGCGGCGACTTTTTACTCATTCAGCGGCTATATTGATGCCCATGAAACATAGGGGCAGGGGCGCGATGCGTCCGATACACGGGTTGGGTGCGTTGCTGCTGATGGCCTGCAGTGGCGCAGCCATGGCATTGGGGCTTGGCGATATCCGGGTGCTGTCCAAGCCCGGGCAGCCGTTGGTGGCCGAAATTCCGGTCATCTCCAACGAGCCGGGCGAGCTCGACAACGCCCGCGTGGCACTGGCGTCGGCAACCACCTTCGCGCGCGTCGGACTGGAGCGGCCGCAGGGTCTGGTCAGCAGTCTGCAGTTCCAGTTCGCGCAGGATGCGCGCGGGCGGGCGGTGATCCGGGTGACCAGCAGTCAGCCGGTGGACCAACCGGCGATCAACTTCCTGATCGAAGTGGAGTGGGGCCAGGGCCGGCTGGTACGCGAGTACGCCGCCCTGGTCGATGCGCCCAACACCGCTGCCGCGATCGCCGAGCCCGCCATCGAAGCGCCGCGCGCCGGCGCCAGCAATACCATCGCCCGTGAGCCGGCGGCTGCGCAGGCGGCGGTCGAACGCGCTGCGCAGGGCGCCCCCAACGCCGCAGCGGCGCCCTCACGGCCCGCCCCGGCCAACGCCGCGGCGTCGCAGACCGGCGATGCGCTGCCGGCCGTGCGCTCGGGCCAGACCTTGTCGGAGATCGCGGCGCGCCTGGCACGTTCCAGCGGGCATTCGCTGGACCAGACCATGCTGGCGTTGCTACGCACCAATCCCGATGCCTTCGTCAACGGCAACATCAATCGACTGAAGCAGGGCGCAGTGCTGCGCACCCCGCAGGAAGACGCACTGGCGCAGGTCGGTGCGGCCGAAGCCACCGTGATGGTGCGCGAGCAGGCTGCCCAGTGGCGTCAGGCGCGGTCGGCCATTCCGCAACCGGCCGATGCCGGTGCCGCGGCAGCGACAGCCCCGGCTGCGGCGGCCGCGTCCACCGCGCCCGGTGCCGGCGCGCGGCTCGAAATCGCCCCGGCAGTGGCGAGTCAGACCAACACCGCCGGCGCCACGTCCGGCACCAGTGCCGAAGGCGAGGGCGAGATGGCGGCCAACCAACAGTTGCAACAGGCCAAGGAAGACATCGCCACCCGCGATGCGGAATTGCAGGACCTGCGCTCACGCGTGGCCGATCTGGAAAAGCTCAAGCAGCAGCAGCAAGCCTTGATCGCGATGAAGGACACCGACCTGGCCGCCGCGCAGAAGCGTCTTGCCGAGGCGCCGCAGGCAGCACCGCAAGGTGGTGGCTTCCCGCTGTGGCTGATCGGTGGGCTGGTGCTGATCGTGGCCGCGGTTGTCGCGTGGCTGGCCGCGCGCCGCCGCAAGCCTTCGCCGTTGCCGCCGTTGCCGCGGCGCCAGTTCGACTTTGTGCCACCGGTCGCGCCGGCCGATGGCGGCGAGCCGCAGGACGACGTGCACGCCATCGAGCCGAGCGAGCGCGATGTGGTGCACGAAACCGAATTCGAACAAGTCGACCTGCGCGAAGACGAGCGCACCCATGACGTGCAGCCGCCGTTGTCGGAGGTGCTGCGGCGCGAGCCGCTGCTGTCCGAGCCAGCCGCTGCGCCGCCGGTGGTCAACAGCGACGAGTGGCGTTCGCTGCGCGCCACCCGGGCGGCAACGTCGCCACCGATAGCCGCGTTCCAGGCCGCCGATTCCCCGTTCCCGTCTGACGCGTCGCAGGCGCCTGATCAGGCCGAGCCTGTCCAGCCCGTGCACGCGGAGCGCGCGCCCGACCTCGGCGCACCATCGGCGGCAGCGTCGGCTGCGCACGATGGCGTCCAGGACGGCTTCGACGTCAACCGCGCGGCCCAGGATGTCGTTCCGGCTCCTGCGACTCCGCTGGCAGCGGCTGCACCCGGCGCGGTGGGCCGCAGGGAAGTTGCCTCCGCAGGCCGTGATCGCCTGGAACTGGCGGTGGCGTACATGGACCTGGGCGACAAGGACACGGCGCGTGGCCTGCTGCTGGAAGTCGCGGCCACCGGCGATGATGCCACCCGCGCCGAAGCCGCCGAGCTGCTGGAACGCCTGGCATGAGCCCGGCCATGGACAGCCTTGCGGTACGCGAGCGACGGATCGACTACGTGGAGTTCGCATCCACCGATCCCGACGCCAGCCGGGCCTTCTTCGAAACCGTGTTCGGCTGGCAGTTCCAGGCCTACGGGCCGGATTACCTGGCCTTCAGCGACGGCCGCCTGGATGGCGGCTTCTACCGCGCCGGCACGCCTGCTCCGGCAGAAGGCGGCCCCTTGGTCGTGCTGTATGCCGACGACCTGGCGCCGATGCTCGATCGGGTGCGCGCCGCCGGCGGCGAGATCGTCAAGCCGGTCTTCGGCTTTCCGGGTGGCAGTCGGTTCCACTTCCGCGAGCCCGGCGGCACCACGCTGGCCGTGTGGTCCGAGCGCACGATCGCGTCAACCGACTGACCGCGCGCCTGTGTGAGCCGCGTGCTACCGCGGCTCGCCATCGGCCGATGCTATCGGACAACGCTGCTCGTACACTTCACCTTCTCCGCATAGCGGGGCTGTGCTGGCACCTGCCTGCGATGGCGGCGTCGGCATGACCGGCGTTCGGTTTCATCGATTCATTCATAGGGCAGGTGCCGATGCGTTACGCGCTGGGCGTGGAATATGACGGCAGCGAGTTTCAGGGCTGGCAGCAACTGGGCGAGCATGGCGGGCCGAGCGTGCAGGCCAGCCTGCAGACGGCGCTGTCGTCGGTGGCCGATGCCCCGATCCAGGTGGTCTGCGCAGGGCGAACCGACGCCGGCGTGCATGGCGAATGCCAGGTGGTGCACTTCGACAGCGATGCGCGACGTCAGCCGCGTGGCTGGATGCTGGGCACCACGGCGCGGCTGCCGGCTTCGATTGCGGTGCGCTGGTGCGTGCCCGTTGCCGACGACTTCCATGCGCGCTTTTCCGCGCGCGCCCGGCGGTATCGCTACCGCCTGCTGAATCGTCAGATCCGCCCGGCACTGTATCGGCAGACGCTGAGCTGGGAACGTCGGCCGCTCGATGCCCAGGCCATGCATGCTGCTGCCCAGGCCTTGCTGGGCGAAAACGACTTCAGCGCGTTTCGCAGCGTGCAATGCCAGGCCTTGCATGCGCGTCGCAACCTGCAGGCAATCAGCGTGCAGCGCATCGGTGACGTGGTGGAGGTACAGGTGCAGGCCAATGCATTCCTTCATCACATGGTGCGGAATATCGTGGGCTCGCTGATGTTGGTCGGAACCGGCGAACAGCCGGCCGACTGGATCGCGACGTTGCTCGCCGGGCGCGACCGCACGGTTGCCGGGCCGACAGCGCCGCCACAAGGTCTGGTGTTTATCGGGCCTCTGTATCCTGCAGAGTGGCTTCTGCCCGCCGAGGTGACCCAATGAATCGATCGCTGTACCGCACCCGTATCAAGTTCTGTGGCATGACCCGCGCCGGTGACATCCGACTGGCCGGGGAGCTGGGTGTGGACGCGGTAGGTTTCATCTTTGCCCACGGCAGCCCGCGCCGCGTGGCGCCGGCCGAGGCGCGCGCCATGCGCCAGGCCACCGCGCCGATGGTCGATGTGGTGGCCCTGTTCCGCAACAATTCCAAGGAAGAAGTGCGTGAGGTGGTCCGCACCGTGCGCCCGACCCTGCTGCAGTTCCACGGCGAGGAAGACGACGCGTTCTGCCGCAGTTTCAACCTGCCGTATCTGAAGGCCGTGCCGATGGGCAGCACCGGCGTGAACGGCGAAGACGCCAATGCACGCACGCTGCAGCTGGCCTATCCCAATACGGCCGGCTTCCTGTTCGATAGCCATGCGCCTGGCGCTGGCGGCGGCACCGGCAAGACCTTCGACTGGTCGCGACTCCCCACCGGCTTGCATCGCCCATTTCTTCTTGCCGGCGGCATCACCGCCGACAATGTGTTCGACGCGATCGTCGCGACGCTGCCCTGGGGCGTGGATGTCTCCAGTGGTGTGGAACTTGCGCCCGGCATCAAGGATGGCCACAAGATGCGCAAGTTTGTCGAAGAGGTGCGCCGCGCCGATTGTCACGAAATGGGGTGAGGGCGGGATTCGGGAGTCGGGATTCGGGATTCGTAACAGCGGTGGGTTGAGGCGATTGGTTGATGGGCAGACCTACCTGTTTGCGCGCTGGCAGGTTTCTGACTTCGATTCGTCGGCAGCTGCGCGCCCCGCGTTGTTGGTGTGCCGGCTGCGCCGAGGTGGGGCCTACCGCTAGAACGATTCAGTTAGTGACTGCATGCCGTCGCTTGCGAAGCTCAGACGTCTCGTTTCGCACCTTCTTGGTAGCGACATCGGTGCATGGTCTTGCGCCTGGTAATCGTGTCGTCGGTGCATGGTCGTAATCAGCCGTGCTGGCGCTGCGGTCGTGCGACGGCCGCCCGCGATGCGGCTCAGGTGGCTGCGGCATGCATGGCCGGCGAGGTGTGCTGATCGTTTGCCAGGGCGCTGCCTAGCCAATGCGCCAGCTGGGCGATGCGTGGGTCCGGGTTGCGCTTTGCGGCGCATAGCACCCAACGGCCGCGGGTGGCGGTAAATCCCCAGGGCGCCAGCAGGCGCCCGGCTGCCAGATCGGCCGCGACCAGGGCCTGCGGGGCGATCGCGATGCCCAGGCCCGCGGCGGCCGCCTCCAGCAGATAGACCAGATGTTCGAACTCGGTTCCCAGCCGTAACGCGTCGGGCGCCAGGTCGTGGGCCTGGGCCCATTCCGGCCATGCCTGTGGGCGCGAACGGGTGTGCAGCACGGCGTGATCGAGCAGGGCGGCCGGGTGGTTGCCAGCGAGCCGCAAGGACGAGGCAAGGTGCGGGCTGAGCACCGGCCCGATCCATTCCACGCCCAGGTCGTGCACCTGCCAGTTGCCGGGCCAGGGTGGGGTGTCCAGCAACAAGGCCGCGTCCAGGCCATCCAGATCCGCGCCGGGCGGTTGTTCGTTGGCCGACAGGTGCAGGCGCATGTCCGGAAGGTCGTGTTGCAACCGGCCCAGGCGCGGGATGACCCAGCGGGCAAGCAGGCTGCCGGAGCAGCCCAGCACCAATGGCGCCTCGGTGGCCGGGCGTCGCAGACCGGCCCAGGTGTCGGCAATCAGGGCGAACCCTTCTCCGGTGGCATCGCGCAAGCGCGCGCCGGCAGTGGTCAATACCAGGCCGCGGCCCTGGCGGACAAACAGGGCCGCACCCAGGGCGTGTTCCAGCGCACGGACGTGGCGGCTGATGGCGCCATGGGTCACGTGCAGCTCCTGCGCCGCGCGGCTGACGCTCTGCAGGCGCGCGGCGGCTTCGAAGGCGCGCAAGGCCGCCAGCGGTGGGAGTAGGCTGCTCATGTGTGAGTCCAGGTCACAGGTTGCAGCAATCTTATCGATTTATCGCCGCCCCGGGCTGGGGTAGAGTGACGGCCTCGCGTATGACCGCACCGTTGCAGAGGATTCCCATGTCGGCCCAGCCCATCAGTGACTTTTACGCCTATCCGGATGCTGCCGGCCATTTCGGCGAGTTCGGCGGCCGCTTCGTCGCCGAGACCCTGATCGGTCCATTGCAGGAGCTGTCCGCTGCCTATGACCAGGCGCGTCAGGATCCGAGCTTCATCGCCGAATACGACAAGGACCTCAAGCATTACGTCGGCCGGCCCAGCCCGATCTATCACGCCGAGCGGCTCAGTCGCGAAGTGGGCGGGGCACAGATCCTGCTCAAGCGCGAAGACCTGAACCACACCGGCGCGCACAAGATCAACAACACCATCGGCCAGGCGCTGCTGGCCAGCCGCATGGGCAAGACCCGCATCATCGCCGAGACCGGCGCCGGCCAGCATGGCGTGGCCAGCGCCACGGTCGCAGCGCGCCTGGGCCTGGAATGCGTGGTCTACATGGGCGCTACCGATATCGAGCGACAGAAGATCAACGTCTACCGCATGAAGCTGCTGGGCGCGACGGTGATTCCCGTGACCTCCGGCTCGGCCACGCTCAAGGACGCGCTCAACGAAGCGATGCGCGACTGGGTGACCAACGTGCGCGATACCTTCTACATCATCGGTACCGTTGCTGGCCCCGACCCGTATCCGCGCATGGTGCGCGACTTCAATGCCATCGTCGGCCGCGAAGCGCGCGAGCAGATGCTGCAGGACTACGGCCGGCTGCCGGATGCGATCAGCGCCTGCGTGGGCGGCGGCAGTAATGCGATCGGCCTGTTCCATGCCTTCCTCAACGACCCCGGCGTCAAGATCTATGGCGCCGAAGCGGCCGGCGACGGCATCGCTACCGGCCGCCACGCGGCATCGATCGCCGCCGGGCGCCCCGGCGTGCTGCACGGCAACCGCACCTACGTGATCTGCGACGATGACGGCCAGATCACCGAAACCCACTCGATCTCCGCCGGCCTGGATTACCCCGGTGTGGGTCCGGAGCATTCGTTCCTGTCCGACAGCGGCCGTGCGGTGTATCAGGGCATCACCGACGACGAGGCGATGGCCGCCTTCCACCTGCTGGCGCACACCGAGGGCATTCTGGCGGCGCTGGAGTCCAGCCATGCGGTGGCGCAGTCGATCAAGCTGGCGCGCGAGCTGCCCAAGGATGCGCTGGTGTTGTGCAACCTGTCCGGGCGTGGCGACAAGGACGTGCACACCATCGCCGCGCGCGAGGGTCTGGTGTTGTGAGGGCAGCCCGGCTGCAGCAGTGGGGCGGCGGTATCGCGCTGCTGTGCATGTCTACCCTGGCGGTGGCCGCGGTCGCGGGCTCCGCGCTGGATCGCAGCGGCGCGGTGCGGGTCGGTCAGCGATTCAGCGAGCTGGCGCCACAGGCGGCCTGGACGCCGCTCAACGCCGGCCCGATCGGACACTGCGACTATGTGCAGGCCGGTCTGTTGCCTGATGGAGTTGCGATGATGGTGGAAGACGACCGCGTCGTCCGCTTCGACATCAGCGACGCCGGTCCGGTGGGCCCGTTCGGCATCCGTGTCGGCGACAGCGAAGCCGCCGCACGTGCGCGTCTGCCAGCGGGCTACAGCGTCCAGCCCCATAAATATGGCAGGGACGGCGGGACCGATCTTTATCTGACTTGGCGCGACCCGCAAGGCGAGTTCGCCGTTCGCTACGAAACCGGAGAAGGCACTGTGACATCGATGTACTGGGGAAGCTGGGACGCCGTGCAACTGGTGGAGGGCTGCGCATGAGCCGCGCGCTAGGCCGTATCGCTATGCGTTTTGATGCCTTGCGTCAGACCGGCCGCAAGGCATTGATCCCCTTCATCACCGCCGGCGACCCATCGCTGGAAGCCACCGTCCCGGTGATGCACGCGCTGGTGCGCGCCGGTGCCGACGTCATCGAGCTGGGCGTGCCGTTCTCCGACCCCATGGCCGACGGCCCCACCATCCAGCGCAGCTCCGAACGCGCGCTGGCACGCGGCGCCGGCCTGGCCTATGTGCTGGAAGCGGTGCACGAGTTCCGTCGCGAAGATGCCACCACCCCGGTGGTGTTGATGGGCTACCTCAACCCGATCGAGATCCACGGCACGCGCCGGTTCGCCGAAGCCGCCGTCGCGGCGGGCGTCGACGGTCTGTTGCTGGTCGACCTGCCGCCGGAAGAGGCGGACGAAACCCGCCACATCTTCAGCGAGGTCGGGCTGGCACTGATTGCGCTGGCATCGCCGACCACCAGCGAGCAGCGCCTGGACATGTTGTGCAGCACGGCGCAGGGCTACCTGTACTACGTCAGCTTCGCTGGCGTCACCGGTGCCTCCAACCTGCTCGACACCCATGCCGCCAGCGACCGCCTGCGCCAGCTGCGGCAACGTGCCGGTGCGCCGGTGGTGGCCGGCTTCGGCATCAAGGACGCTGCCAGCGCCAAGGCCATGGCCGTGGATGCCGACGGCGTGGTGGTAGGCAGCGCCCTGGTCGCTGCCCTGGCCGACGCGGACGACGTCCGCAGTGCGCGCGAGCGCGCGGAGGCGTTCCTGGCACCGTTACGCCAGGCGCTGGATCACCCCTGAGACCAGGCCAAGGCCCCTCACACCTGGATGCGCGGCTGGGCCCGTGCCCTCATCCGCCCCTGCAGGGCACCTCCTCCCCCATGAAGAAGGACGATGTCCCGATGAGAGAGGAATCAAGGCCCCTCTCCTGCGGGAGAGCAGATGAGAGAAGGAATCAAAGCCCCTCTCCTGCGGGAGAGGGGTTGGGGTGAGGGTGCGGGCGAAGCCGCGCCGTGCTTAGCGAAGGTGTTGAGGGCAACGCGACAAACAGCGCGCCACAGCAAGCCAACCTGCTGCACATCGCCCGACAGCCTGCACCAAAGCGCGCCACAGCACGCCAACCTGCTGCACATCGCCCAACAGCCTGCACCACATCGCTGTGCCATAACGCTCCGCCACGACGGCAACCCGCCATGTCCGGCGCGCGCTGCACCACCCTGGGGCGCTGCGTTAGACTGTCGCCCCTCTGCGGCCCGCCAGGCCGCCCTGCATGGATTGTCATACACGCATGAGCTGGCTCAGCAAATTGATGCCCTCCGGCATCCGCACCGAGAACACCCCGGCCAAGAAGCGCAGCGTCCCCGAGGGGCTGTGGGAAAAGTGCAGCAACTGCGGTAGCGCACTGTACGGCCCGGAACTCGAAGAAAATCTCGAGGTGTGCCCGAAGTGCGACCATCACATGGCGATCCGCGCGCGCGCGCGTCTGAACTCGCTGTTCGACCCGGAAACTGCAACTACCGAGATCGCCGCCCAACTCGGCCCGGTCGACGTGCTCAAGTTCAAGGACCAGAAGCGCTACGGTGAGCGCATCAAGGCCAGCCAGAAGGCCAGCGGCGAATACGACGCGCTGATCGCCATGCGCGGCACGCTCAAGGGCAACCCGCTGGTCGCCGCCGCCTTCGACTTCGCCTTCATGGGCGGCTCGATGGGCTCGGTGGTCGGCGAGCGTTTTGCACGCGCTGCCGAAGTAGCGCTGGAAGTGGGCTGCCCGTTCGTGTGCTTCTCCGCCAGCGGCGGTGCGCGCATGCAGGAAGGCCTGTTCTCGCTGATGCAGATGGCCAAGACCTCCGCGGCACTCGGGCGCCTGCGCGAAGCCGGCCTGCCGTACATCTCGGTGCTGACCCATCCCACCACCGGTGGCGTGTCGGCGTCGTTCGCGATGCTGGGCGACATCAACATCGCCGAGCCGCATGCGCTGATCGGTTTCGCCGGCCCGCGCGTGATCGAGCAGACCGTGCGCGAGACGCTGCCGGAAGGCTTCCAGCGTTCGGAGTTCCTGCTCGACCACGGCGCCATCGACCAGATCTGCGACCGCCGCCAGATGCGTGACCGCATTGCCGAGCTTAGCGCGATGATGATGCGTCAGCCGCGTCCGCAGGACGCCGACGTCGCATGAGCGCCCGCAAATATTTCGGCACCGACGGCATTCGCGGTCGGGTCGGGCAGGGCGCGATCTCGGCCGATTTCGTGCTGCGTCTGGGCAATGCGCTCGGGCGCGTGCTGACGCAGGGCCGCAGCAAGCGGCCGCTGGTGTTGATCGGCAAGGACACGCGCATTTCCGGCTACATGTTCGAAGCGGCGCTGGAAGCCGGCCTGGTGGCGGCAGGTGCCGATGTGCAGATGATCGGCCCGATGCCGACGCCGGCTATCGCGTTTCTGACCAGCACCTTGCGTGCCGATGCCGGCGTGGTGATCAGCGCCTCGCACAATCCCCATTACGACAACGGCATCAAGTTCTTCTCTGCCGAAGGCGAAAAGCTCGACGATGCGACCGAGGCGGCCATCGAAGCCGCACTCGAAGAACCGTTCCATACCGTGGAATCCGAGCGCCTGGGCAAGGCGATCCGCACCCGCGATGCGATCGGTCGTTACATCGAGTTCTGCAAGGCCAGCGTGGCGCGCGGCTTCACCCTGCAGGGCCTGAAGATGGTGCTGGACTGCGCGCATGGCGCCACTTATCACATCGCCCCGATGCTGTTTCGCGAGCTGGGCGCCGAGGTGGTGGTGATCGGTGCCGCGCCGGACGGGCTCAACATCAACGACGGCGTCGGCTCCACGCATATCGACAATCTCGCCGCCAAGGTGCGCGAGAGCGGGGCGCAGCTGGGGATTGCCTTCGACGGCGACGGCGACCGCGTGCTGATGGCCGACGACCAGGGCAACCCGGTCGATGGCGACGACCTGCTGTATGTGCTTGCGCGCTCCTGGCAGGCCAGCGGCCGGCTCACCGGCACCGTGGTCGGCACCTTGATGACCAATTACGGGCTGGAGCCGGCGCTGGCGGCGCTGCGCATCCCGTTCCAGCGCGCCAAGGTGGGTGACCGCTATGTGCATCAGGCGCTGGTCGAAGGCGGCGGCACGCTGGGCGGAGAAACCTCCGGCCATCTGCTGTGCCTGGACCGCGCGAGCACCGGCGACGGCATCGTCAGTGCGCTGCAGGTGCTCGAAGCCCTCATCCGCGATGGTCACAGCCTGCGCGAGGCCTTGCGCGACCTGACCAAGGTGCCGCAAAAGACGGTCAACGTGCGGCTGGGTGGCGGCGCGGCAAACGCCATCGTCGAGGCGGCGAGCGTGCAGCAGGCGCTGCAGCAGGCGCAGGCGGCCGTGCAGGGCCGGGGGCGTGCATTCCTGCGTCCGTCCGGTACCGAGCCGGTGGTGCGCGTGACCGTGGAAGCCGACGACGCCGGCCTGATGCAGGACACGCTCGACCGACTCTCAGGTGCGGTGCGTGACGCGGCGTGAGTCGCTGATCATTGGCGTCTGCGTGATCGTGGCCAAGGCCGCGACGTTCTACCTGTTGTATCGCCTGCTGATCTGAGCCGCAGGCTCTCTCGACCTTTTCATACTTCCATTGCAGACACCCGTATGAGCGCCCGCATCCCCACCCTGGACATCACCCGCTTCGACAGCGACCGCGACGCCTTCGTCGCCGAACTCGGCGCAGCCTATCGGCAGTGGGGCTTTGCCGGCATCCGCAATCACGGCATCGCCCAGGCCGACATCGATGCCGCCTACGAGGTCTTCAAGGCGTTTTTCGCCTTGCCCGAGGAGGTGAAGCGGCGCTATCACGTGCCGGGCAGCGGCGGCGCACGCGGCTATACCGCCTTCGGTGTGGAAACCGCCAAGGATTCCAAGCACTTCGACCTGAAGGAGTTCTGGCATATCGGTCGCGAGATTCCGGACGATTCGCCGTATCGCGCGGTGATGCCGCCGAACCTGTGGCCGGAGGAAGTGCCGGAGTTCCGTGAGCGTGGCTATCAGCTGTACCAGCAGCTGGATCAACTCGGCTCGCGCGTGCTCTCCGCGCTGGCACTGCATATCGGTCTGCCGCAGGACTATTTCGTCGACAAGACCAACAACGGCAATTCGATCCTGCGGCCGATCCACTACCCGCCGATCACCAGCGACGACATCCCGAACGTGCGCGCCGGCGCGCATGGCGACATCAACTTCATCACCTTGCTGGTTGGTGCCAGTGCCGCCGGGCTGGAAGTACGTTCCAACGATGGCGAGTGGGTGCCGTTCACCGCCGACGCCGACACCATCGTGGTCAACATCGGCGACATGCTGCAGCGCCTGACCAACCACGTGTATCCATCCACGATCCATCGCGTGGTCAATCCGCCCGGTGAGGCCGCGCGCAAGCCGCGCTATTCGGTGCCGTTCTTCCTGCACCCCAACCCGGATTTCCTGATCGACGTGTTGCCCTCGTGCATCAGTGCCGACAACCCGAGCCGGTATCCCGAGCCGATCACAGCACACGGCTTCCTGGAAGAGCGTCTGCGCGAGATCAAGCTGAAGTAAGCAGTGTCGTCGTCGCTGGTGCTGTGCGTGGCAATGGCCGCGCCGCACGTGGGCGGCAGGCAGCGCGCACAGCCCGTAGTCGCGCTCGCAACATTGGCCATGACAGCGACCACAGTTCTGTTCATAAAATTGTGCTCGCGTCTGGTTAAAGCTTGCGTTCACCCGCGCCGATAATCCAGTCTGATCGCTAGCGCGACGTCGGACTCGCCTGGCGCCCGCTGGCGATTGCACGGTCAGGGGGCGCATGCGGATGCAGGGGATCAAACACATGGGGGCGGTGGGCTTGCTTGCGCTCTGCGGCGTGGCAGCGCCGCTGGCAGCAGCGCCGGTGAGCGTGGCGGTGGCCGATGCAAACGGCGTCCTGGTCGATGCGGTGGTCAGCCTGGAGTTGCCGCGGCCCGCTGCGGCCAGTGCCGGCAAGACCATGGAGATGGACCAGGTCAATTCGCAGTTCGTGCCTGCGGTGTTGGCTGTGCGCACCGGCACGTCGGTGCGGTTTCCGAACAACGATCAGATCCGCCATCAGGTGTATTCGTTCTCGCCGGCCAAACGCTTTGAACTGCCGCTGTTCCAGGGCACCACGGCCGCGCCGGTGCGCTTCGATCAGGCCGGTCTGGTGACGGTGGGCTGCAACATCCACGACTGGATGCTGGGCTATATCGTGGTGCTGGAGACCCCGTATTTCGGCAAGACCGGCAGCGACGGGCGCGTGCAGCTCGACGCGCCCGCCGGCAACTACACGCTGCGCGTGTGGCATCCACGCATCAGGGGCGCTGCCGTGACCGAGCCGCTGGTCGTCGCACGCGACCCGGTGCAGCGCCGCATCACCTTACAGACCACGGGCGCGGCACCGGTGGTGGCGCCACCGGATGCGCGCGTCCGCGCGTTGCAGGACAAATTTCGCCGCGCCGAGCCGAAGAAGACCCATCCATGAGGGCGATGCGACTGCATACCCGCATCGCGGTGCTGCTGGTGCTGGTTGTGCTCGCCACCCAGGCACTGACCTTCATTGCGGTGCAGCTGGCAACCGATCGCAGCGTCAAGGCGCAGCTGGGCGAAGAACTGCAGATCGGCGAGCGCGTCTGGCAGCGCATCAACCTGCGCCGCGACGAACAACTGCTGCAATCGGCCTCGGTGCTGGCCGATGATTTCGGCTTTCGTGCTGCGGTGGCCAGCGGCGATGTGCCCACCATGCAGTCGGCGCTACGCAATCATGCCGCGCGCATGTCCGCGCAGACTGCGGTGCTGCTCTCGCCGGATGGCGAATTTTTGACCGGCCTGGCCGATCTGCCCCAGGCCGAGCAATTGCGCGCGGTACAGGCCCTGTTGCAGCAGGCGCAGCGCGATGGTCGTGCGGTGGGGGTGGTTGCACTGAATCGGCAGATCGTGCGGCTGGCCGTGGTCCAGGTGCTGGCGCCGAGTCGCGTCGGCTGGATTGCGATCGGCAACGAATCCGGCGAGGGCCTGGCCCAGGATTTCCGCACGACCACCGGGTTGGATGCCACGTTCTTTACCGACGGCCCGCCTGTGCACGTGCTCGCGTCGACGTTGGAGCCGGCGGCGCGTGCCGAATTTGCGCAGCAGTTGCCCACCGCCGAGCGCACCCAGGCAACAGCGATTGCGCTGACGCTGGGCCAGGCGCGCTACCTGGTCAAGCTGCAACCGATTCAGGGCGACAGCCATGTGCGGGTCGCCTTGCAGGCGTCGCTGGACCGGGCGATCGCGCCGTATCGCATTCTCAAGTTGCGCATCCTGTTGCTGGCCGGTCTGGCCACGGCTGCGGCCTTGGGCGTGGCAATCTTTCTGGCGCGTAGTGTCAGCAAGCCGGTGGCGCAATTGGTGCAGGCCGCGCGGCGCATCCAGCGTGGCGATTACCAGACGGCAGTGGACGTGCCGCCGGGCCGCGAGCTGGCCGAGCTGGCCGACAGCTTCGGGCGGATGCAGCAGCAGATCGCCAGCCGTGAGCAGCACATCCTGCATCAGGCGCGGCACGACGCACTCACCGGCTTGCCTAATCGTTTGTGGCTGCTGGAGCGGTTGAAGGAGGTGGTCGAACACACCGTCGCTTCCGGTGGCACCGCGGCCGTGCTGATCCTGGATCTGGAGCGTTTCAAGGAGCTCAACGACAGCCTGGGCCATGATTTTGCCGACCAAGTGCTGGTCGAGGCCGGGCGGCGGCTTGCCGATGTAGTGCACGCGCCCAACCTGGTCGGGCGCCTGGGTAGCGACGAGTTCATGGTGGTGGTGGCGCAGGCCGATGCGAACAGCGTGCAGCTGGACGCACAACGGCTGCTGCTGCAATTGCGCCGCCCGCTGGCCTTGCCGCAGGCACGCATCCAGCTCGAAGCCAGCATCGGCATCGCGCTGATTCCCGAGCATGGCGCCGACCCGGACACCTTGCTGCGTCGCGCCGATATCGCACGGCGCCAGGTGGGCGATGTGACCACCATCGGCGCCATCGGCGCCAGCGTCTACCGCATGGGCCAGGACGAGCAGCATCTGCGCCGGCTGCGGCTCACCGGCGATCTGCGCCAGGCCATCGGCGGCAACGAGTTGACCTTGCGCTTCCAGCCCAAGATCTGCCTGCGGACCGACCGTGTCGAACAGGTCGAAGTGCTGGTGCGCTGGCATCACCCGACGCTGGGCCCGATCGGCCCGGACGAATTCATTCCGCTGGCCGAGCATTCCGGCGTGATCCACCCGTTGACCCGCTTCGTGCTGGACGAGGCACTGTGCTGCCAGGCGCACTGGCGCGCGCAAGGCCTGGAGCTGGGCATGGCGATCAACCTGTCGGCCCTGGATCTGTCCGATCCGGGTCTGCCCGACTACGTGCGTGCGCGGCTGGAGCAGCACGCCGTGCCGGCGCAGTCGGTCACGTTGGAGTTGACCGAAAGCGCGCTGATGCGCGATGTCGAATCTGCGCTGCACATGCTGCATCAGCTGCGTGGCGTGGGCGTGCGTCTGTCCATCGACGACTTCGGCACCGGCTATTCCTCGTTGGCCCAACTCAAGCGCATGCCGGTGAACGAATTGAAGATCGACAAGAGCTTCGTGATGCAGCTGGCCGAAGGCTCCGACGATGCATTCATCGTGCGCAGCACGATCGATCTGGGCCACAACCTCGGCCTGAGCGTGATCGCCGAAGGCGTCGAAAACACGACGGCCCTGGGCCTGCTACGCGGCTATGGCTGCGACATGGTGCAGGGCTACCTGTACGCGCCACCACTGGAAGAGGCCCCACTGGTGGCGTGGTGCATGCGCCAACTGGGCATGCCCTCGGCAGCCCATGCAGGCATGCAGCGATGAGCGCGTGTCTGCGTGTCGCCCTCATCGTGACGGTTGTTGCCTGTGCGTTCGCGCCATTGAAGGCAATGGCTGGCGATGGGCGCCTGCTCGCCACCGGTGGCGTGTCGATGATCGAAGGCAGCAGTGGTGGCGGCATCGTGCCGTGGGCCACGTTGTCGGGTTACGGCACGCGCGATGAGTTGGGCGCCGTGCTGTTTGCCACGCATGTGGACAGCGGCGATTACCGCCTCGACGTGCAGGGCGCGGCGCTTACGGTCGGTAATCGGCTGGAGCTGTCGCTTGCGCGCCAGCGTCTGGATCTGGGCACGCTGCAGGACCGGCTCGGCTTGCCGTGGAATGCGCTCGGCCAGGACGTGTTCGGTGCCAAGGTGCGATTGGCCGGCGACCTTGTCTACGGGCATGCACCGCAAGTCAGCCTGGGTGTGCAGTACAAGCGCTTGCGCGACGGGACCTTGCCCTTGGCGATCGGTGCGCGCGACGATCACGGCACGGACGTCTATCTCAGTGCAAGCCGCTTGTTGCTGCAGGGCGCTGGCGGGTACCAGCTGCTGCTCAACGGCACGGTGCGCGCCACCCGCGCCAACCAGACCGGCCTGCTCGGCTTCGGCGGCGACCGGCGTAACGGCTATCGTCTGGTGCCCGAGGCCAGCGCCGCCGTCGTGCTGTCGCCATCCTGGGCGGTGGGCATGGAATATCGCGACAAACCGAATAATCTGCGCTTCGCGCGCGAGCAGGCGTGGGCGGATGTGTTCGTCGCCTGGTTCCCCGGCAAGCACGTTTCGCTGACTGCCGCCTGGGCCGATCTGGGCAATGTCGCCACGCTGGCCGACCAGCGTGGTCCTTATCTCTCTTTGCAGGTGGCGTTCTGATGAACCTATGGCTGCGCTGGTGCCTGCTGTGCGTGCTGGGCCTGACCAGCGCCTGCGCCAGCACGCAACCGCGCCAGACGCTCTACGACGAGCTCGGCGGGCAAGCCGGCATCGAAGCGCTGGTGGAAACCATGCTCTCGCGTATCGCCGACGACCAGCGCATCGTCGACAAGTTCGCCCGCGTCAACATCGTCATGCTCAATGCACGCCTGGTGCAAAAGTTCTGCCACGTCGCCGACGGCCCCTGCCCGGACACGGCCAAGTCGATGCAGCAGGCGCACGCGCACCTGGCCATCCGCGAAGGCGACTTTAACGCACTGGTCGAAGACCTGAACTGGGCGATGGATCAGCAAAAGATCCCGCGCCGCACGCAAAATCGCCTGCTCGCGCGGCTGGCAGCCATGCATGGCGAGATCGTCAATCGCTGAGAGCGATGGGTGTCCTGCCGTCGTTCGTCGGACGTGCATGAGTCGGGGGCGCTGCGGCATGCGATAGGCCCGTGTTCGAGCGCTTGCATGTTCATCAACTGCGCGCTTGCGCGGTCATCGCGCATTGCCCAGCCGTTGCGCGTCGAAGCTCGGCACGCGGGCACCTGCACAGATGCGATGCCTTTCGCCGACCGTCCATAGCCGCCTCACTCCAGCGGCCGCACCCGGTGCGAGCCGCGTGCCATCAGCCGCAGGGCAAGCGCATGCGGCAGCAGGCGCAGGACAGCATGGACCAGCCGATAGCGCCAGCCCGGCACCGCCAGCACCTGGCCGCGCTCCAATGCCTGGATGCCGTACTCGGCCACGTCATCGGCCTGCAGCCAGGCCCAGCCGGGTAGGGTGGACATCGCCTCGCGCGTGCCGGTGACATCGTGGAATTCCGACCATGCAAAGCCGGGGCACAGGGCGCAGACCTTGACGCCGCAATCGGCGTTTTCCAGCGCCAGCGATTCGCTGAAGCGCAGCATGAAACTCTTGCTGGCCGCGTATAGCGTCTGCCCATCGGCACTGGGTGTCAGTGCCGCGAACGAGGCGACGTTGAGAATGCGGCCCTGGCCGCTGGCACGAATCATCGGCAACAGCCGCCAGGTCAGTTCGCACACTGCGCCCACCATCACCTGCAGAAAGCGCGCATGCGTGGTCCAGTCGTTGTGCAGGTAGCGGCCCGGCACACCGTAGCCGGCGTTGTTGACTAGGGTGCCCACCGTCCAGCCGTTGCGCTGGATTTGCGTCGCCAGTGCCTCTGCCGCAGCAGGGTCGGCCAGATCGGCCGGCAGCACTTCCACCCGCACTGCGCTGCGCAATTCATCCGCCAGCGCCTGCAGCCGGTCCACCCGCCGCGCGGTCAGGATCAACGGCACCCCGCGCCGGGCATAGGCCCGCGCAATCTCGCGGCCGATGCCGCTGGAGGCGCCGGTGATCAGCGCAAAGACAGGCGAAACGGACATGACGGGTTCCTGGTGGGGGAGGGATGGGACATGCAGCGGACAGAAGTGTGCCGGTTGCCGACAGGCCATGGGCTATTCTGTCGCCTGTCTTCAACTCAGGAACCTGCGCCTGATGCGTCGAAAGATCGTTGCCGGAAACTGGAAGCTGCATGGCAGCCGCACCTTTGCCACCGAACTGGTGGCAAAGGTCGCCGCACACATGCCCCTGGAGGGTGTCGATGTCGTCATCCTGCCACCACTGCCTTACCTCGGTGACCTGATCGAGGATTTCGAGGCACATCACCTGTCCTTTGGAGCCCAGGACGTCAGTAGCAACGAGAAAGGTGCCTACACCGGCGAAGTCTCGGCCACCATGTTGGTGGACGTGGGCGCCGGCTATGGCCTGGTCGGTCATTCCGAGCGGCGCCAGTACCATCAGGAGAGTAGCGAGCTGGTCGCGCGCAAGTTTGCCGCCGCCATCCACGCCGGGCTGATCCCGGTGCTGTGCGTGGGCGAATCGCTGGAACAGCGTGAGTCCGGTCAGACTGAGGCAATCCTACGTGCCCAGCTCGAACCGGTCCTGGCCCTGGTGGGCAGCGAAGGCTTTGCCCACGCGGTGCTGGCTTACGAGCCAATCTGGGCGATCGGCACCGGCCGCAACGCCAGCCCCGAGCAGGCCCAGGCCGTGCATGCCTTCCTGCGTGGCGAAGTCGCGAAGGCGGATGCTAGAATTGCGGATGGTCTGCCCATCCTGTACGGGGGCAGCGTCAAGCCCGACAACGCCGGCGAGCTGTTCGCACAGCCCGATGTCGATGGGGGGCTGGTCGGTGGCGCATCACTGGTTGCCGAAGATTTCCTGGCCATTGCACGTGCGGCGGCTGCTTGTTAACCCATTAAGTTTTGTCCGGGGACGGATTTCGAAATGCTGATGTTGATCCTCAATGTGGTCTACGTGCTGGTCGCGCTGGCGATGATTGCGCTGATCCTGATGCAGCGTGGCGCGGGTGCGGCGGCCGGTTCCGGCTTCGGTGCCGGCGCGTCGGGCACGGTGTTCGGTTCGCAGGGTGCGTCGAACTTCCTGTCCAAGTCGACCAAGTGGCTGGCCGTGGTGTTCTTCAGCATCAGCCTGTTCATGGCGTGGTACGCCACGCATGGGGCACGTCCAACGGACCAGAACCTGGGTGTGATGTCGCAGTCGGCAACGCCGGCTCCGGCCGCCGCAGGCGAACTCACCCAGCCGTTGCCGCAGGCTCCGGCTGCTGGTGCCGTGCCGACCGCTCCGTCGCAGCCGGCTCCTGCCGCTGCGCCGGCAGCAGCCCCGGTGCAGTCCGCCCCGGCACAGCCGGCGCCTGCAGCCGGCGAAGAAAACGCTTCAGAACCAGCACAAAAACGCTGAAGCCGGTTACAATACGCTGCGCACTGGGATGCCCAGCGGCGCAACGTATGCCCAGGTGGCGGAATTGGTAGACGCACTACCTTGAGGTGGTAGCGACTTAGGTCGTAGGGGTTCGAGTCCCCTCTTGGGCACCATTGTTTGGCTGCAGTTCCTGCGCATCGCTTGTCGCGCGCGGGGCCTGCCTATACCCCATGCCGGCACGCGGCGCGTGCGGGCAGAGGCAAGAGAGAATCGCTGTGCTGGCCGAATATTTGCCGAGTCTGCTGTTTCTGATCGTCGCCACCGGTATCGGCATCGTGCTGATGTTGGTCGGTCGATTCCTCGCTCCACGCACCCCGGACGCGCGCAAGCTCTCGCCTTACGAGTGTGGCTTCGAAGCTTTCGAAGACGCGCGCATGAAGTTCGATGTGCGCTACTACCTCATCGCGATCCAGTTCATCGTGTTCGACCTGGAAATCATCTTCATCGTGCCGTGGACGCAGGTATTCATGGAGATCGGCGCACGTTCGCTGGTCACCATGGGGCTGTTCGTCGGCATGTTGTTCCTCGGCTTTATCTACGTGTGGAAGAAGGGAGCGCTGGAATGGGAGTGATTCAGACCCTGGATCGTCTGATGACCAACCCGATGCCGGAAGGCCGGGTGGAAGACATCCTGCGCCCGGAAGGCGAAAACCCGTTGCTCGAAAAGGGCTACGTGACCACCAGCGTCGATGCGCTTCTGAACTGGGCGCGGACCGGTTCGATGTGGCCGATGACCTTCGGCCTGGCCTGCTGTGCGGTCGAGATGATGCACGCCGGCGCCTCGCGTCTGGACCTGGACCGTTACGGCGTGGTGTTCCGCCCGTCGCCGCGTCAGTCCGACGTGATGATCGTGGCCGGCACGCTGGTCAACAAGATGGCTCCGGCGCTGCGCAAGGTCTACGACCAGATGCCCGACCCGAAGTGGGTCATCTCGATGGGCAGCTGCGCCAACGGTGGCGGCTACTATCACTATTCGTATTCGGTGGTGCGCGGTTGCGATCGCATCGTGCCGGTGGACATCTATGTCCCGGGCTGCCCGCCGACCGCCGAGGCGCTGGTCTACGGCATCCTGCAGCTGCAGAAGAAGATCTGGCGCACCCAGACAATCGCACGCTGACACCCGTCTTCTCCTACCGAGAGCAGCCAAGCCCCCATGGCAGAGCAAGCATCTTCCTTCACTGACCGACTTGCGGCACGTTTCGCCGGTGCGCAGATCGCCGTGGCATTGCCGCGCGGCGAAGTGACGCTGGAAGTCGCTGCCGCCGATTGGCATGCCACCTGTCTGGCCCTGCGCGATGAGCTCGGTTTCGAGCAGCTCAGCGACCTGTGCGGCGTTGATTACCTGGGCTATGGCAGCGACGAGTGGGATACCGCCGACGTGTCATCGCAGGGTTTCAGCCGCGGCGTCGAAGGCAAGGCCGTCGGCCGTTTTGCCTGGGGCGAATTCCCCAGCCAGGAAAGCTCCGATGGTGCCCAGCCGCAGCAGCTGCCCAAGCAGCGTTTTGCGGTGGTCGCGCAACTGATTTCCTACCAACACAACCAGCGTCTGCGCGTGCGTTGCTACGCACCGGACGAGCAGGTGCCGGTGGTGGCGTCGGTCACCGATATCTGGCCGGGCGTGAACTGGTTCGAGCGCGAGGCGTTCGACCTGTTCGGCATCGTGTTCGATGGGCACCCGGATCTGCGCCGCATCCTGACCGACTACGGATTCGTCGGCCACCCGTTCCGCAAGGATTTCCCGCTGATCGGCAACGTCGAAGTGCGTTACGACGAAGAGCGCAAGCGCGTGGTGTACGAGCCGGTCACTTCGGTCGAGCCGCGCGTCGGCGTACCGCGCGTGATTCGCGACGATGCCCGTTATGAGACTGCCGCTGGTGAAGTGGGCAAGTCGGAGACTGCCAAGTGACTGAGTTCCGCCAGGCAACCGAAGCCTTCGCGAGCAATCCTGTGGAAAGCAAACAGGAAATCCGCAATTACACGATGAACTTCGGCCCGCAGCATCCTGCGGCGCACGGCGTGTTGCGCCTGATCCTGGAAATGGACGGCGAGACCGTGGTGCGTGCCGATCCGCATATCGGCCTGCTGCACCGTGGCACCGAGAAGCTGGCCGAGTCCAAGCCGTTCAACCAGTCGGTTCCGTACATGGATCGCCTGGACTACGTGTCGATGATGTGCAACGAGCACGCTTACGTGCGCGCGATCGAATCCCTGATGGGGATCGAGGCGCCCGAGCGTGCGCAGTACATCCGCACCATGTTCGACGAGATCACCCGCATCAAGAATCACCTGATGTGGGTCGGCTCCAACGCGCTCGATCTGGGAGCAATGGCGGTGATGCTGTATGCATTCCGCGAGCGCGAGGAATTGATGGATGTCTACGAGGCGGTCAGCGGCGCGCGCATGCACGCGGCCTACTACCGCCCCGGCGGCGTGTACCGTGATCTGCCCGACTTCATGCCCAAGTACAAGGAATCCCGTTGGCACAAGGGTGGGGCACTGAAGAAGCGTAACGCCGGTCGTGAAGGCACCATGCTGGACTTCCTGGAGGAGTTCACCAACACCTTCCCGGCGCGCGTGGACGAATACGAAACGCTGCTGACCGACAACCGTATCTGGAAGCAGCGCACCGTCGATGTCGGCATCATCAGCCCCGATCTGGCGCGTGCCTGGGGCATGACCGGCCCAATGCTGCGTGGTTCGGGAATCGAGTGGGATCTGCGCAAGAAGCAGCCTTACGCCAAGTACGACGCAGTGGATTTCGATATCCCGGTCGGCACCAACGGCGACTGCTACGACCGCTACCTGGTGCGCGTGGCTGAGATGCGCGAGTCCAATCGCATCATCAAGCAGTGCGTGAAGTGGCTCAAGGCCAATCCCGGTCCGGTCATGGTCACCAATTTCAAGGTCGCTCCGCCCAGCCGCGAAGGCATGAAGGACGACATGGAAGCGCTGATCCATCACTTCAAGCTGTTTAGTGAAGGCTATTGCGTGCCGGCCGGCGAAACCTATAGCGCGGTCGAAGCGCCCAAGGGCGAGTTCGGGTGCTATCTGATGTCCGACGGCGCCAACAAGCCGTTCCGCGTGCATCTGCGCGCGCCGGGCTTTGCGCATCTGTCGTCGATGGACGCGGTGGTGCGTGGCTATTTGCTGGCCGACGTCGTGGCGATGATCGGTACTTACGATTTGGTTTTCGGTGAGGTTGACCGATGAAGGCGACGGGTAATTTCGAAGCGGCGCGCGACGTCGATCCGCAGGTGGTGCTGAGCGACAAGACGCGTGCGCACATCGATCACTGGCTGACCAAGTTTCCGCCGGACCGCAAGCGGTCGGCGGTGCTGCAGGGTCTGCATGCTGCGCAGGAGCAGAACCAGGGTTGGCTGACCGACGAGTTGATCGTCGGCGTGGCCAAGTACCTGGAACTGCCGCCGGTGTGGGCCTACGAGGTCGCCAGCTTCTACTCGATGTTCGAGACCGAACGCGTCGGCCGCCACAACGTGGCGTTCTGCACCAACATCAGCTGCTGGCTCAATGGCGCCGAAGATCTGTTGGCGCATGCGGAAAAGAAACTGGGTTGCAAGCTGGGGCAGTCGACGGCCGATGGCCGCGTCTACCTCAAGCGCGAGGAAGAGTGCCTGGCGGCCTGCTCTGCAGCGCCGATGATGGTCATCAACGGCCATTACCACGAGCACCTGACGAAAGAGAAGGTCGACGCGCTGCTGGACGGGCTGGAGTAAGACATGGCACATCATCACGCACCTACCGGTCCGGTCGGCCCGGCGCCGTTGCCGCACCAGGTCGTCTACACGACGCTGCACTACGACACCCCGTGGTCGTATGAGAGCTATCTGAAGACCGGTGGCTACGCAGCGCTGCGCAAGATCCTCGAAGAGAAGATTCCGCCGGCCGACGTCATCGAAATGGTCAAGGCATCGAACCTGCGCGGCCGTGGCGGCGCGGGCTTCCCGACCGGGCTGAAGTGGTCGTTCATGCCCAAGGGCACGATGCAGAAGTACATCCTGTGCAATTCGGACGAATCCGAGCCGGGCACCTGCAAGGATCGCGACATCCTGCGTTACAACCCGCATTCGGTGGTGGAGGGCATGGCGATCGCCTGCTACGCCACCGGCTCGACGGTGGGCTACAACTACCTGCGCGGCGAGTTCCATCACGAGCCGTTCGAAAACTTCGAGCTGGCATTGGCTGATGCGTACGCCAATGGCTGGCTGGGCAAGAACATTCTCGGCAGTGGCGTGGATATCGATATCTACGGTGCGCTGGGCGCCGGCGCCTACATCTGCGGCGAAGAAACCGCGTTGATGGAGTCGCTGGAAGGCAAGAAGGGCCAGCCACGCTACAAGCCGCCGTTCCCGGCGAACTTCGGCCTGTACGGCAAGCCGACCACCATCAACAACACCGAAACCTATGCATCGGTGCCGGCGATCATTCGCAACGGTCCGGAGTGGTTCCTCGGGTTGAGCAAGACCAAGAACGGCGGCCCGAAAATCTTCTCGGTGTCCGGCTGCGTGCAGAAGGGCGGCAACTTCGAAGTGCCGCTTGGCACCACCTTCGACGAATTGCTGGAAATGGCCGGTGGCCTGCGCCCGGGTCGCAAGCTCAAGGGCGTGGTGCCCGGCGGCGTGTCGATGCCGGTATTGAAGGCCGACCAGGTCGCCGGTCTGCAGATGGATTACGACACTCTGCGTGCGCTGGGGACTGGTCTGGGTTCGGGCGCCATCGTGGTGCTGGACGACAGCGTCTGCTGCGTGCGTTTTGCCTGCCGCATCTCGCAGTTCTTCCACAAGGAATCCTGCGGCCAGTGCACCCCGTGCCGCGAAGGTACCGGCTGGATGCACCGCGTGCTGGAGCGCATCGTCGCCGGCAAGGCCACGATGGAAGACCTGCACCAGCTGCGCACGGTTGCCGGCCAGATCGAGGGGCACACCATCTGTGCGTTCGGCGAAGCGGCGGCATGGCCGATTCAGGGCTTCCTGCGCCAGTTCTGGGACGAGTTCGAGTACTACATCGTCAACGGTCGTTCGATCGTCGATACGCAAGTCGGAGTGGCTGCATGAGCGCCCAACCAGTGAACCCGAACGTGCCACCGGACCATGTCACCGTCGAGATCGACGGGCAGTCCCTGGTGGTGCCGAAGGGCTCGATGATCATCCAGGCGGCCGACAAGGCCGGTATCCCGATCCCGCGCTTCTGTTACCACGAGAAGCTGCCGATCGCGGCCAATTGCCGCATGTGCCTGGTCGATGTCGAAAAGTCGCCCAAGCCGTCGCCTGCTTGCGCCACGCCGGTGATGGATGGCATGAAGGTCACCACGCGTAGCGAAAAGGCGCTGAAGTACCAGCGCAGCGTGATGGAATTCCTGCTGATCAATCACCCGCTGGACTGCCCGATCTGCGATCAGGGCGGCGAGTGCGAGCTGCAGGACGTCTCGCTCGGCTATGGCCGTTCGGTGAGCCGCTTCAACGAGCGCAAGCGCGTGGTGCCGGACGAGGATATCGGTCCGCTTGTCGCCACCGAGATGACCCGCTGCATCCAGTGCACCCGCTGCGTGCGTTTCACTGCAGACATTGCCGGTACCTACGAGCTGGGCGGCATGTATCGCGGCGAGAACCTGCAGATCGGCACCTATGACGGCAAGCCGCTGACCACCGAAATTTCCGGCAACGTCATCGACGTCTGCCCGGTGGGCGCGCTGACCAACAAGGTGTTTCAGTTCCGCGCACGTCCGTGGGAACTGATGGCGCGCGAGTCGCTGGGCTACCACGATGCGATGGGTTCGAACCTGTTCCTGCATGTGCGCCGCGGCGAAGTGCTGCGCACCGTGCCGCGCGAGAACGAGGCGGTCAACGAATGCTGGCTGTCCGACCGCGACCGTTATTCGCATCAGGGCCTGTACGCCGAAGACCGTGCGGTCAAGCCGCTGAAGAAGGTCAACGGGCAGTGGACCGAAGTGAGCTGGACCGAAGGTCTGGCCGCAGCGACCCAGATCCTGCGCGAAAACGCGGGTGATGCGCTCGGCGTGCTGGTGCACCCGTCCACCTCGAACGAGGAGGGCGCGCTGCTGGCGCGTCTGGCCGAAGGGCTGGGCAGCGGCAATCTGGATCACCGTCTGCTCAATCGCGACTTTTCCGACGCTGCGGTGGCGCAAGCCTTCGCGACGCCGCTGGCCGAGATCGAGCAGGCCGATGTTGTCGTGCTGTTCGGCAGCAACGTGCGCCACGAGCTGCCGCTGCTGCATGCACGGTTGCGCAAGGCGCACATCCAGAACCGCACGCAGATCCACTCGGTCAATCCGGTCGATTTCGATTTTGCCTTCACCCAGGCCTCGCGCACCGTGGTCGCGCCGTCGCAGCTGGCTGCGGCGCTCGACGACACCGCGTTGCGTGATGCGGTCAAGGGCGCAACCCGCGCCGTGATCGTGGTCGGCGCGCTGGCCGAAAATTATCCGCAGGCTGCTGCACTGCGTGCTGCGGCACGTGATTTTGCCGCTGCAACCGGTGCGTCGCTGTGCCGCATTCCGCAGGGCGCCAACGCGGTGGGTCTGGTGTCGCAGGGCGTGTTGCCGACCGCGCGCGATGTCGCCGGCATGCTGGCTCAGCCGCGTCAGGCCTATGTGCTGTACGGCATCGAACCCGGCCTGGATTTTGCCGACGCCGCTGCCGCGCGCAGTGCGCTGGCCGGCGCCAAGGTCGTGGCGTTCAGTCAGTTCGCGTGCGCCTCGACGCGCGACGTGGCCGATGTGATCCTGCCGATTGGTGCGTTGCCGGAAATCGATGCGTCGCTGACCAATCTCGATGGCCGTGTACAGACCGCACGCGCCGCAGGGCGCCTGCCGGTCGAGGCACGCGAAGGCTGGCGGGTGCTGCGTGCACTTGGCGGCGAGCTGGGCCTGGCCGGTTTCGAATTCATCGATCTGGTCGGTCTGCGTGCGGGCATGCAGAACCGCAGCGTCAGTCCGGTCGCGTCTGCGCAGCCGGCCACGGCGAGCGACGGGCTGGAGGTTGCGGCAACCGCGGCGATCTATCGCACCGATGCTGTCGTACGCCGGGCCGCTGCGTTGCAGTCGCATCCGCTCAACATTGCGCCGTGTGTGGCAATGCACCCGGAGCAGGCGGCGCAGTTGCAGCTTGGCGCGGGTCAGATGGTCAAGGTCGGTACGGACGCGGGTAAGGCGACGTTGCCGGTGGTACTGGACAAGCGCGTTGCACCGGGCACGGTGTGGATCGAATCCGGCCATGGCGCAACTGCGCCGCTCGGCGCCGGTCGGGTAACGGTGGTGGCTGCATGAACGAATTGCTGTTGAACGTGGTCGACCCCCTCCACCAGTGGTTCCTCGGGCTGGGCGATGGCGGCGTGGTGCTCTGGACCGTACTGAAGATCCTGCTGATCGCCGTGCCGGTGATCGTGGCGGTGGCCTTCTACGTGGTGTGGGAGCGCAAGCTGATCGGCTGGATGCACGTGCGTCATGGGCCCATGTACGTGGGCATGGGCATCTTCCAGGCCTTCGCCGACGTGTTCAAACTCCTGTTCAAGGAGATCCTGCAGCCGAGCAGCTCGCACAAGGCGATGTTCATCATCGCGCCGCTGCTGACGCTGGCGCCGGCCTTCGCGGCTTGGTCGGTGGTGCCGTTCGATGCGCAGCTGGTGCTGTCCAACGCCAACGTCGGTCTGCTGTATCTGCTGGCAATGACCTCGCTGGGCGTGTACGGCATCATCCTCGCGGGCTGGGCGTCCAACTCCAAGTATGCGTTTCTGGGTGCGATGCGCTCGGCCGCACAGGTGGTCAGCTACGAAATTGCGATGGGCTTTGCGCTGGTCGGTGTGATGATCGCTTCCGGCAGTGTCAACCTCAGCCAGATCGTGTTTGCGCAGGCCGGCAACTCCGGCTTCTTCGACTGGTTCCTGATTCCGCTGTTCCCGCTGTTCATCGTGTACTGGGTGTCCGGCGTAGCCGAGACTAACCGCGCGCCGTTCGACGTGGTGGAAGGCGAGTCGGAAATCGTTGCCGGCCACATGGTGGAATACTCGGGCGGTGCATTTGCGCTGTTCTTCCTGGCCGAATACGCCAACATGATCCTGGTCAGCTTCCTGATCTCGATCTTCTTCCTCGGCGGCTGGCTGAGCCCGATCCAGGGTTGGGTCACAGCGGATATCTCGCCGTGGATCAATTGGGTGTGGACCGGCGGCTGGCCGTGGCTGCTGATGAAGGTGTTCTTCTTCGCCAGTGCCTACATATGGTTCCGTGCCAGCTTCCCGCGCTACCGCTACGACCAGATCATGCGGCTGGGCTGGAAGGTGTTCATTCCGCTCACGATCGTGTGGATCGCAGTGACGGCATTGATGGTGTTTTACGGCGTGATCCAGAAGGGCGTGTAATTGATGAACAAGATCACCCATTACTTCAAGAGCCTGCTCCTGCTCGAACTGCTAGGCGGCTTGTGGCTGACGTTGAAATACACGTTCAAGCCCAAGTACACCGTGCTGTATCCGATGGAGAAGTTCCCGCAGTCGCCGCGCTTCCGTGGCCTGCACGCGCTGCGTCGCTATCCAAACGGCGAAGAGCGCTGCATCGCCTGCAAGCTGTGCGAAGCGGTGTGCCCGGCGCTGGCGATCACCATCGACTCGGCCAAGCGCGAGGACGGCTCGCGCCGCACCACGCGCTACGACATCGACCTGTTCAAGTGCATCTTCTGCGGCTTTTGCGAGGAAAGCTGCCCGGTGGACTCGATCGTCGAGACGCACATCCTCGAGTACCACTTCGAGAAGCGTGGCGAGAACATTGTCAACAAGCCGCAGCTGCTGGCGATCGGAGACCGGTTAGAAACCGAGATCGCCGAGCGTCGCGCTGCCGATGCCGCCTTCCGTTGAGGTCATGATGGACTGGGTCTCTATTGCTTTCTACGCCTTCTCCGCCATCGCGGTGGTGTCCGCCGGTGCGGTGATCAGCGTGCGCAACCCGGTGTACGCCGTGTTGTGCCTGATCCTCACCTTCTTCTCGATGGCGTGTATCTGGCTGTTGGTGGGTGCCGAGTTTCTTGGCGTCACGTTGGTGCTGGTGTACGTCGGCGCGGTGATGGTGCTGTTCCTGTTCGTGGTGATGATGCTCGACATCGACACCAGCCGCCTGCGCGAGGGCTGGGTCAAGTACATGCCGTTGGGCGTCATCGTCGCGGTTGCGATGCTGGCGCAGATGGTGACCCTGATCGGCGTCAAGTCGCGCAGCGCCACGCCGTTTCCGGCCGACAATGCGGCCGCACAGGCTGCAGACGTGTCGAACCTGACCTGGTTGGCCAAGAGCCTTTACACCGAGTTCCTGCTGCCGTTCGAGTTTGCTGCGGTGATCCTGACCGTGGCGGTGGTGGCTGCTGTGATGCTCACCTTGCGCAAGCGCACCGGCATCAAGATCCAGGTCGCCAGCGAGCAGTCGCGCGTCAAGGCGACCGACCGCCTGCGCATCGTCAAGATGGCAGTGGAAAAACCCGCACAGGTTGCGCCGCGCATCGATGCGGCGGACGGACAGGAGGCGAAGTCTTGATTACCTTGGGCCACCTGCTGGGACTGGGCGCGGTGCTGTTCTGCATCTCGCTGGCCGGCATCTTCCTCAATCGCAAGAACGTCATCGTGCTGCTGATGTCGATCGAGTTGATGCTGCTGTCGGTCAACATCAACTTCATTGCATTCTCGCGCGAGCTCGGCGACACCGCCGGCCAGCTGTTCGTGTTCTTCATCCTGACCGTTGCCGCTGCGGAGGCCGCGATTGGCCTTGCGATCCTGGTGACTCTGTTCCGTACGCGCCGCACGATCAATGTGGCCGAAGTCGACACGTTGAAGGGCTGACCCGTAGATGGAAATCACTCTCTCCAAGAGTCTGCTGATCGCAGTGGTGCTTGCACCGCTGGTCGGCAGCATCATCGCCGGCTTGTTCGGTCGTCAGGTGGGGCGCAAGGGCGCGCAGTACGTCACCATCCTCGGCGTGGCGGTCAGCTGCGTGCTGTCGTGCCTGACGCTGTACCAACTGGTGGAGCAGGGCGCCAGCCCGTTCAACCAGAATCTGTATACCTTCTTCGACGTCGGCAACTACTCCGCGCATGTCGGCTTCATGGTCGATCGCCTGACCGCGATGATGATGGTGGTGGTCACCTTCGTGTCGCTGCTGGTGCACATCTACACCATCGGCTACATGGAAGAAGACCCGGGCTACCAGCGCTTCTTCAGCTATATCTCGTTGTTCACCTTCTCCATGCTCACGCTGGTGATGAGCAACAACTTCCTGCAGCTGTTCTTCGGCTGGGAAGCGGTGGGTCTGGTGTCCTACCTGCTGATCGGTTTCTGGTTCAAGCGACCGACTGCCGTGTTCGCCAACATGAAGGCGTTCCTGGTCAATCGCGTCGGCGACTTCGGCTTCATTCTGGGCATTGCCGGCGTGTTGCTGTGGTTCGGATCGCTGGATTACTCCACCGTGTTCGCCAACGCGACCACCATGGCTGGTGCCAAGGTGCAGTTGTTTGCCGGTCACGAATGGAGCGTGATGACGCTGATCTGCATTTGCCTGTTCATTGGCGCAATGGGCAAGTCTGCGCAGGTGCCGTTGCACGTGTGGCTGCCGGACTCGATGGAAGGCCCGACGCCGATCTCGGCGCTGATCCACGCCGCGACGATGGTGACCGCCGGCATCTTCATGGTTGCGCGCATGTCGCCGCTGTTCGAGCTGTCGGAAACCGCGCTGAACTTCATCCTGTTCATTGGTGCGACCACGGCCTTCTTCACCGGCCTGATCGGCATCGTGCAGAACGACATCAAGCGTGTGGTTGCATATTCGACGCTGTCCCAGCTCGGCTACATGACCGTGGCATTGGGCGTGTCGGCCTATTCGGCGGCCGTGTTCCACCTGATGACACATGCCTTCTTCAAGGCGCTGCTGTTCCTGGCGGCCGGCTCGGTCATCATCGGCATGCACCATGAGCAGGACATGCGCAAGATGGGCGGCCTGCGCAAGTACATGAAGGTGACGTACTGGACCAGCGTGATCGGCACCCTGGCGCTGGTGGGGACTCCGTTCTTCTCGGGTTTCTACTCGAAGGACACCATCATCGAAGCAGCGGCGCATCATGCGCACGAATCGCATAGCTGGATCGCGACCTACGGTTACTGGGCGGTCCTTGGTGGCGTACTGGTCACCAGCTTCTACAGCTTCCGTCTGCTGTTCCTGACCTTCCACGGCAAGGAGCGTTTCCGCGATGCCCATGCGCACGACGCGCATGCGCACCACGACAGCGCGCATACCGATGCCGAAGCACAGGTGCATGCGCATGACAGCCACGCGCATGACGCACACGCCCATGACAGCCACGGTCACGACGACCACGGCCATGGTCACCACGGTGCCCACGAGCCGCACGAGTCGAAGTGGGTAGTGACGTTGCCGTTGATCCTGCTGGCGATTCCGTCGGTGGCGATCGGCTTCTTCACCATCGGTCCGATGCTGTTCGGTACCGATTGGCAGGGGCACCATGCGGCGCACGCGCTCAAGGGCCAGGCCGTCTCGTTCTTCACCGGCATCGTCGATTTCTACGATCCGGCACGCGACACCGTCGGTGCGCTAGCGGAAGAATTTCATGGCCCGGTGGCATTTGCACTGCACGGCATGATGGCCGCCCCGTTCTTCCTGACGGTGGCCGGTCTGCTGCTCGCGGCGCTGTTCTATTTGTGGAAGCCGGACCTGGCCACCAAGTCGCGCAAGGCGTTCGCGCCCGTTGTGTGGCTGCTGGAGAACAAGTACGGCTTCGACAAGCTGTGGATCAATGGCTTCGCCGGTGGCGGTGTTGTCCTTGGCAAGGCGTCACGTGCCGTCGATACCCATGTGGTCGACGGTGTGGTCGTCAATGGTTCTGCCCGACTGATCGACCTGGCTGCCAATCTGCTGCGTCGCACGCAATCCGGTTTCCTCTATCACTACGCCTTCGCAATGATCATCGGTTTGATCGCCTTGTTGGCGGTACTGATGCATTTCTGGCGTTGACCTGTACGGAATAAGAAAACGTGTCGAACTGGCCTTTACTGTCTATCTTGATCTGGCTGCCGATTATCGGCGGCGCCCTGATCCTTGCGTTGCGCAACGCCGAGACTGCCCGCTGGGCGTCCCTGGCGGTGGCAGTGGCGACCTTTGTGCTGAGTCTGCCGCTGCTGGGCTACGACACGGCCAATGACGCCCTGCAGTTCATCGAGCTGCACGCCTGGATCCCGGCCTACAACATCGGCTACAACCTCGGCGTGGACGGCATCGCGGTCGCCTTGATCGTACTGACCACCTTGGTGACCGTGCTCTCGCTCATTGGCGCCTGGCGCTCGATCGACAAGCGCGTCAACCAGTACGTGGCTGCCTTCCTGATCCTGGAAGGCGTCACCGTCGGTATCTTCGCTGCCACAGACGCGATGCTGTTCTACGTGTTCTTCGAAGCGATGCTGATCCCGATGTTCCTGATCATCGGAGTCTGGGGCGGCCCGCGTCGCATCTACGCAGCGATGAAGTTCTTCCTCTACACCTTCCTCGGCTCGGTGCTGATGCTGGTGGGCCTGGTGTACCTGTACCTGAAGGGCGGCAGCTTCCAGCTGGCCGATCTGTATGCGCTGCAGCTGACTGCCAAGGAACAGACCTGGATCTTCTTCGCGTTCCTGATTGCATTCGCGGTCAAGGTCCCGATGTTTCCGGTGCACACCTGGTTGCCGGACGCACACGTCGAGGCACCAACCGCCGGTTCGGTGATCCTGGCCGCCATCGCCTTGAAGATCGGTGGCTACGGCTTCCTGCGCTTCAACCTGCCGATCGTGCCGGACGCCAGCCATGAGTTCGCCTGGCTGGTGATCGCCCTGTCGTTGATCGCCGTGATCTACGTCGGCTTGGTGGCGCTGGTGCAGGAAGACATGAAGAAGCTGGTGGCGTACTCGTCCATCGCGCACATGGGCTTCGTCACGCTCGGTACCTTCATCGCCTTCACGCTGGTGCGCGAATACGGCAGCACCGACGCCGCACGCCTCGGCCTGCAGGGTGCGATGGTGCAGATGATCTCGCATGGCTTCGTGTCCGGCGCGATGTTCTCCTGCATCGGCGTGTTGTACGACCGCATGCACACCCGCCGCATCGCCGACTACGGCGGCGTGGTCAACGTGATGCCGTGGTTCGCCACCTTCGCGATGCTGTTCTTCATGGCCAATGCCGGTCTGCCTGGCACCAGCGGCTTCGTCGGCGAGTTCATGGTGATTCTGGCCAGCTTCCAGAAGCATCCGCTGATCGCCTTTGCCGCTGCCACCACGCTGGTCATTACCGCCGCCTACACGCTGTGGCTCTACAAGCGCGTGTTCTTCGGCGAAGTGGCCAACGCACATGTGGCCGAGCTGAAGGACATCAATGGCCGCGAGGCGTTCGTGCTGGGGGTGTTCGCCGCTGGCGTGCTGGCCCTGGGCCTGTACCCGAAGCCGCTGACCGATCTGATGGAACCCTCGATCGCCAAGCTGGCGACCCAGATTGCCGCGACCAAGCTGTGACTGCTTGCCGTACGTTTTGACTCCAGGATTTGATGATGACCACGCCAACGCTCGCGCCGTTGACCACCGCTGACCTGGCTCCGCTCGTTCCGGAGCTGGTGCTGATCGGCGGCGCCTTCGCACTGCTGATGCTCGACCTGTTCGTGAGCCAGCGGAACAAGGTCTGGACCCACCTGTTTTCCGTCGCCGTTCTCGCCGTGGTGTTCGCACTGCTGGCGACCGGTACGGGCGGGCAGGGCGAGATCTTCCACGGCATGTTCGCGCGTGATACCGCGGCAGACGTCATGAAGACCGTCATCGTGCTGGTCAGCGGTCTGAGCCTGGTGTACGGCTGGACGTACCTGCGCGAGCGCAATCTGTATCAGGGCGAGATTCCGGTACTGGTGCTGTTCGCCACTGCCGGCATGATGCTGCTCGCCTCCGCCGGTAGCCTGTTGATGGTCTACCTCGGCCTGGAGCTGTTGGCGCTGTGCTCCTATGCCCTGGTGGCCTCCAACCGCGACAACGGTCTGGCTACCGAAGCGGCAATGAAATATTTCGTGCTCGGTTCGCTGGCGTCGGGTCTGCTGCTGTATGGCATGTCACTGGTCTATGGCGCCACGGGCACCTTGAGCCTGGCCGGCATCCATGACGCAATCGATGGCTCGGGCGAGCGCACGCTGCTGTTGACCGGCACCATCTTCATGATCGCCGGCGTCGCGTTCAAGCTGGGTGCGGCTCCGTTCCACATGTGGCTGCCCGACGTCTATCAGGGCGCACCGGCTCCCATCGCGCTGTTCATCAGCTCGGCGCCCAAGCTGGCGGCGTTCGGCATGGCGTACCGCCTGCTGGAAGTGGGCATGGGCCCGCTGTCGCCGCAATGGCACCTGCTGATCGGCGGCCTGTCGGCGGTGTCGCTGGTCATCGGCAACCTGATGGCCATCGCACAGAGCAATCTCAAGCGCATGCTCGCGTACTCGACGGTCTCGCATATCGGCTTCCTGCTGATGGGCGTGGCCGGTGGTGGAGAGGAGGGGTACGCCGCCGCGATGTTCTATGCGGTCAGCTACACCATCATGTCGACCGCCTCGTTCGGCGCCATCATCGCGCTGTCGCGCAATGGCTTTGAAGCCGAGAACATCGACGACTTCAAGGGGCTCAATGCGCGTAATCCCTGGATGGCAGGACTGGTGCTGTGCATCATGGCCTCGCTTGCAGGTATTCCGCCGTTTCTGGGCTTCTGGACCAAGCTGGCCGTGCTTGGCGCTGCGGTGAAGGGTGACATGCTGTGGCTGGCCTTGGTCGGCGTGATCTGTGCCGTGATCGGTGCGTACTACTACCTGCGTGTCATCAAGGTCATGTACTTCGACGAGCCGGTGGGCGAGCCTTTGCCGGCCAACAACGACCGCGTGCTGGGGACGGTGCTGGGCGTCAACGCACTGGCCCTGCTCGCGCTCGGCCTGGCCTGGAGCCCGATCATGGTGTGGTGCCAGCGCGCCTTCGCCGGTCTTGCGTAAGCAGGCTGCGTTGCGCCGCATGTACCGCGGCTCTCGCCAGGCGCGGCGGGAGATTGAAAGAAAGTCGTGATAAGTGTTTCGTTTTTGTTGCATTGCGGGTATCATTCGCCGCGACGTTAGACACCCGCCACGGTGTCCAACAGATGGAAAACTAGGGCTTGCAATTGCCGCTCAAGTTCTTCATAATTCCGCTTCTGCTGCGGGGTGGAGCAGTCTGGCAGCTCGTCGGGCTCATAACCCGAAGGTCGCAGGTTCAAATCCTGCCCCCGCTACCAAGTTTCGAATTGCTGCTTTACCGCAGCGATTCAACTTCTTGGATCGTAAGGACGCTTGTTCCCGTCTTTACGCCGACCCTGAGAGGTCGGGTTTTTTTCACGCAAGGGGCCCATCGGGCCCCTTGTTTTTTCCGGAACCGGAAAGTTAGCTGCCGGTTGCCGGGGTTCTACTGGCAATCATCTGATCAGGGCAGTCTGTGAGCGAAAAAGCGACCGAAATCGCGAATCTGCTGAGTCCAACGGTTGAGTCCCTGGGCTTGGAACTGCTGGGCGTGGAGTATCTTCCCGCTCCAGGTGGCGCCACATTGCGCCTCTATATCGATGTGCCGCTGGCCGAACAGCCCGAGCGCGTGATCAACGTCGACGACTGCGAGCGCGTGAGCCGCGAAGTGTCGGCCCAGCTCGATGTCGAAGACCCGATCAGCGGCAATTACACCCTCGAGGTGTCGTCGCCGGGTGTGGACCGTCCGTTGTTCACCCTCGAGCAGTTCGCGCGTCACGCCGGCGAGTCCGCCAAGATCGTGTTGAAGCTTGCGCAGGATGGTCGGCGCCGCTTCCAGGGCCAGATTCTGCGGATCGAGGCCGACGCCGATGCCGTGGTGTTTGCGGTGGACGGCAAGGACCTGCAGATCGGTTTCGACAATATCGACAAGGCGCGCATCGTGCCGGATTGGGTCGCTCTGGGCCTGGCACCGCAAAAACCGAATAAGCCCGGCCCGAAAAAACCCGGGCACGACAAGAAGAAACCATCCAACGAGTCGGCGGCTGGCAAGCCGCGCGCGGAGTGACGAAATGAGCAAGGAACTTTTGCTGGTAGTGGATGCGGTGGCCAACGAGAAGGGCGTGCCGCGCGAAGTGATCTTCGATGCGATCGAGGCCGCGTTGGCGTCCGCAGCGAAGAAGCGCTATCCCGACCAGGACGTGCTGACGCGCGTGACCATCGATCACAAGGACGGTAACTACGAGACTTTCCGCCGTTGGGAAGTGGTGGCCGACGATGTGGTGATGGAGTCGCCGGACCGCCAGGTGCGCCTGATGGATGCCGTCGACGAAGCCGACGGCGTGGATGTGGGCGACTACATCGAAGAACAGATCGAAAACCCGGATTTCGGCCGCATTGCCGCACAGGCTGCCAAGCAGGTGATCGTGCAGCGTGTGCGCGAGGCCGAGCGCCAGCAGGTCGTGGATGCATGGAAGGACCGCGTGGGCGAGTTGATTACCGGTGTGGTCAAGCGCGCCGAGCGCGGCAACATCTTTGTCGATCTGGGAGGGAATGCCGAAGCCTTCATTCCGAAGGACAAGGGCATTCCGCGCGACGTGCTGCGCCCGGGCGACCGTGTGCGCGGCTACCTGGCCGAGGTGCGTTCGGAGCCGCGTGGCCCGCAGCTGTTCATCAGCCGCGCTGCGCCGGAATTCATGATCGAGCTGTTCAAGCTCGAAGTGCCGGAAGTGGGCCAGGGCCTGGTCGAGATCAAGGCCTGCGCACGCGACCCGGGCGACCGCGCCAAGATCGCGGTGATTGCGCACGACACCCGCACCGATCCGATCGGCGCGTGCATCGGTATGCGCGGTTCGCGCGTGCAGGCGGTGTCCAACGAGCTCAATGGCGAGCGCGTGGATATCGTGTTGTGGAACGAGAATCCGGCCAACTTCGTGATCAACGCGATGGCGCCGGCCGAAGTGCAGTCGATCATCGTCGACGAAGAAAAGCATTCGATGGACCTGGCCGTGGCAGAAGACCGCCTGGCCCAGGCGATCGGCAAGGGCGGCCAGAACGTGCGTCTGGCCAGCCGCCTGACCGGTTGGCAGCTCAACGTGATGACCGCCGACCAAGTGGCTGCCAAGTCCGAGGCTGAACAGGCGTCGGCACGCCAGCTGTTCATGGACCGCCTGGAAGTGGACGAGGAAATCTCCGCGATCCTGGTGTCCGAAGGCTTCAACACGGTGGAAGAAATCGCCTACGTGCCGGTCGGCGAGCTGCTGGCGGTGGAAGGCTTCGACGAAGACATCGTCGAGGAGCTGCGTGCCCGTGCCCGCGACGCGCTGCTCAACGCTGCGCTGGCCGAGGAAGAAGGCCTGGAAGGGACTCAGCCCACCGAGGACCTGCTGGCGCTGGAGGGGATGGACGAGGAAACGGCCTTTGCTCTGGCCGAGCACGGCGTGCGCACCAGCGAGGACTTGTCCGACCTGGCTGCGGACGAGATCGTCGACTTCGGCATCGAGGGCATGACCCAGGAGCGCGCCGCGGCGCTGATCCTGGCGGCCCGCGCCGAGGAGATCGCCCGTTTGGAGCGCGGCGAATGAGCCGGCAATGAACCGCGCCCTGACCCCATCAGGGCTTAGAATCAGCGTATCCCTTGCTCTGGGCGAGGGGGCGCCAACCAGATCATAGGATCCGAATGTCGCAGCAAACCACCATCCGCAAGCTTGCCGAACTGGTCAATACGCCGGTCGATAAACTGCTGGTTCAACTGGCCGAGGCCGGAATGAAGTTCAGCGGTCCCGACCAGGTCGTGACCAGCACCGAGAAGATGAAACTGCTTGGCTTCCTGCGTCGCACGCATGGCAAGGCCGACGCGCCTGCCGATGCGGCCAGCGAAGCAGCCAAGAAGATCACGCTCAACCGGCGCAAGCTGCAGGAAGTCACGGTCAACGCCGGTCGCACCAAAACCACGGTCAACGTGGAAGTGCGGCAGAAGCGTACCTACGTGAAATCCGAGAACGAAGGCAGCGGCCGTGCCGCGCCGATGACGCCGGACGAAGAGCGCGCCGACATCCTGGCCAAGCTCGCCGCCTCGCGTCAGCGCAATCTCGACGAGCAGCAGGCGTTGGCCGAAAGCGACCGCGTGCGCGACGAAGCAATTCAGCGCAAGCGCGAGGAAGAGCAGGCGGCAAAGGACCGTGCAGAAGCCGAGCGCAAGGCTGCCGAGGAAGCCGCTGCGGCTGCCAGCGCGCCGGCCCCGGTTGCTGCTGCGCCGACGCCGTCGGCGCCTGCCGCACGGGCACCGTCCTCGCCGTCTTCCGCGCCGCGTCCGGCCCGTCCGGCTGGCGCCTCGCCCGCATCGCGCCCGGCGACGCCGGCCCGTCCGGACGACCGCAACAACGCGGCCAAGCACAAGACGCGCGGCTCGCACGTCATGGTGGCCGGCGTCGAAGACGACGATGCGACCAAGCGTTTTGCCGGGCAGTTGCATCTGTCCGCCGCCGACCGTGCGCGCCGTTCCAATGTGCGTGGCAAGCCGACCGGGCGTCCGGGTTCGTCGTCGTCGCGTCGCGGCAACGATGGTGGCCGTGGTGGCAACCAGGGCAACAGCGGCCCGCACGGGTTCGAGCGTCCCACCGCACCGGTGGTGCGTGAGGTGGCGATCGGCGAGACCATCACCGTGGCCGACCTGGCGCAGAAGCTCGCGCTCAAGGGCGGCGACGTGGTCAAGGCGTTGTTCAAGATGGGCGTCATGGCGACCATCACCCAGAGCATCGATCACGATACCGCCGCGCTGGTGACCGAGGAACTCGGCCACAAGGCCGTGCGTGCCGACAATGCCGACTTCGAGGATGCGCTGCTGGCGCACGCCGAAGATGCGCAGGGCGATGCCTCGCCGCGTCCGCCGGTGGTGACCATCATGGGGCACGTCGATCACGGCAAGACCTCGCTGCTGGACTATATCCGCCGCACCAAGATCGCCTCCGGCGAAGCCGGCGGCATCACCCAGCACATCGGTGCGTACCACGTCGAAACCGGTCGTGGCGTCATCAGCTTCCTGGATACGCCCGGCCATGCCGCGTTTACCTCGATGCGTGCGCGCGGCGCCAAGATCACCGACATCGTGGTGCTGGTGGTGGCTGCCGATGACGGCGTGATGCCGCAGACCAAGGAAGCGGTGGCGCATGCCAGGGCGGCCGGTGTGCCGCTGATCGTGGCAGTGAACAAGATCGACAAGGCCGGCGCGGATCCGTTGCGGGTCAAGAACGAATTGCTGGCCGAAAACGTGGTGGCCGAAGAGTTCGGCGGCGACACCCAGTTCATCGAAGTGTCGGCCAAGGTCGGTACCGGCGTGGACACGCTGCTGGATGCGATCTCGTTGCAGGCCGAAGTGCTGGAACTCAAGGCAGTGGCCGAAGGCCGCGCCAGCGGAACCGTCATCGAATCCTCGCTGGACAAGGGCCGTGGCCCGGTCGCGACGGTGCTGGTGCAGCAGGGCGCGCTGAAGCGTGGCGATTACCTGGTGTGCGGCATCCAGTACGGCCGCGTGCGTGCGCTGTTCGACGAGACCGGCCATCAGCCGGCCTCGGCGGGCCCGTCGATTCCGGTGCAGGTGCTCGGCCTGTCCGGCGTGCCGGAAGCCGGTGACGACTTCGTGGTCGTCGACGACGAGCGTCTGGCCAAGGACGTGGCGCAGCAGCGCGAGACCAAGCGTCGCGAATCGCGCCTGGTCGCCTCGGCCAGCAACCGCATGGAAGACATCCTGGCCCAGATGGGCAAGGGTGAAGGTCAGCAGGTGTTGAACCTGGTGATCAAGGCCGACGTACAGGGTTCGGTGGAGGCGCTGAAGCAGTCGCTGGTGGCGTTGTCCAACGACGACATCCGCATCAACGTGATCCACTCCGGCGTGGGTGGCATCACCGAGTCGGATGCGAATTCGGCAGCGGCTTCCAAGGCCACGATCATCGGCTTCAACGTGCGTGCGGACGCATCGGCGCGCAAGATCGTCGAGTCCAACGGTATCGACCTGCGTTACTTCTCGATCATCTATGACGTGATCGATCAGGTGAAGCAGGTGGCCTCCGGTCTGCTGGGTGTTGAAATCCGCGAAGAGATCATCGGTATTGCGCAGGTGCGCGATGTGTTCCGCAGCTCCAAGTTCGGCGCGGTTGCAGGCTGCATGATCGTCGAGGGCGTGGTGAAGCGCAGCAAGCCGATCCGCGTGCTCCGCGACAGCGTCGTGGTGTTCGAGGGCGAGCTGGAATCGCTGCGTCGCTTCAAGGAAAACGTCGAGGAAGTGCGCAACGGTACCGAGTGCGGTATCGGCGTGAAGGCCTACAACGACGTCAAGGCCGGCGACCAGATCGAGTGCTTCGAGCGTATCGAGGTTGCCCGCACGCTGTAATGGAGGCCGGGGCCTGCAGGCCCCGGTTCTCTACGCAGCCGATGCTGCGCGCAAGTTCTGCAAGGCGAGGGCGGCATGGCCGCCCACGTTCGTTTTTGGCTTCGGTGCCATCTGGCCCTCCGAATCAACCAGGTCCACGACCATGCCAACCAAATCATTCCATCGCACCGACCGCGTGTCTGCACAGGTGCGTCGCGACCTCGGCACGATCGTGCACGCGGCCGTGCGCGACCACGGCCTGCCGTCGGTCAGTGTTTCCGACGTCGAAATCAGCCGCGACCTGGCGCATGCCAAGGTGTTCGTCACCGCGTTGCAGCAAGAGCGCTCGGCCGAAGCAGTGAAAGGGCTCAAGGAGATTGCCGGCCAGCTGCGCTCGCAGTTGGCGCGCGCAATGAAATTGCGTCACGTGCCGGAGCTGCACTTCCACTACGACGACTCGGTCGATCGCGGCGAGCGCATCGACAATCTGTTGCGTGACCTGGACGACGTTGGCCCCGATGCCACGTCCAGCGACGAAGACGCCGAGCCGCGCTGAGCGCTGTCGGCTGGCGCCGCTGCTGCGCCCCTGATTTTCCGCGGGCGCGCACTGCGCCCGATTCGAGCATCGATCCTTTGAAACCCCGCATCGTCTATCGCCCGTTGCACGGCATCCTGTTGCTGGATAAACCGGCCGGGCTGAGTTCCAACAATGCTTTGCAAGCCGCGCGCCGGCTGCTGCGGGCGGAAAAGGGCGGCCATACCGGCAGCCTGGATCCGCTGGCAACCGGCCTGCTGCCGCTCTGCTTTGGCGAAGCCACCAAGATCGCTGGTCTGCTGCTCGGCTCGGCCAAGGCCTACGACGCCGAGATCGTGCTGGGCGTGACCACCGACACCGACGATGCCGATGGAGAGCCGTTGCGTGTACGTGCGGTGCCCGAGCTCGGCGAAGACGCGTTGCGTGCCGCATTGCTGCCGTTTGTCGGCCGCATCCAGCAGCAGGCACCGATCTATTCCGCGCTCAAGCAGGGCGGGGAGCCGCTGTACGCCAAGGCCCGGCGTGGCGACGTCATCGAGGCGCCGGTGCGCGAGGTCGAAGTGCAGGCGATCGAAATGCTGGGCTATGGCGCGCCGCGGCTGCAGCTGCGCGTGACCTGTGGCTCGGGCACCTACATCCGCAGCCTGGCCCGCGACCTGGGCGAGGTGCTCGGGTGCGGTGCGCATATCGCGTCGCTGCGCCGGCGCTGGGTGGAGCCGTTCCGCGCGCCGCAGATGATTACCCTGGACCAGCTGGCCGCCGCGCTGGAGACGGGCACGCAAGCGCGAGATCTGCTGCTGCCGATCCAGGCCGGGCTGGCGGATTTTGCGCAGATCATGCTCGATGAGGCGCATGCGACCCGGTTCCGGATGGGGCAGCGGCTGCGCGATCCGGCGTTCCCGGCGGGGCAGGTGGCCGTGTTCGGCCCGGACGGAAGCCCGTCGGGACTTGGCCTGGTGGACGCCGACGGACGTCTGTCGCCGCAGCGATTGTTCAACGGACTGAACCAGAAATTGACTTGTTAAGGTTTAGTCAACTTGTTACCCGGGCCGTGCGACGGTACAATTTCGCGGCCCCAATCGGGGCACCTCAGCGCCAAGCGCGCTCATCCCAAGCAAACGGCGAGTCCGGCGGTGCGTCACGCACGTTCCTGTCGACCACGCGTCTATCGAGAAAACATCATGTCCGTCGACACCCAGAAAGTTATTGAAGACAACAAGCGCAGCGCCCAGGACACCGGTTCGCCGGAAGTGCAGGTCGCCCTGCTGACCGCACGCATCGAGCTGCTGACCGGTCACTTCAAGACCCACAAGAAGGATCACCACAGCCGTCGTGGCCTGCTGCAGATGGTCAACCGTCGCCGCAGCCTGCTCGACTACCTGAAGAAGAAGGACAACGACCGCTACAAGTCGCTGATCGAGAAGCTCGGCCTGCGCCGCTGATCGAGTCCTACCACCGCGGCGCAGCGATGCGCCGCGGTTTTGTTTTGGTCCTTCGCAAAACGCGTCATCGCATCACCAAGTTCATGGGCCGGAGCCTCCCGGCCGCCCGTTCTCGGCATGGGTCGACGACGGTCCAACGCAGACAGCAACACCTAAGGGAAAAAACCTCCGTGGCAAAAATCACCAAAACCTTCCAGTACGGCAAGCACACCGTCACCCTTGAGACGGGCGAAATCGCTCGCCAGGCAGGCGGCGCCGTCATCGTCAAGTTCGACGACACCGTACTGCTGGTCACCGCCGTCGCCGCCAAGAGCGCGCGCGAAGGGCAGGACTTCTTCCCCCTGACGGTCGATTATCAGGAGAAGTTCTACGCCGGCGGCCGCATCCCGGGCGGCTTCTTCAAGCGCGAAGGACGCGCGACCGAGAAGGAAACGTTGATCTCGCGCCTGATCGATCGCCCGATCCGTCCGCTGTTCCCGGAGGACTACAAGAACGAAGTGCAGATCATCGCCACCGTGATGTCGATGAACCCGGACATCGACGGCGATATCGCCGCGCTGATCGGCGCATCGGCCGCGCTGTCGCTGGCCGGCACCCCGTTCAACGGCCCGATCGCTGCGGCGAAGGTCGGCTACAAGAATGGCGAATACATCCTCAACCCGACCGTGACCGAGCTGAAGGATTCGCAGCTGGAGCTGGTCGTGGCCGGTACCGCCAACGCGGTGCTGATGGTCGAGTCCGAAGCCGAGCTGCTGTCGGAAGAAGTGATGCTGGGTGCAGTAACCTTCGGTCATCGCGAGATGCAGAAGGTCATCAACATCATCAACGAGCTCACCGTCGAAGCCGGCACCAAGCCGTCCGACTGGGTGGCTCCGGCCAAGAACGACGGCATGATCGCCGCACTGAAGGAAGCGGTGGGCGAGCAGCTCGCGTCGGCTTTCCAGGTGCGCGACAAGCTGCAGCGCCGCGATGCGATTTCGGCGATCAAGAAGGACGTGCTGGGTTCGCTGGCGCCGCGTGCCACCGTCGAAGGCTGGGCTGCCGGCGATCTGGCCAAGGAATTCGGCGAACTGGAATACCAGACCATGCGTGGCTCGGTGCTGAGCACCAAGGTGCGCATCGACGGCCGTGCGCTGGATACCGTGCGTCCGATCAGCGCCAAGGCCGGCGTGTTGCCGCGTACCCATGGCTCGGCACTGTTCACCCGTGGCGAAACGCAGGCGATCGTGATCACCACGCTCGGCACCGCACGCGACGGTCAGGTCATCGACGCCGTTTCGGGCGAGTACAAAGAGAACTTCCTGTTCCACTACAACTTCCCTCCGTATTCGGTGGGCGAGTGCGGTCGTTTCGGCGCGCCGAAGCGCCGCGAAATCGGCCACGGCCGTCTGGCCAAGCGCGGCGTGCTGGCCGTGATGCCGAGCTTGGAAGAATTCCCGTACACCATCCGCGTTGTCTCGGAAATCACCGAGTCCAACGGTTCCTCGTCGATGGCATCGGTCTGCGGCAGCTCGCTGGCGCTGATGGACGCCGGTGTGCCGATCAAGGCGCCGGTCGCGGGTATCGCGATGGGTCTGGTCAAGGAAGGCAACGACTTCGTCGTGCTGTCGGACATCCTGGGTGACGAAGATCACCTGGGCGACATGGACTTCAAGGTGGCCGGTACTGCCGAAGGCGTGTCCGCGCTGCAGATGGACATCAAGATCGAAGGCATCACCGAAGAGATCATGAAGCAGGCATTGCAGCAGGCCAAGGCCGGCCGTCTGCACATCCTGGGCGAGATGGCGCATGCACTGACCGCCCCGCGTCAGGAGCTGAGCGACTACGCGCCGCGTCTGCTGACCATCAAGATCCACCCGGACAAGATCCGCGAAGTGATCGGCAAGGGTGGCTCGACCATCCAGGCGATCACCAAGGAAACCGGTACCCAGATCGACATCCAGGACGACGGCACGATCATCATCGCCTCGGTCAACGCCATTGCTGCGCAGGCTGCGAAGTCGCGCATCGAGCAGATCACCTCGGACGTGGAGCCGGGCCGCATCTACGAAGGCAAGGTCGCCAAGATCATGGACTTCGGTGCGTTCGTCACCATCCTGCCGGGCAAGGACGGCCTGGTGCACGTCTCGCAGATTTCCAGCGAGCGCGTGGAGAAGGTCGGCGACAAGCTGAAGGAAGGCGATCTGGTGCGCGTCAAGGTGCTGGAAGTGGACAAGCAGGGCCGTATCCGCCTGTCGATCAAGGCAGTGGAAGAAGGCGAGGGCGTGCCGGCTTCGGCCGAGTAAGCGCTGCTGGCTGATGCATCACGCGTGACGCGCGATGCATGACAAAAAAGCGGGCTTCGGCCCGCTTTTTTGTTGTTGGTTCGGAATAACTCGTGCGTTGTCTCTTTCCCAGCGGGAAAAGTGCCCTGCAGGGGTAACGAGGCTACGAGCGAAGCCGCGTGTAGTTTCAATGCTGCAACGGCTTCGCCCCATACCCTCACCCCAAACCCCTCTCCCGCCGGGAGAGGGGCTTTGACCCCTTCTCCTGCGGGAGAAGGTGCCCCGAAGGGCCGGATGAGGGTACGTGCAAAGCCTCGTGATATTCGGGATGTAAGTGGCTTCGCCCGTACCCTCACCCCAACCCCTCTCCCGCAGGAGAGGGGCTTTGACTCCTTCTCCCTTCGGGAGAAGGTGCCCCGAAGGGGCGGATGAGGGTACGTGCAAAGCCTCGTGATATTCGGAATGTAAATGGCTCCGCCCGTATCCTCACCCCAACCCCTCTCTCGCAGGAGAGGGGCCTTTGATTCCTTCTCCCTCCGGGAGAAGGTGCCCCGAAGGGGCGGATGAGGGTACGTGCAAAGCCTCGTGATATTCGGAATGTAAGTGGCTTCGCCCGTATCCTCACCCCAACCCCTCTCCTGCAGGAGAGGGGCCTCGATTCCTTATCCCTCCGGGAGAAGGTGCCCCGAAGGGGCGGATGAGGGTACGTGCAAAGCCTCGTGATATTCGGAATGTAAGTGGC